>JAGYMN010000001.1 GCA_018400395.1 Actinomycetota bacterium
GCAGCAGCGATGCAGAGGCATGTCCAAAATCCACTACTACTTTTAATGCATCGTAAAAGAGCTCGTCTTCTTCGATATTCTTTTCCCCTGCCTGGCTGATCTTTTTGGAAATATCTATATTGTATTCTGGTTCTTTTTCCCCTTTTATATATCTGGTTATCATCTCTATTTCATGGGTTGTGACAAAGCTTCCCTGTATTCTCTCAGGTTTGTTCAAATAATATGGAAGATAAAGCATGTCTCCCCTTCCTATTAGCTTATCCGCACCGGAACAATCAAGTATAACCCTTGAGTCAATATTTGAAGTAACCATAAATGCTATCCTTGAGGGTATGTTTGCCTTTATTAAACCTGTTATTATATTAACCGATGGCCTCTGTGTGGCTATAACAAGATGCATACCTACAGCTCTCCCCATCTGTGCTATCCTGCATATGCTGTCTTCGACTTCAGAAGCAGCAATCATCATAAGATCTGCAAGCTCATCTATGAATATGATTATGTATGGAAGAGGTTTGGATCCATTCTCTTTATCTTTATTTTTTACTGCATCTTTATTATATTCTGCCAGGGATTTATAATTCCTTTCAACAAGAACCCTGAATCTTTTCTCCATTTCTTCTACTGCCCATTGAAGCGCTGATGCAGCTTTCTTTGGATTTATGACAACCGGTGACAACAGGTGTGGGATCCCATTGTATATACTCAGCTCTACCATCTTGGGATCTATCATTATAAATTTTACTTCACCCGGCCTGACCTTCATCAGGAGTGATATGATTATGCTGTTTAGACAGGAGCTTTTACCTGAATTTGTAGCACCGGCTATCAAAACATGGGGCATCTCCACTATATTCATATATATTATTTCACCCGAAAGATTTTTTCCAAGAGGTACGCTCAGAAGCTGATCCTCTATTTCTTCATTTTCTGGTATTGAGAATATATCACCCAGGGTAACAATGCTTCTTATCTGGTTTGGTACTTCCAATCCTATTGCAGACTTACCGGGAATAGGCGCCAGTATTCTAAGGTCTGCTGAGCCAAGCGCTACACAGAAGTCATCTTCCAGACTTAGAAGGCGCTGTACCTTTACACCCGGTGAGAGACTTATTTCATACATTGTTACCGAGGGACCACGAATCACCCTATTAATTTTTGCAGAAAGATTAAAATCATCGAATAATTTATTTAATATGCTTACTCTTTCCTTTATACTTTTTTTAAATAATTTTGTCGGTAAATTAGTGGATTTTTTTAGCAGATTTACTGGAGGCATGCGGTAATTCTCATCATCACTTTCTTCCTTCATTATAGGCATCCTCAACTGCTTTTCGCTGCCCGTTAACTTATTACTATCGAGTAACCTTTTTCCGTCTTTATTCATTCCTGTACTATCTATAAGTTCCGGTACCTTCGGGGGTCTTTCTTTATCACTTTTACCTATCGCTATTTGCGATTCCTTCTTATACCTGTCATTGACTTCAACACCGGGCAAACCTCTTTTTTCTCTGCCTTTTTCACCCATTACTTCCTTTTTGCCAAATACTTCACCAAAAATCCTAAAATCTATATTCTTTGCAAAAAAAGCTAACTTTTTACCTATGTCTATAATGGATACTCTGGTTATTACAAGAATTGATATTATAATAAGGACTGAAAGTACAGATATTGCTCCGACCCTTCCGAAAAGTCTTAAAAGACCATAAAATATTCCGGCTCCTGCCAGACCTCCTCTATTGCTTATAAGGATATCGTCAAATACATTTTCATTTCTTAAACTGCTGGATATTATCCCTATAAGTGAAAAGAAAAACAGAAAAAATCCAATTCCAAACCTTACTGAAAGAAGCTTTACTTTTTTTATAAAGAAACTTATGCCCCAGGCCAGCAGCAGAAATGGTATCACGTACTTACCAATCCCGAAGATATAAGATAAGAATTCGTTTACTCTCTTATTTATATAACCTGAGTCTCCCGGGATAAAAATACTTATTAGCATCAGGATAGAGAGTAAAATAACAAATATTCCGTATATCTCTACCCTCCCGCTAACCAGACCGGGGTTATTTTTAACTCCGGTTTCCCTGCGGGATTTTGCCTTTCTCTTTACTGATGATTTACGGCTGCTTTTCTTTCGGGTCATAATTAACCTAAAATAATGGTTAAATATTACTTCACCAGTGCTTTTACCTCTATTATAGGTCTTATCCTGGCATTTTTAAAAAAATATTTTTCAAATTTATCGATAATATAATCTTCTATCCTGTTTTTAACCAGTATATTTTTTTCGAAACATTTATTAACAGAATCAAGAATTATATCTCTGCCTTCATCTAATATTTCATTGATATTATCAATATATATTATCCCTTTCAATTTATAGTCAGGTCCCATTATTATTTTCTTCCTGCTTAAATCGATAGCCAGTGCAATAAATATCACTCCATTATTTGAAAGTATCTTCCTGTCCCTTAAAACCATATCTTCTATATTTCCCATACCTATACCGTCAACATAAACGTTTTTAGGCTGTATGTTACCTGATATCCTGCACATATTTATATTCATCTTTACTATATCTCCATTCTGGACAATGAGTATATTATCATTTTTTATTCCCATAGACCTTGCAATTTGTGCATTCTGTATTTTATGTTTGTTTTCACCGTGCACCGGTATAAAATAGGTAGGATTGGCCAGGCTTATCATCATCTTTATTTCTTCTCTGGCAGCATGGCCTGATACGTGGACGCCTGCTATGGATTCATAAAATACATCAGCCCCCTGTTTTATTAGCATATTTATTGTGTTTGATATTGCTTTTTCATTTCCGGGTATGGGAGATGCTGATATTATTACCATATCACCTTTCATAATAGTAACCCTTCGATGCTCATCCATTGCCATCTTATTCAATGCTGCAAGCGGTTCTCCCTGGGTTCCGGTTGATAGAACGACTATTTCATTAATCGGGAAATCGTCTATTCTGCTAATGGGTATTATAATATTTTCTGGTATCTTCAAATAACCCAGTTCGCCTGCTATCTTCATGCTTTTAAGCATCGATTTGCCTGAAACCGCCACTTTCTTGCCCATTTTTGCTGATACATCCAGTACCTGCTGTATCCTGTGAATATGAGATGAAAAAGTAGCTACTATTATTCTTTTTTCAGCCTTTTCAAATTTATCCATAAGTGTTTTGCCAACATCCCTCTCGGGAAGCGTATATCCTTCTTCTTCAGCATTTGTGCTGTCACATAATAATGCCAGCACTCCTTCTTCTCCCGCTCTTGCTATTTTATGGATCTCTGTGTGGACATTATCTATTGGATAATGATCAAATTTAAAATCTCCTGAATGTACTATTGTCCCTATATCTGTTTTAATTATTAGTCCAACCCCATCAGGTATGCTGTGATTTACCCTGAAGAATTCTATAAAAAAACTACCTATTGATAGACCCCTCGCCGGGTCTATCTCCCTGTATTCAATTTCATCAGAGTCTGCAAGACCGTTAAGTTTTATTTTGGTAAGCCCGAGAGTAAGTTTCGTCCCATATATTGGTGCCCTGATCTTTTTAAATAAAAATGGCAGCGCTCCTATATGATCTTCGTGCCCGTGTGTTAATATTATTGCTTTAAGTTTTCCTGAATTTTTTAAAACATAAGAAAAATCAGGTATTAGAAAGTCAATCCCGGGAGTATCTTCATCCGGGAACATCAGACCACAATCTATGACAATCATCTGATTTTCCTTCTCGACAACAGTCATATTTTTTCCAATTCCGCTGACTCCTCCCAGAGGTATCAGTTTTAGACTCTTCCTTTTTGCCATATTCTTATAGATTTTATATTATCTATTAACTTCCCTTACATTATTTACTGATTATAAAAAATTATTTATCACTTTAATTCTATTAGTTTGTCCAATCCGTATGTAAAATTTGACAGTCTGTCTATATTACTTACTGCCATAATGACTCCAGGATAAAATGATGACCTGTCAATACTGTCATGTCTTATTAAGAGAGTCTGCCCTCTTGCACCAAATATTACACTCTGATGTGCTACCAGGCCGGGAAGTCTTACGCTATGAATATTTATTCCTTCGTAATACCCACCCCTGCTGCCTTCGATATTTTCTTTTTCATTACTTTTAAGCCTCTTTTTATTAAATATTATCTTTTTTGAGATAATATCCGCAGTAGCAATGGATGTGCCCGATGGAGAATCCTGCTTTTTATCATGATGCATCTCAATTATCTCGCAATTATCAAAATAACCTGCAATCATCTCTGATAATTTCATCATTATAACAGCACCAATTGCAAAATTTGGTACAATAAATACTCTGGAGTTTGATTTAGCAGCCATCTTTTCTATTCTTTTCAGAAAATCTCTCTGAAGGCCCGATGTTCCTACAATAATATCTATACTATTTTCAATTGCCCATGTAATGGATTTTGCGGCTATATCTGCTGCAGTAAAATCTATTATTAGATCCGGGTTTTTTTTCTTAATCTCATCATAGGAATCAGTTACACTGAAATCCGTCTTTTCGATACCCAGGATTTTTCCTGCATTTAGTCCTGTACTGCGCTTATCGAATCCTGCAACAAGTTTTATATCTTCTTCCTTAACCAATTCTTTCGATATAGCTTTTCCCATTTTACCGCATATTCCAAAAATGGCTATCCTTTTCATATTTTTAAGCCTTTCATATTTTTACCAATCATAACTGTATTGAAATTATCGGGTAAGAAATATTTTTCAACAACCCTGTTTATGTCAGATACTTTTATCTTATCTATTTTCTTTAATATCTGGTCGATAGTCAAAACCTTTTTATCGAATAACAAAGACTTCCCGAGCCTGAACATTCTGGAGCTTATATCTTCAACTCCAAGGACTATGTTCCCTTTAATATTTTCCCTTGCTATTTCCATTTCTTCACTGGATATACCCTTTTTCCTTATATTCTCTATTTCTTCATTTATTAACATAAGAATCTTATTCATATTTCCTGCTGAGGAGGCAGAATAAATAAATAAGAGACCGGTATCACTGTAATTTACATTATTTGCTGATATGTTATACGCCAGCCCTTCTTCTTCCCGTATTTTCTGAAAAAGCCGGCTGCTCATACTGCCTCCTAAAAGACTTACGAATAAAGTAAGCGGATAACGGTCGCTATTGCTTCTTCCACATCCCGGACCTCCTATACACATATGCACTGCCTTGCTCTTCCCGTAATGAATCTTCCTGCTTCCAACGGTCCTTGAAGGCCATTTTATTTCAACCGATTCAATGCCATGACTGTGATATTTTGATTTATCAGAGGCCTCTTTTACCATTTTAACAAGGCTGTTATGTTCTACATTCCCTGCTGCAGAAATTACCATGTCATTTAAACCAAATTTTTTAGAAAAATAGGAACTTACTTCTTTTTTATTTATTTTTCTCAGAGTTTTTTTTGAACCCATTATAGGCAGTGATAATGAATGCCCATTGAATACCTCAGAAAAAAAATGGTTTAATAGTATTTCCGATGGGCTATCTTCCATCATTTTTATTTCTTCAGTTATTACTCTTTTTTCAGTTTCAATATGTTCGGAAAAAAAAGATGGATTACATATGATATCAAGAAGGAGATCCATGCATCCGGTTAGATTTTCGTCTATAAAATCTGCATATACACAGCAGTATTCTTTATCAGTAAAAGCATTAAATTCAGCACCCATGGCATCAAATTCAACAGCAATATCTTTATAACTTCTGTTATTTGTGCCTTTGAATATTAAATGTTCAATCAGATGTGTTATTCCGTTATTTTTACTGTTTTCATCTCTGGAGCCGGCTTGTACCCAGAAACCAAGCGATATTGATCTAAAATACGGAATGCTTTCACTAATTATCCTTATTCCGTTACTCAGCTCGGTAATCTTATAATTATCAAAACTACTGCTTCTTTTTATTGCTATCTTGCTATCAACTCCAAACTGCTTTATATTACTGGATGTCGGTTCTCTCCAGGCTTATCTTCCTGCTCCTGGGATCTATGTTTGCTACTCTTACAGAAATCCTGTCCCCCATTTTCAGATAATCCTCAACGCTATTAATCCTTGTTTTTGCAACTTTTGATATATGAAGCAGTCCATCTGTTCCGGGTATAAGATTTATAAAAGCACCGTAGGATGTTATACCTACTACCGTTCCCAAAAATTCTTCGCCCACCTTTATATCTTCAGGAGATTTTATCATGTTTTCTATTTTTTTCCTTGCCATCTTTATAGCTTCGTCATCAGGAGATGTAATTGATATCATGCCTTCACCATTAAAATCCGTAACATCAATTTCATCAAGATCGAATTCTTCTTTCAAACCTTTTATATTTTTCCCGCCCGGGCCTATAATATCACCAATCTTATCCTTTGGAATCTTAAAGGTAGTAATTTTAGGTGCTGCCTGCGAGAGTGAAGGTCTTGGTTCCGATATTGTCTCAAGCATCCTGTTAAGTATGAAGATTCTCCCTTCCCTGGCTTTTTCCAGGGCTTTTTTCATTATATCAAGGTTTATTCCTTTTATTTTTATATCCATCTGAAGTGCTGTAATACCCTTTGAAGTACCTGCTACCTTAAAATCCATATCTCCATAAGAATCTTCAATTCCCTGAATATCTGTTAGTATTTCAAATTTATCTTCCTCTTTTATAAGCCCCATTGCAATACCTGAAACAGGACTCCTAAGAGGCACTCCTGCATCCATTAAAGCAAGCGTGCTGCCGCAAACACTGGCCATTGATGTTGAACCGTTTGAACTTAATATCTCTGATACCATTCTTAATGCATATGGAAAATCTTCTTCATCAGGAATCATCGGCTTAAGTGCTTTTTCGGCCAGTGAACCGTGCCCTATTTCCCTCCTCTTTGGTCCCCTCAGAGGCCAGGTCTCCCCTGTACTGAATGGAGGGAAGTTGTAATGGTGCATATATCTTTTAAATTCATCTCCGCCAAGACTGTCAAGCCTCTGAACTTCTCTTATGGAACCAAGAGCAAGAATTGTCAGGGCCTGGGTTTTGCCTCTTGTAAAAAGACCTGTCCCATGAGTAGTCTCAGGGAAAAGGCCTACTTCGCAGGATATCTTTCTTATTTCCGAAGTTTTCCTTCCATCAGGTCTTATTCCCTTCTTAAGTATCATATCCCTTACAAGTTCTTTTTCAATGATATCAAAACTTATATTTATGCTCTCTCTTTCATCAGGAAATTCCTTTAACAGCTCTTCCAGTATATCTTCTTTTATCTGCAATGTTCTTTCCTTCAGAAAATCACCCATATCTTCCTGTATGATGTTTGATTTTCCGGGATCCTTCGATAATTCTTCAACCTCGGCAAGCACTTTCTTCATCCTGTCCAGTGTCAGTACTTCTGTTTTCTTTTTTACCTCTTCATTAACCTCAAAACGGAATACCTCGGATTTTTCTTTTCCAACTTCTTTCTTAAATTCTTTCTGGAGTTCCGCAATCCTCTTTATTTCAATATGTGCTTTTTCTATTGCTTCAATAACTAATTCCTCAGAAGCTTCTTTACCGGAAGCTTCCACCATCAATATCGCATTATCAGTACCAGCAACTACTATATCCAGTATACTTTTTTTTAGCTCTTCATATGTAGGATTTACAATCCATTCCCCGTTAATATTCCCCATCCTTACTGCACCTACAGGTTCTTCAAAAGGTATATCTGATATATACAGCGACATTGAAGCTCCATTTAATACTGAAATATCGTAAAGATTAATCTTATCTACTGAAAGCACGGTTGCAATTATTTGAACCTCATTTCTTATATCCCTATCAAAGAGAGGTCTCAACGGTCTGTCCGTAAGTCGCGAGATGAGAATTGCTTTGTCAGAGGCTCTTCCTTCTCTTCTAAAAAACCCGCCGGGTATCTTACCGGCTGCATACATTCTTTCCTCTACGTCTACCGTAAGCGGAAAGAAATCAAGGTTTTCTGATGGTTCACGGCTCATTACTGCTGTTACGAGCACACCATTGCCTGCATATTTGACAAGAACAGAATTTGCCCTGTTTGCCATTTTACCGGTGGAAAATTCCATATCCTTTCCACCTAAATTTATTTTACATTTAGCTTCCATATTACAACATCAAACTCCTTAAATCTTAAATATAAATGAATTGAAAAAATGAAGCCGGAATGAAGAGTGGTTATTTCCTTAATCCCAGTTCCTTGATAAGCTTTTTATATTTTGAAATCTCACGATTTTTCAAATACTGAAGAAGCCTCTTTCTCTTCCCTACCATCATTACCAGACCCCTTCTTGAATGATTATCTTTCTTATTAGCCTTCAGATGCTCATTGAGTTTATTTATCCTGCTGGTCAGTATTGCAATCTGGACTTCCGTAGAGCCTGTATCCATTTCATGCGTTTTAAAATTTTCTATAATCTTCTGTTTTTCTTCTTTTACTAGTGTCAATCCGATATTCACCTCCTTGAATAATCCGTCCTATAATTTATCACAAGTACTTTATAATTACAATTGAATCAATTCCGTTTATTTCATAATTGATTATCTTCTACTATGCCCTGAAAAATATTTCTGCATCAGAAATATCCTTTTTTATCTGTTCTACCAGCTTCGTACTGTTTTTAAATTTTACTTCTCTTCTCAACTTTTTTAGAAAAGTTACCTTTATTTCCTTATCATATAAACAGCCTTCGAAATCAAGCAGGTGGCTTTCTACTACTTTTTTCTCCCCTCCAAATGTAGGATTTTTTCCAACATTAATTAATCCTTTAAGGTTCTTAATGCCATCATCTTTAATTGATACTCTACCAAAATATACACCATCTCCTGGGACTATAAGCTTTTCGGGTAAATCAATATTTGCAGTGGGAAATCCAAGTTTCCTTCCCCTGCCCGTTCCCCTAACAACTCTTCCTTTAACATAAGGTTCTCTTCCAAGAAGTTCATTTATCCTTTCAATATTACCTTCCTGATAATACTTCCTGATGACAGTGCTTGATATCACCTCACCCCTGCTCTTTACCAGGCTTACTTCATTTATAATAGCTCCCTGGCTGCCCATATAATCTTTTAAAAATGCCGTATCTCCTCCGGCATCCTTACCAAATCTGAAACCCTGACCTATAAAAAGTCCTTTTATATAAAATAATCCTTTTAATATATCATCACAGAATACTTTTGGGCTAAGATTTAAAAAATCCATTCCAATTTCTGCAGTTACTATTGCTTCTATTCCCAGTTTTTTTATTATTCTTATTTTTTCCTCATAGGGAAGAATCAACTCTTTATATATTCTGCTTTTAATGATATTTATTGGAGGTCTGTCAAATGTAAGTGCCACGCTCGTTCCTCCATTTTCCAATGCTCTTTCACAGCACATTTTTATTATTTTCTGGTGTCCCCTGTGCACTCCGTCAAAAAAGCCTATCACCATCAGTGTATGGGCATCTTTGAATTGATCTTTTTTTATATCTTTTAATTTAAAAATTCTGGCCAAAAACTTCCTTTTTGGATATCTACATAAAATTTAAACTATTTGATTTTAATTAATTATTAAAAAATTACAATATTTTCTGTAAAATTTTTATTAAAACTTTTAGTATCTTCGATATATAAACCTTTTTTTAATCTGTGCAGCGCAATTATATTACCTTCCAGGGATCTTATTGCTATGACCCTTCCCAGATTATCCTCCGAAACCCTGAGTTCATTTAAAAAACATGATAATTTCTTACTATCCGTATCAATAATCTCTGTCCTTAACGGGCTGCCATCTATTATTCTTTTCTCATTTTCTTTTCTTACGTAAACTGACGGGTTTTTATCAAACAGATTTCCCAAACTCATTATTCCTCTTTCATTTACAGGAACCTTATTAAGTTTGGCCATATAAATCATTTCTTTTATGCTTCTTGCATGTTCAATTTTAAAATCTCCTATATCTGTCCTTATAAGTCCTGCAAGTGCTGCTCCTGTTCCGTATGTCTCTCCCATATCGTTCGCAAGAGACCTTATGTAGGTTCCCGCACTGCATTTTATTTTAAGAATCAATAAATTTCTTTCTATCCTCAGGATATCCATATTATAAATCTCTATTTCACGATAATTTCTCTTTATCTCTACTCCCATTCTTGCAAATCTATACAGGGGTTTACCCCCGTGCTTGACTGATGAATACATTGGAGGTAATTGCCTTAACCTCCCTTTAAAGTCTCCCAAAATATTATTTAAAATATTTTTATTAAGTTCTTGAACTTTTTCTTTCCTTATTACTTTCCCATCAAGATCCCATGTATCTGTCTGTATTCCGAATTTTAATAAAGCAATATATTCTTTAGGAAGCCCAATAAATTCGCTGGAAATTTTTGTACCCTTATTTATAAGAAGGATCATCAGACCAGAAGCTGCAGGGTCAAGAGTACCGGTGTGTCCAATTTTTTCTAAAAAAAAACTTTCCTTATTCCTCTTATTACATCATAGGAAGTTATGCCTGATGGTTTATATGCAAGGATTATACCATTAAAACCCTTTAATAACCCTGAACGCCCGTCTTTTCCAATCATACCGTTCCGTTCCCTATAGCCTCTTTCATCCTTTCAATCACTTCATTAAGGCTGCCGTCATCCTTATATGCAGAAGCACTGCGGTGCCCTCCGCCACCAAAAATTGAAGCTATTCTTGACAGGTCTATATTACTGTCAGACGTCCTGAGGCTTACCTTGAATGAATTAACATCTATCTGTTTTATAAGAACAGTTATTTTTGCGCCTTCGGCACTTCTTAAAAGCTCTATTATACCGTCCTGCGCATAAAAAGGAATTTTTAATCTGGTAAAATCTTCTTTTAATATATAAGAATAAATAAGGCTAAGAGATTTTACGTATTCTATTCTGCTGAAAACCTTCTGTATAAGCTTGAACCTTCCAAGGGGGTCACTTTCATATATATAACCATAAACATCAGAGGGTTTGATTCCAATCTTTATTAGTTCACTCGCTATCCTGTGAACATTTGCTGTTGTACTGCTGTACTGAAATCTGCCGGTATCCGTAAGTATTCCCACATAAATACCTATGCCTATATCATAATTTAATTTCTCCCTGTAATTTTTGTAAATGAATTCATAAAGCATTTCAGCAGTTGCAGACTTATTTCTATCAACCATATTCATATCGCCAAAGCAGCTATTACTGCTGTGATGGTCCACATTTATTACACAGCCTGTTTTTTCCCTTAAATAATCAAAATCAATGCCTGCCCTCTCTGCTTCAGCACAATCGACCATGATACATACGGGCCTGTTTCTTAAAAGAACTTCTAATTCTGGATGCTTTTTAATTTTATTAAAGTCCGGTAAAAAACTATATTGATACGGAAGATCGCTATTACATATCATAGTTGTTTTTTTATTCATTGAAGAAATAAGGCTGTTCAAAGCTGTAAGCGATCCAAGGGCATCTCCATCAGGAAATATATGGGTAATTATTAAAAATTCATCATTTCTTTCTATCTGTCTGGCCATATTCCGGTATAATATATCCCGGTCTTCATTATTAACTACCACTATCTTTTCCTTCTTTGTTAATGGTCTCAAGTATTTTAGATATTCTCATCCCTCTGTCAATTGAATCATCATATATAAATTTTAAATCGGGTATATTTTTTAATCTGATCCTTCCAGAAATCTTTTTCTTTATAAAGCCGACACATCCCCTTAGGATCTCCAGACTATTTCTCCTGTCCTCTTCTTTTCCCATTATGCTTAAATATATATCAAGATATTTACAGTCTGCTGAGAGCTTTGTACCTGTAATAGTAACAAAACCAATCCTTGGATCTTTTAATTCCGTGTTTATTATAAAGCTTATTTCTCTTTTTATATCAATTGTTAACTTCTTTAATCTATCCACAATCTTTACAATAAATTATATAATTTCAAAAAGTTCCAGTATATCATTTTGCTCTATAGACTGATAATTAACAATTCTTATACCACACTCATATCCTGCAGCTACATTCTTTACATCTTCCTTGAATCTTTGAAGACTTTCTACTTTACCTTCATAAATAATCGAGCCGTTCCTGATTACACGTACCATATCGCCTCTCTCAACTGAACCTTCAGTAATGTAGCAGCCGGCTATTTTCCCAATTTTAGAAAACTTAAATATTTCTCTTACTTCAGCTTTTCCTTTTTCAACTATCTTTTTTTCTGGTTCCAGAAGACCCTCGAAGGCAAGTTTTATATCATCTATAAGTTTATATATTATTGCGTAGGTCCTTATATCCACTTTCTCCCTTAAGTTTAGAGAAGTTGCTGTAGCTGTTGGGACAACTCCAAAACCTACTATAATCGCACTGGAAGCACTTGCCAGAAGGATATCACTTTCTGTAATGGCACCTATGCCCTTGTGAATTATTTCTATTTTTATTTCATCCGTTTCAATTTTTTTAAGGGATTTATCTACTGCATCCAATGAACCTTCTGATTCTGCCTTGAGTATCAATTTTAATTTTTTTAACTCACCCTGTTGTGACATCTCTGAAAGGTTTTCAAGTGTCAGTATCTTTCTGGAACTGCCCATCTTCATAACTTTTTTATCATAATCTCTTTTTGAAAGAAGGTCTTTTCCTACTTTTTCATTTTTAACCACAAAAAGTTTATCCCCTGCCTTTGGAAGAGATGAAAATCCCGTCATTTCTACAGGACTTGAAAGTGAAGCTTCTTTTAAGTCTATGCCATTTTCATCTCTTATCGTCCTTATTCTGCCGTATGAGTCTCCTGTTACAAATGAGTCTCCTACTTTTATTTTGCCTCTCTTCACTATTAGGGAACCAATTGGACCCATTCCCTTATCAAGCCTGCTTTCAATTATTATCCCTGTTGCCACAGCATCCGGATTACCTTTCAGATCCTGCATATCTGCTACAAGAAGGATCATTTCCAATAAATCATCAATATTCTTGTTATTTTTTGCAGAGATCTCAACAACAATGGTATCACCGCCCCATTCTTCTGTAACCAGCCCGTGTTCGGTAAGCCCCTGTTTTATTCTTTTTGGATCTGAATCTGGCAGATCTATTTTATTTATCGCTACAATTATTGGAACATCTGCATCTTTTGCATGGTCTATCGCTTCAACAGTCTGCGGCATAATACCATCATCTGCTGCAATTACTATTACTGCTATATCTGTAACTCCTGTACCTCTTGCCCTTATAGAAGTGAAAGCTTCATGACCGGGTGTGTCTATGAATGTAATCTTTCTCTTATTATATTCTATCTGATATGCACCAATATGCTGTGTTATTCCACCGGCTTCACTACTGGCAACTTTAGTTTTCCTTATTGAATCAAGAAGTGTGGTTTTACCATGATCAACATGACCCATTACCGTAACAATAGGAGCCCTTTTTACCAGTTCTTCCTCGGAATCCTTATAAACTTCCTCCATCTTTTCTTCAAATCCAATTATTCTGTATTTAAAACTATATTCATTTGACAGAAATTCTAGCAGATCTTTACTCGGTGACTGATTTATTGTAAGTACTTCACCCATTTTAAAAAGTAAGCTTATTATTTCACTTGAAGGTATGTTTACCTTTTCAGAAAGCTGTTTTATTGTGATACCTTCGTGTACTTCTATGATCTTCTTTATTTCAGGTCTTTTTTTCCTAATTTTTTCAGGTTCCTTTGCCTTGCTCTGTCCAGAAGGTTTGCTTTCCTTTCCAACTTTAGTGCGCTTTTTCTGCAGGAATTTTGCCTTTAGTCTCCCGCTCTTCTCCTCTTTGTCAAGTTCTTTATCAAGTACGCTTCTTATACTTTTCTTTTTTTCTTCTTCCCAAACTACTCTTTTATTAGAAACCTTTTTTGTGCTAATAAATTTATCTTCTTCCAGGTCTATTGAATCTTCTATGCTCTCCCTTATTGCATCCTCTTCTTTAAGAGATTTCTTCCTGTCCCGCACTGCCCTTGCAGCATGTTTCCTTTCAGATTTATCTTCCTTCTTCTCTTCTTCTTCTTCGATTTTTTTAGCCTCTTCGAGAGCTTTCTTCTCTTCTTCTTTCTTTTTTGCTTCTTCTTCGGCCTTCTTTTTTGCTTCTTCTTCGGCCTTCTTTTCTGCTTCTTCTTTTCTTTTAGCTTCCTCTTCTGCTTTTCTTGATTCTTCAGCTTTCTTTTTTACTTCCTCTGCTGCCTTTCTTTTTGCAGCTTCCTTTTCTTTTTTATCCTGCTGTCTTTTTTTCTTCTCGGCTTCTATTGCTTTTTTCTTTTCTTCCTTAGCTCTCTCTTTTTCCCTTGATTTTTTCTCCAGGGCTTCCTTTTCTTTTCTCTTTGCCTCTTTTTTAATAGCAATATCAATTTTTTTAACCTGTGAATCGTTAAGTACCGACATCTCTCCTTTTATGGCAATGCCAAGGCTATCACAGATATAAAAAATATCATTTATATCTAATTTTTTTTCTTTTGCTAAATCAATAACCTTAATATCTATCACTCCTATCTAAAGATAATAAGTAATACATGTTCTAGGACCCTTCTTCTGTTTCTTCAGACTTACCCATTATTCTTTCCTCTCTTGCCTCAGCAAGCTCTTCTTCAAACTGTTTTTCACTCTTTATGTCTATCTTCCAGCCTGTAAGCCTGGCAGCAAGTCTGGCGTTCTGGCCTTCCCTTCCAATGGCAAGAGAAAGCTGATCATCTGAAACCACTATAAGGGAAAATTTATTATCTTCATCTATAAGTACTTTATTCACCCTTGCAGGACTAAGCGAGTTTTTTATATATGCAACTACATCCTGGCTGTAATCTACTATATCTATTTTTTCCCCATTAAGCTCATTTACTATCATCTTCACCCTCGAACCTTTCGGCCCCACGCATGCACCTACCGGATCCACATTTTTTTCGTTAGACCTTACTGCTATTTTCGTTCTGTAACCAGCTTCCCTGGCAATACTCATTATCTCCACAACACCTTCATATATTTCAGGTACTTCAAGCTCGAACAACTTTCTTATAAGACCGGTATGTGTCCGTGACACTATTACCTGGGGCCCTTTGGTTGTCTTTCTCACATCAGAGATATAACACTTTATCCGGTCACCATGTCTGTATCTTTCTCCGGGTGCCTGTTCATACGGAGGTAAAAGTGCTTCCACTTTTCCAAGATCTACCAGCGTAAAACGTGAATCGCTCTGCTGTATTATTCCTGTTACGAGATCGCCCACTCTGTCTTTAAATTCGTCATACATTATCTCTCTCTCAGCTTCTTTGATCCTCTGCTTTATGACCTGCTTTGCAGTCTGTGCAGCTATTCTCCCAAAGTTGTCGGGTGTAACCTCTATTTCATTATTTTCACTTTCATCTTCGCCTTCATTTTCAATTATTTTAAATACCCTTATATTACCGCTTTTATTATCTATATCTATTCTGCAATCATATTCTACCTGGTAGTTTCTTTTGTAGGCTGAAGCAAGCGCTACTTTAAGCGCTTCTATAATGGTATCCATTTTTATACCTTTTTCTTTTTCAAGCTCAGCCAGAGCTGATATTAGTTCCTTATTCACTGAAACCACCTGTAAATTCAAATTTGTCCTTAATCAAAAAAATAGTGGGTTGCTCCCACTATTTTTTTCAACCTTTTAAAATTTCGTTAAAAGTATAGCACAAAAAAAGTAAAAGTTGCAAACATTATTTCGAATTTAGCCGAACAGGTTAACAGACAGGCGGACGGGACTTCATTATTAAAGATTTTGAAGCATTTCTCTGAGGCCTGTGAATCTTTTTTCTACAACATTTTTATTAACCGCCATTCCAATAGCTTTCTTGCTCCCTATTAAAATTGCCAGTTCCCTGGCTCTTGTCAATGCCGTATAAAGAAGATTCCTCTGGAGAAGCATGTAGTGCGATGTAAGCAGGGGAATAATTACACATCTAAACTCTGAACCCTGGGATTTATGTATAGATATTGCATATGAATGATTAATTTCATCTATTTCATAAAAACTGTATTTTATTATCCTTCCATCAAAATTTATGTGCAATTCATTTATTTCATTATCAATTTTATGAATTATTCCTATATCACCGTTATATATTTCTTTTTCATAATTATTCTTCAGCTGGATGACCCTGTCTCCTGTCCTGAATACCCTGTTTCCATAATATAATCCACCCTCCCCGGGATTAATTGCATCCTGTATTCTTAAATTCAGGTTTATAACCCCGCATATTCCCTTATTCGTAGGTACAAGTACCTGGACATCTCTTAGAGGATCCATATGTAACCTCGAAGGTATTTTATCTGTTAAAAGATTGATAATAAGATCAACTGTTTTTTCCGGATCATTTTTTTCTATAAAGTAAAAATCCCCGGCTTCAGAATTTTTTATATAAGGGAATTCCCCATCCCTTACCCTGTGTGCATTTCTTATAATCTGGCTGCCGCCTTCCTGACGGTATATCCTTTTAAGCTCTGCAACAGGTATTACACCAGAGCGGATCAGGTCCCCAAGAACATATCCTGGACCAACTGGAGGCAGCTGGTCTATATCTCCCACAAATATGAGATTAGTATTTTCTTTAAAGGCAGACAGGAGATTTTTTGTAAGTCTTATGTCCAGCATTGAAGCTTCATCTATTATTACGGTGTCCGCTTCAATGGGATTTTTATCATTTTTCAAGAATTTATTCAGTTTAGGATTAAAATTTAGAAGCCTGTGTATAGTCTTTGATTCCCTTCCTGTTGTTTCAGTCATTCTTTTTGAGGCTCTTCCCGTAGGTGCCGCCATTAGTACTTTTTTATTTTCACTTTCAAGAATTTTTATAATAAAATTTAGTATTGTACTTTTTCCTGTTCCCGGACTTCCAGTTATTATTATTATTTTTTCCATAAGGGCATTTATTATGGATTCAACCTGTATGTCATCAAGTTCTATATTCTTTAATTTAGCAAGTTCCATTATTATTTTTCTGTAAGAAGATTTATCTCTTTTTGCCTTCCCATCACTAAATTTACTATTTATAATTTCCTGTATTTTTTCCCCTACATACTTTTCAGCGATATAAAGGCCTTTCAGATAGACCCTTCTTATATCACCGTCATCCATAATAATTATTTTTTCTTCTCTCCCAAGCTCGTCAATAGCATTATTTAATAGCGGTAGCCCCACTCCAAGGAAATCAAGAGAGCTGTCTATTATACTTTCATATGGAAGGTAGCAGTGCCCTCCATCCTCTGCTCTGCGAAGTATATATATTATTCCGGACTTTACCCTGAAAATCGAATCTCTGGGTATTCCGGCTCTGCCGGCAATATCATCTGCAATTTTAAAACCTATTCCAAATATATCCTCTGCAAGGCGGTACGGGTTTACCTTAATAACATTCTCAGCATTTTCACCATAAGTATTATATATTTTCATAGCATATGTATTTGATATGCCGTAAGATTGCAGGGTCATCATTACATTTCTTGTATTTCTATGTTTCTGCCATGACTGCATTATCTGTTTTATTCTTTTTTCCCCTATTCCTTCTATACATGAAAGGCTCTCGGGGTCATTGTCGAGAACATTGATTGTATTTTTTCCAAAATAATCAACTATTCTTGAGGCCATGGCCGGCCCTATTCCTTTAATCACTCCAGAGCCGAGGTAATCCTCAATTCCCTTTTCCGTAACAGGAATACTTGCACTTACCGATGATACCTCAAATTGTTTTCCATAGGTCCTGTTTACTGTCCATTTTCCCTTTACTTCGAGTTCTTCACCGCACTGGAGCTCAAATACATTACCAACTATAGTCACATATGTGTTATCTGTCATCCTGAGTTTACCAACCATATAACCACTTTCAGGATTTTTAAACACTATCTTTTCAAGTATCCCATTTATTGTTGATTGACGGTTTTCCATCTGTATATTATTTTTTTATATCGCTTGATATAAAATCTTTTACAAATTTGACTATATCTTTTGGATTTATTTCAAATTGCTTTCCATTTTTACGCAGCTGTACCTCGATCAACCCTTCATCAAGGTACTTTCTTCCCAGTACAATTTTTAACGGTAGACCAAGCAGATCTGAATCTTTAAATTTTATACCGGCACTTACTTCTCTGTCATCGTATAGAACTTCTATTCCGCTGTCTAAAAGTTTTTCATATATTTCTTCTCCGGCACCCACAAGCTGCTCTTCCTTTAAACTGGTTATTAAAAGATTAACTGTATAGGGGGCTATTGCGGTAGGCCATATTATACCTTTATCGTCATGCATCTGTTCTATAACCGCAGATAATATTCTGGTTATCCCCATTCCGTAACAGCCCATTACAAAAGGTTTCAACCTCCCATCCCTTCCGAGGAATCTCGCTTCCATTTTTTCGCTATATTTCTTTCCCAGTTTGAATATATGACCTATTTCTATTCCCTTGTCGATTTTCAGTTTCGAACCGCATCTTTCACATATATCTCCTTCTACAGGGTACGAAAAATCTCCATATGCTTTTATATTCACATCTCTTTGGATGTTTACATTTCTAAGATGAAAGTCTTTTTTGTTTGCACCTGTTATAACGCCTTTAACCCCTTTTAGCATCCTGTCTGCATATATTTCAATTTCCGGATCAAGTCCTACCGGGCCAAGATAACCTATTGGATATCTTTCATCTGAATTTTCGTACAGCCTTAATTCTTTTCCAAGAAATTTTTCGGCTTTCGAAATATTAAGCTGTCTGTCACCCATTAATATAAAGGCATATATTTTTTCCTTTTCATCAGTTAACAGTATTGTCTTGACAGTATATTTTTTTTCTATCTTCAAAAAATCTGCAAGTCTATCTATATCAGTTATTCCGGGAGTGCTGACCTTTTCTATTTCTCCAGCATTTTTAAAAGTTTCTTCTTTTTCCATAAGTGGCCTGAACCCTGCCATTTCTATATTTGCAGAGTATCCACATTCAGGACAATATATAATGGTCTCCTCTCCGTCTCCTGCAAGTACCATAAATTCATGGGAGGATTTCCCGCCTATTATTCCCGTATCCGCTTCAACGGTCTTATACTTGAGACCCATTCTTTCCATTATCCTTGTATAAGCAGAATGCATTTTATTATATATTTCATCCAGATCACTGTCATTCTCACAGAAGCTATATGCATCCTTCATTATAAATTCCCTTGCCCTTAAAAGGCCGTATCTCGGCCTGATCTCATCTCTGAACTTTACCTGGATCTGGTAAAGATTAAGCGGCAGGTCCCTGTAGGATTTTATATCCAGGTATGCAAGATAGGTCATTATTTCTTCGTGTGTCGGACCGAGGCAGAAAGAACGCCCGTTCCTGTCTTTCAGCCTGAATAGTTCTGGCCCATATTCACCCCAGCGTCCCGATTTTTCCCAGAGGTCTGAAGGCTGAAGTACTGGCAAAAATAGTTCCAGCGCACCTGTCCTGTCCATTTCTTCCCTTATAATATTTTCAATCTTCTGAATAACCCTCTTGCCAGCAGGAAGAAAAGCATATATACCAGATGCTATTTTCCTTATTAATCCTGCCCTGACGGTAAGCGCGTGGCTGGATATCTCTGCTTCTCTTGGTTCTTCTTTTAAAGTTGGTATAAATCCCTGTGAATATCTCAATGCTTCTCCTTATATTCTATAATAGCTTTTCTAATTCATTCTTGAATTCTTTCAGCACATTATCCTTTTTTACTCTTTTTATTACCGATCCCTTTAGAAAAATTGCTGCCCTGTCTTTTCCAAAAGCAATCCCGAGATCTGCATCCTTAGCTTCACCCGGACCATTTACTATGCACCCCATCACTGCCAGTTTCAATCCTTTCTTTATGTCACCCGTCATCTCCTCTATCTGTTTTACTATACTCTGAAGGTCCACAGTTGTTCTTCCGCATGTCGGACAGGAAACTATATTTACCCCTTTATTGCGCAGTCCCAGGCTGTCAAGTATAAGATAGCCTATCTTTACTTCTTCAGAGGATTTATCAGTAAGAGATACCCTGATTGTATCTCCTATGCCTTCTGCCAGCAGAATGCCAAGTCCAACAGATGATTTTACTGTGCCAGGTATCATTGGGCCTGCTTCTGTGACACCAATATGCAGCGGGTATCTACATTTTTCAGATATTGTTCTGTAAACACTTATAGTATCTATAACAGAAGAAGCCTTGGCAGAAATTTTAAAATTATAAAAATCAAGGTTTTCAAACAGTTTTATATTTTCAATGGTGCTTTCTATCATCGAATATTTTATATTACCATTATTCTTTCTCAGGATTTTCTTATCTACCGAACCGGAGTTTATTCCCAACCTGACAGCTATCCCATTTTTTTTTGCATAATCTATGACCTTAGCAGTTCTTTCGCGCCCGCCTATATTACCAGGATTTATACGAATACCGCTTACTCCTGCCTTTATACTGTCTATTGCCAGTGTACAGTCGAAATGAATATCTGCTACAACCGGCACTCTAAAAATTCCTGAATCAATAAGTTTTTTCAATTCTGAAACTGCAGATTTATCCGGTATTGCTATCCTTATTACTTCACAGCCACACTCAATTAATTCATTTATCTCTGCCCTTATTGCAATGCTGTTTAGAATATTTGATTTTGTCATAGATTGTACTGAGATACGGTTACTGCCTCCTATTCCCAGGCTTCCCAGCTTTATCTCCCTGGTTTTTTTTCGGATAATCTTCATAAAAATGTCCTTTTTACATTTTAGTCAGGTCAAACGGGCTGATAATATCGTATATAAAACCTACTAGGAGTAATGATACCATTAAAAAAACCCCAAAATAATTGGCCACTTCCAGTAATTTCCTGGGTACCGGTCTTTTTCTTATTGTCTCCACTACAAGAAGCACAATATTGCCTCCATCCAGAGGAAGTATGGGGATCAGGTTACCAAACCCTATCAAAATGGACACAAGAGCTATAAAAAGAATAAAATTCTGTATACCCATAGATATGGACTGCTGAAAGATGCTTACAACGCCAATTGGAGATACAGGTCTTGCCTGTTCAAATGGAATCTGACCCCTGAAAAGCATCCCAAATAATCTAACATATGTAACAATTATATCCCACGTCATTCTAAAACTTTCCTTTATTACCCCGGTAAACCCTAATTTTTTCTCAATGTAACCAGGAGATATCCCAAGAAATCCTTTACCGTCCACTACATCCAGTAGAGCTTCGATCTTTATCTGTCTTCCTTCCCTTTCTACGGTATAGGTCACCTTCTCATTGGGTCTATTCTGGGTCTTTTCGGCAAATTCATCCCATGTATTTATTTCTTCACCATCTATAGCTATGACGGTATCGCCTATATTAAATCCATATTCCTCTGCAGGACTATCTTCCTGTATATAATCTATTGTAGTTGATGGTTGGGTAACACCCATACTCAGAAATATCATAATAAGTATTATCGCGAATAATACGTTAAATCCGGCACCGCCAAATATTGCAAAAAACTTTTTATAGAAAGGCTTGCTCTGATAAGATTTCCCTTCCCTGCTTTCTGGTATTTCTTCGTTTCTATCCATCCCCAATATTTTTACATAACCGCCCACAGGTATGGCCCTCAGGCCATATTCAGTTCCAGATTTTGATTTAATTTTAAATATTGGCGGACCAAAGCCTATAAAAAATTCCTGCACATACATTCCTCCTGCTTTGGCAAAAACAAAATGGCCGAACTCGTGCACTATTATAATCAGTGAAAACCCTATAATTGCAATTATATATTGAAGTATAACCATTTACAGATCTTAAACCTTTCCAAATCTTCTTTGCCTTTTCTGGTATTCTTTTATCGCCATTATAAAATATTTTCTTTTAAAATCTGGCCAGAGAACTCTGCTAAAATATAATTCGGTATACGATATCTGCCAGAGCAAAAAATTACTCAGCCTGTACTCTCCGCTTGTCCTTATAAGCAGATCGGGGTCAGGAATACCGCCTGTAAAGAGATATTCTGAAAAAAGGTCTTCGTCCAAATTATCATATTTAAGTTTATTGTTTCCTATATCGCTGCATATTTTCTTAACCGCCTCCATAATCTCCTGTCTTGACCCGTAATTTAAAGCGATATTGAAATTAAGTTTGCTGTTAGCAGAAGTTTCCATTTCTGCGTCTTCGTATACTTTCAGGACTTCTGGAGGTATTCCCCTTCTATTACCAATAAGCCTTAACCTGACGCCATGGTTTTTGAGCAGACCTAATTCATTTTTCAGGGTTTCTACAAAAAGTTTTAATAAGAACCTTACTTCGTTTTCCGGCCTTTTCCAGTTTTCACTTGATAGTGAAAACACAGTAAGATATTTAATTCCCAGATCTATGCATGCTCTTATAACTTCCCTGAGTGACTCTACCCCTGCTTTATGTCCTGCACTCCTCGGCAGGTTCCTTTTTTCAGCCCACCTTCCGTTTCCATCCATTATTATAGCGACATGCAGTGGTATTTTTTTTAGGAATGCTCCCTCTCTTAATGATTTTCTGTTAGAAGCTAATATTGAAGAAAAAAAGTTCAAAGTCCATATACCTACACTTCCATGATTTCGTTTTCCTTCTGCTGGAGGGCATTGTTTATTTTATCAATAAATTCATCAGTTAGATCCTGGACTTCTTTTTCCAACTTTAAAAGGTCGTCTTTGGTTATGTCCCCATCAGATTCCATCTTTTTTAATCTTTCATTTGCATCCCTTCTTATATTTCTGATGGCTACTCTTCCGTCCTCTGCTATTTTTTTTACAAGCTTTACAAGCTCATGCCTTCTTTCCTCATTAAGGGGAGGTACGGCCAGTCTTATTACTTTTCCATCATTTGTGGGGTTAATTCCCAGGTCTGATTTGATTATCTGTGTCTCTATCTCTTTTAAAAACTTCGGCTCATAAGGAGAAATCAATATTGTTCTGGGTTCAGGTATGCTGATATTTGAAGCATGTTTCAATTGTGTCCTTGTGCCGTAATAATCAATAAAGATATTATCGAGAAGTGCTGCAGAGGCCCTGCCTGTTCTTATGGTATTGAATTCATGCCCTGTGCTTTCTACTGATTGCTCCATTTTTTTTCTTGATTCAATTAATATCTTATCTTTCATGATTACCCCTTTGATACTAAAGTTCCTATATCCTTTCCCATTATAACACCTTTTATATTGCCCGGTACTCTTATATCAAAAACTATTATAGGTAGATTATTATCTCTGCAGAGCGATATTGCTGTTGAATCCATTACTCCAAGGTTCTCATTTAAAACTCTGCTGAAGCTTAATCTGCTGATTTTTTTTGCATCTTTGAATTTTTGAGGATCCCTATCGTATACCCCATCCACCTTTGTAGCTTTGAAGATTATTTCCGCATCTATTTCAAGAGCCCTTAGCGCTGCAGCCGTGTCTGTAGTAAAATATGGATTTCCCGTACCTCCGGCAAATATAACAACCCTTTTCTTTTCCAGGTGCCTGACGGCTCTCCTTCTTATAAAGGGTTCAGCGATTTCCTGCATTGAAATAGCGGTCTGTACCCTTGTTGTAACATTATGCTTTTCAAGTGCATTTTGAAGTCCCAGAGCATTCATTATTGTAGCAAGCATTCCTATATAATCAGCAGTTGTACGGTCTATTCCGTTTACACTTGCAGATGTGCCCCTCCAGAAGTTCCCTCCACCTATAACTATCGCTATTTCAACACCAAGATCCGCTACTTCTTTTATCTGTCCTGCTATTTCACTTACCGTATCAGGATCCATACTATTATTACCATTGCCCAGAAGGGCCTCTCCGCTTACTTTTAATAAAACTCTCTTATATTTTGGCTTTGCCATTTTTATATTAATGACTATTAAACCCTTTTAATTATACTCGCCAAGTGCATAACGGCAGAATCTTTTTACAACTATATTTTCCCCTATTGTAGCTATTTTTTCCTTTATAAGATCACCTATTTTTTTATCGGGATCCCTGATATAAGACTGCTCAAGAAGTACATTTTCTTCATAATATTTATTTAACCTTCCTTCGGCTATCTTTTTTGCAATATTTTCAGGTTTTCCCTCATTTTCTGCCTGCTTTATATAAATTTCCTTTTCTTTTTCCGCAACTTCTGCCGGTACATCTTCTATAGATATGTATAAAGGATTGCTTGCAGCAATATGCAGCGCCAGATCATGGACAAATGATTTAAACATCTCATTACGGGCTACAAAATCTGTTTCACAGTTCACTTCAAGAAGTACACCTATTTTTGATCCCTGGTGAATGTAGCTTTCTATTATTCCTTCTTTTGTTACCCTTGAAGCTTTTTTTAATGCTTTTACCAGACCTTTCTCTCTAAGAATCTCTGCAGCTTTTTCAATATTTCCATTTGCCTCTACAAGGGCTTTTTTACAGTCCATCATACCTGCCTTGCTTCTTTCCCTTAATTCCCTGACTTGATCAGATTTTATTTCCATTTTCTATCTCCCTTTTTTATACCCAGATATCTTCATCCGGTTTTTCTTCAAGATCGTCTTCTGATTTTTCTTTTTCAAGCTCTTTTGCTTCCTTTTCTTCAGGGCTCCTCTTCTTCTTTTCCATTTCCAGGACTCCTGCCTTGACCCCATCTGCTATTATCCTGGTTATCAAAGCACAGGAACGTATTGCATCGTCATTTCCAGGTATAATAAAATCTATTAGATCAGGGTCACAGTTTGTATCTGTAATAGCAATAATTGGTATTCCAAGCTTCCTGGCTTCGTTGACAGCGATTATTTCCTTCCCGGGATCAATAATGTATATAACATCCGGAAGTTTCTTCATATCCCTTATACCACCTATATTATACATGAGCTTTTCGTATTCCTTCCTTATGCCAAGGACCTCTTTTTTAGGTAATTTGTCAAATATACCGGACTCTTCCATTTTTTCTATCTCTTCAAGCCTCTTCGTTCTTGTACTTATTGTTGAAAAATTAGTTAATGTTCCTCCAAGCCACCTGTTCCTTACATAAGGCATACCGCATTCATCAGCAGCATTTTCTATTATGTCCTGAGTTTGTCTTTTCGTGCCGACAAAAAGTATTATTTCTCCCCTGCTGGCCAGTTCCTTTACATATTCGTGAGCTTCAATAATAAGCCTCATAGTCTCCGTAAGATCAATGATATATATGCCATTTTTTGCAGCATATATATATTTTTTCATCTTTGGATTCCACTTCTGGGTCTGGTGACCAAAATGAACTCCTACTTCCAGAAGCTGCTTCATGGTGACGATACTCAAAATATTACCTCCTGATTATGGTTTACCTCCACTGCTTTAACAATACTTATTTACACCATATTCCAGTAAGCAGTGTTTGTTTTTTTTAAATTCCAAGTCTAACATAATATATGCTGTCGGGCAAATAATCAACTTATTTTTTTACCCGGCTCTTGGATGAAATTTCCTGTAATCAGATTTTATCTTCTCAATATCCATATGCGAATATATTTCAGTTGTGGAAATATTTTCGTGACCCAGAAGCTCCTGTATTTCCCTGATTCCTGCCCCCTCCTGTAAAAGATGCGTGGCAAAGCTATGCCTGATGCTGTGCGGAGTAATATTCTTCTTTATCCCTGCAAGCCTTACATTCTTTTTTACTATATCCCTTATGCTCCTGGAAGTAAGACCACTTCCCCTGATATTTAAAAAAAGATGGCCGTCTCTGGAATATGATTTCCTTTTACTATTAAAGCTCAGCTCATTACGGGCATCTTTGATGTACCTGTCCAGCCAGTAAAGTGCAATCTGGTTTACATATACAATCCTCTCTTTTCTGCCTTTTCCCATGACCTTAATCTCATTATTTTTTAAATTTAAGTCCCCCAGCATCATGTTTTCTATCTCGCTTACCCTTGCACCTGTTGAATATAAAAGTTCAAGAATGGTTCTATCCCTTATGTCCAGACTGCTTACCGTCTTCATGCTGTCGAATAATTTTACCATCTCATCCCTTGAAAGAACCGTATAATATTTTATTCTCTTCCGGGGTACATTAATAAATTTTGAAATATTACTCTTCATTATCTTATTTTCTTCAAGGAAACGAAAATAATTTATAAAGGCAGAATACTTTCGGATAATTGTCCTATTGGAATAATTTTTACAGTCAAGTGATTTTAAAAATTTACGGAATATTACCAGATTAATATCACCAATATTCAATACATTGTTATCTTTCAAAAAGCTGTTAAGCTGAATGAGATCTTTTTTATAGGAACTTATGGAATTTTTTGCGAGGTTCCTTTCATACTTTAGATATTCTAAATAAAGCTCCAGGCTGCTGTTGCGGTTCATATTATAAATAATCACTTTCAATATCTTTCATTTTTTCTTTCAATTTTTCCCTATCTTCACCTATCTTCTCAGGACCTTTTAAATCTTTAATACTCCTGAGCTTTTCGCCATCAAAATCATATTCCTTTGCTTTTACGAGATATTTTTTTAAGTCATCTATCATTTTTATTATCATATAACGGGTTTTATCAGATCTATAATCAATTTTTAAATTCTCTTTAGATATATCATCAATTATCCCATTAAGTTTATATTCTGATCTTTTAATTATTGCATCTGTTCTTGAAGGTTTTAACTTCTTATCCGATGAAAGGGCCTTTAGTATTTGGCCAATCTCTTTCTTTAAAATATTATCATATTGAAACAGGGCCACCCCCAGGGGATTTTTGGGCCTCTCTACTTTTTTCCTTTTAAATAATGGCATATGTCTACCCTTCTGTAAAAAATTTATACATTTATGTGATTATTTTAATAGAAAAGAACTTCTAACACAAAGATTAATCACATCTTTTATAATGATTCGAAGGCCCTTCTGAAATAAGTTTTTCCATCTCCAGGAATGCAAGTGAATTTAATATCTTTTTTATCGGCATCTGGCATTTTAAACAAAGATTTTCTACGCTCTCAGGCATGTAGCCTATGTTGTCAAATAACTTTTTAGTATCCGGCTCAAGTAATTTTTCTATTTCTTCGTATCTTTTTTTATGTATAATTCTATATTTTTTATTATCATCATCTTTAAATTTTAACAGATTATCAAACTCCTCCATTATATCTTCTATGCATTCTACAAGTTTTGCCCCACTTTTTATAAACATATGACATCCTCTGCTGGCATTGCTGAATATACTTCCGGGAACTGCAAAGACTTCCCTGTTCTGCCTTAATGCTATTTCACCTGTAATAACTGCTCCGCTTTTTCTGCCGGCTTCTACTATGATAACACCCCTGCATAATCCACTTATTATTCTATTCCTAACAGGAAAATTTTTTCTAAGCGGGGGAGTACCGGGTGGAAATTCTGTTATTACTGCTCCGTTTTCCGTTATCTCCCTGAACAGATTCCTGTTCTCCGGAGGATAAATTATATCAGGCCCGTTCCCAAGAACAGCCGTACTTCCCCCTTTCTCCTTAACTGCTGCAGAGTGAGCAGCACTGTCAATTCCAACTGCAAGTCCGCTTACTACATTAATGCCCATTGCGGAGATATTTCTGCTTATATACCCGGCAGCCTCAAGCCCATATTTTGTACATTTTCTGCTTCCAACTACAGCAATATTAAATTCATGTCTTATCCTGTTTCCTTTATAGAAAAGTACCGGTGGTGGTAAAAAAATATTCTTAAGCTGCTCGGGGTAATCATCATCTCCAATGCAAAAAGCTTTAAATTCTTCCTTTTCCAGACCATGCAAAATCCTTTTATACTGCCTGTCTGAATTATCCTCAGCGGCTGAACTTTCATTAAACCCTGGCTGCATGTACTGTTTTTTATGTCCGTTCTTAAGAAAGAATCTGTTTGCAGCTCCTACATCATCATTATTTTTTCTGTAAATATCAATATACTCCGAAGAGCTTATTTTTAGATAGTACATTATATATAGAAGATTTTTTAGATTTCTATCCATAGATTCTTTCAGCCCTGTAGCTTGCAGATTCAACAATATGCCAGTCTTCTATATTTTCACTGCTGTCAAGATCTGCAATTGTCCTTGCTACTTTTATTATTCCCGATATCCCTCTGGCAGATAAACTGTACCTTTTGCCTATATTTATTATTGTTTCTGCTTTAACTTTTTTCTCCCTTATCCATCTGTTGATCAAATTCTGCCCAATTTCTGAATTATAATTAATGTTTCTGTTCCCTTTAAATCTTTTATTTTGAATTTCAATTGCATTTTTTACCCTCTTTTTTATTTGTGCTGAACTTTCTTCACTGGAATCTTTTATGTAGCTTTCCTCTGTAAGCCTGCTTACAAAAACTCTCATATCTATCCTGTCCATTATTGGTCCTGATAAATTACTCCAGTATCTTTTAAGCTCCCTTTCTGTACATTTACAGACATTACTGCTGTCCCCCCAGAATCCACATTTGCATGGATTTGTAGCAGCAACCAGCATAAAACTGCATGGAAAACAATATGAATACTGGTTTCTTGTAATAACAATTTCCCTGTTTTCTAATGGCTGCCTTAGATCCTCTATAAGGGTGGAAGGAAACTGTGAAAGTTCATCAAGAAACAATACTCCCCTGTGGGCCAGGCTAATAGCGCCGGGCCTCGGGTTAATTCCTCCGCCTATAAGTCCTGCCCTGCTTATGGTATGATGTGGGTTTATGAATGGTCTTCTGGATACAAGACCTTTAATTTTCTCGTTGCAAAGACTGTGTATCCTTGTAACTTCTATCCTCTGATTCATCTCCATATCAGGCATTATAGAGATAATCCTTCCTGCAAGCATCGTCTTTCCGCTTCCAGGCGGTCCCACCAGAAGAATATTGTGCATGCCCGCTGCAGCTATCTCCAGTGCCCTCTTTGCCCTGTATTGTCCTTTTACCTCTGAAAAATCAGGAACAAAATCATTTTTTTCAATTCCTTCAATTTTTTCCTTCTTTAATATAACATCCTCTATATCGTCTTTTACTATAAAACCTGCAGTTTCTTTTAGCGTTTTGCATGGCACTATACCAATTCTTGTGTGGTACCCGGCCAAATTTGCTATCCCGGCAGGTACAAAAAAATATTTTTTATTATTTTTCACAGCTGTTTCAGCCATTGATATAAGCCCTCTTACAGGATTAATATTCCCGTCGAGTGAGAGCTCGCCAATAAAACAACTTTCATCAAATCTCTTATCTTTTATCTGGCCGCTCGCTGCCAGTATTGCAATAGCTATGGGAAGATCATAGAGTGAACCTTCCTTTTTGATATCGGCCGGGGAAAGATTTATTATTATTTTTTTTACAGGAAAATCAAAACCACTGTTAATTATAGCAGATCTGACTCTCTGTCTTGATTCATTTACTGCCTTGCCCGGAAGCCCGACTATGTGAAGACCTGGAAGTCCTCTGGATATATGCACTTCAACAGATACTTTTATAGCTTCTATACCCAGTAGGGCAAAGCTGTCAAGTTTAAAAAACATGCATCAATTATATATTCAATTATGCATTTAAGCAATAGCATATAAGGATTGCAAGCCATTAATTGAAAAAACTTTTTAAACCCTGAATCATTCACCACTGCACTGCCTTCCAGGGCTTCTAATATTTATCAGCTTTTTTATTTCTTATTTTTGCTGATTTCTTTCTAAATAATTTGATAATAACAACAGCAGTTATCAATATCAGCAAACATGCAGCAATAACCGGCACAACTATAGAAAGAACAGAGGCGGTTGTTGAGGTTATATCTTCAGCAATACTAACCGGAACATTTCCAGCTCCACCGGTAGTAGCAGTGACAGCAGGACGTATCACAAGTGATTTAACCGAACTTACACTTCCTGCAACGAACAGGCCGGCAAGAATGGCAAGAACTGCATTCACATGTGTAATACTGGATGCACTTGCAGCAAAAACAATCGCTCCTGCAGTGGGTCTAACAAAGCTCTGCACAACGTCATTTACATGGTTAACCTCTGGTATTTTATCTGCCAGTACTTCAATAATAAGTAGAAAGATAAGTGTACCGATTATCCACCAGGAGGTCATTGCATCCCAGGGCGCATTAAGTTTAATTAGATCTGTAAACTTTGCCAGAAGCGAGATAACCAGTAATGGAATGTATGCATTCAACCCCGCACTTGCCGAAAGTCCGAAAGCTGAAACAATATTAAAGATCTCCATACTATCTTTTTTTATAGGTCATCGGTATTAAAAGTATCACCATCTTCTATGGATCCTGACTCAAATCCCTTAAAAAACCATCTCTGCCTCTGCTCTGAAGTACCGTGAGTAAAGCTATCAGGCACAACATATCCCTGATATTGTTTTTGAATACGGTCATCCCCAACAGCACTTGCTGCATTCAGGGCTTCTTCCAGATCCCCTTCTTCAAGAAGATTCAATCTTTCCATGTAATGTGCTACCACACCTGCGAAGTAATCTGCCTGCAGTTCAAGGCGTACATTATATTCATTGGCCTCAACCTCGCTTACCTGCGACTGCATGTACTGTACATCATCCATAATTCCCAGAAGAGTCTGCACGTGGTGGCCGACCTCATGTGCAATCACATAAGCTATCGCAAAATCCCCGGGCGCCTGGAACCTTTGATGCAGTTCTTCAAAAAAGCTTAAGTCTATATATACTTTTTGGTCTGCAGGACAATAAAATGGGCCTGTCGCAGAACCTGCCATTCCACATGCAGATTCAACATATTCTGTATACAAAACCAGTCCAGGTTCAATATAATCCATGCCTTCCCTGGCAAATAACTCGGTCCATACATCTTCAGTCTCTGCCAGTACAACCGATACAAACCGGGCAAGTTCATCTTCCTGCTCTGTTGACTGATAGGTATCAGAGGCTGCCTGAGAATCAAGGCCAACATTAAATATTTGCGAAAGATCTCCACCCCCGCAGAGTGTCAGGATAACTACGACAATTATTATTAATATCCCTCCGCCTATTCCGCCACCAATAGTAGTTCTCCTGACCCTGGCGCTCCTTCGGTCTTCTACATTAGAACTCTGCCTTCTATCCTGCCATTTCATAGTATTTTCTCTTTAAATAAATTGACAATCTTGTCACCAGACCGTAATCAATCCTCCATAAAATATTATATCAGAAAATTATAATAAAGAATTCATTGTAAACCTGATTATTATAATAATAATTTTACTTTCTTTTTTACTAAAGTGATATAATTTTATACCGATAATTATATTTTAATCACTATCATAATATACAATGTTTATAACAGTAACAAAAATAGAAACCGAGAACTGCCTTAGAGAGATTTTAAAAAAAGAAGGCTATTCGCTTAATAATAAAAAGGGTCTGGCCAGACTCGGTCCTGATATTAAGGCTGTAAGGGATAAAGAAGATTGGTATATCGAAGTAACTGGTTCTGAAAAATCAGGCCGCAGGCGGGTTGAGGATTTCTACCATGCATTTTTCAGATCCATATCAAGACTTAACAATAAAGAATGTAAACATATTGTAATAGCCGTTCCCGAGATTTTAAGAAAAATCTTACCAATCAGGGCAAGGGTATACAAAATTGCATGGAAAAGAATTGCAGAAGCTTTCCCTGAACTTGAAATCTGGCTTGTTGATACTGCCAATAAAAAATATCAGACTACTTCCTGGAGTTACTGGCTCAAACAGGGTGAATAATTATTTTATTGAATTGAAAATGCTGACTCATTACCTGTTCTAAACCTTTATAACCCGGGCTTTTTAATTATAATAACCAAAAAATTTTTTATATTCAAAATGGCTATTTCTTTTTTAGTTCAGGAGGCAGTTCGGAAATATTAAAAACCTGTCCGGGATTGATTAGATTTACATCTTTTATTTCATCCTTATTAGCACTCTGTATCAGTTCATAGTATTTTTTTGCTATAGCACTTAAAGTATCACTTTTTTTACAGTGTGTTTTGCAATTATTCCCGGCTCTTTTTTAACACCATAAACCCCCGGGGCCGATCCTGCTCTTCTTGCGCTTGTCCTTAACCGGGATGATGCAGCCCCAAGTCTCAACTTCTTATCTGCTTCCATTTTTTCCATTTTCTTCCTGGATGCCTCGGCGCGTGCCTTTGCAATTTTTGCCTGTCAAATATACCCATTTTCCCTCCTATCTTGAAGTAACTTAGGCTCCCGTCATGATCCTTTTCAAGGGCATTTGATATCGCCCTGGCTTACTGCTCATTAGAAGCATTTTTATCATTTTAGTAAAAACACGGGATATTTGATTCATAAAATAATGCGGCAAACAAATAATAGACCTGTAAAAATAAATTTAATTTACTCCAGTGTAGCCCGGAATCATAATTACACAAATAATCTTTTTGCCATTTATTTTCTTTCTAAAATTTCCTGTTTTAAAAAGCATTTTTCATATGCTTTATGCTGCAGAATTTTTCTGGATTTAAAGCAAGTTTTTTCAAGTTCCCGAAACCCCTATAATATTTTTCCAATTCTTTCCTGTTTATCTGTATGGATATAACATCAAATCTTGCATTAATTTTATAACAATTATTCTCAGCAAGAAATATCTCTGCAACCTTTCTTATTCTCCTGCTCCTCGCAGGGACTATGCTTTCTTCCGGTAAGCCAAAATATTTCGAAGTCCTCGTCTTAACCTCTAAAAATATCAGTGTATTATCTTTCTCTGCTATAATGTCTATCTCTCCTGCCGGAATGAGATAATTTTTCTCAATTATATGGTGTCCCGTTTTTTTCAGATGTTCCCCTGCTATCAACTCGCCTATGGTCCCAATCTGTTTTTTATTCCACAAAAGGTCCATCCCTGAAATCTTTTACCCCCTTAAAGCTCATCCTGTGTACGCTTGTAGGACCATATTTTTTTATGGACAAAAGATGCTCCCTGGTTCCGTATCCCATATTATGATCAAAACCGTACTCCGGAAATAAAAGGGCCATTTTTTTCATCATCCTGTCCCTTGTTACCTTCGCCATTATTGAAGCTGCTGCAATAGAAATACTTCTCTGGTCCCCTTCCAGGATAGGTATAAATCCTGTCTTGCTCGATGAGGTCAGCATGTCGCTGCTTATGTTTATAAAATCTGATATTATTATATCCGGTTTAACCTTTAGACCTGTAGCAGCCATATCAAAAGCCATTATATTTGCTTTTGTTATTTTGTTCTTATCTATTTCTTCCGGGCTTATTTCCGCTACAGACCATGATATGCATGAATCTTTTATCTTTTCAAAAAGCCCTTCTCTTTCAGCGGGAGAAATTTTTTTAGAATCATCAATTCTCTCTATCAACAGCTTTTTCCGGTCAAGTATAACTGCTGCTGCAACCAGCGGGCCTGCCAGAGAGCCTCTTCCGACTTCATCAACCCCTGCTACAAGATCATAGCCCATACAGTATAGCTCATCCTCACAAAAGCAGAGATTGTTTAGTCTTTTAATTTCAGAAAAATCCATTTTCACAGATTAAAACATTACCACCTCGAAGGCGGCCAGTATACTATAAGAAATTCCCCAAATATATTTTCCTCAGGAATCATACCAAAATATCTGCTGTCAAAACTATTATTCCTGTTATCTCCCATCACGAATATTTCATTTTCACCAACTGCAAATGTCTTATTAAGGTATTCTATGCTCTGTCCGGACATTATATAATTTTCCATCATTTTTTCACCGTTTACGAATATATTTCCCTCACCGGTGAGCATTATTTCGTCACCTTCTATTCCTATTACCCTTTTTACCAGGTCTTTATCCTCTTCTATAGTAGAATGAAAACCTACTATATCCCCTCTCTCAATGCTTCCTAATTTATATGATAGTTTATTTATTATTACCCTGTCTCCTACCATAAGGGTAGGTTCCATAGAAGGAGTTGGGACAATGAATGGTTCAAATATGAATATTCTTATAAGGATGGCCAATATAACTGCACCTATAACAGCAATAAGATAGCCCAGTGCTTCATGTATCGCTTCACTGGTTTTACTGCCATTTTTTTTAAAATCAGGCATTAGATTACATAACTGCTTACTTTTTTATTTTTACTTTTGCCTTTTTTCCAACCATGCCTCTCAGGTAATACAATTTTGCCCTTCTGACTATACCTTCATCTATTCTCTCTATTGACTGTATTACCGGGGAATGCAAAAGAAAGGTCCTTTCGACACCTATGTTATTAAAAGAAATCTTCCTCACGGTAAAAGTCTTATTAATGCCTGAACCCTGTTTCTTTATAACTCTTCCCTCAAATGCCTGAATGCGGTCTTTGTTTTCCTCGCTTATCTTTATGCTGACTCTCACTCTATCACCGGGTTTGAAGCCTGTGATGTCTTCCTTTAAATATTTATTTTCAAGCTTGTCTATTTTATTCATGTCTTCACTCCAGAATCAATAATTAAATGGATAAAACCTATAAAATATAATTAATTTAGTGATTTTTGTCAAACAAATCCGGTCTTCTTTTTTTTGTTATCTCAATTGATTTTTTTATTCTCCACTTTTTAATCTCTCCATGATCTCCGCTGAGCAGTACTTCAGGAACTTCTATCCCCCTGTATTCAGGGGGTCTTGTATACTGGGGCCAGTCCAGAAGGCCAGTCTCAAAAGATTCTGAATCTATTGATTCTTTTTTACCTAAAACCCCCGGGATCAGCCTTATTATCCCATCAAGTATTACCATTGCCGGCAGTTCACCCCCTGTAAGCACATAATCCCCAATTGATATCTCCATGTCTACTGACAGGTCTGTAAATCTCTGGTCTACACCCTCGTATCTACCGCATATAAGAATAATATTTTCCAGCAATGACATTTTTTTTAAGATTTTCTGATTAAGTTTTTTGCCTGCAGGACTGAGCATAACAGTTTTTTGAAGTTTACTTTTACTGATACAATTTACTTTCTTTATATGATTTACGGCCCTGTCCAGAGGGCCTGCCTTCATTACCATTCCCGGCCCTCCGCCATAAGGCCTGTCATCTATTTTCCCGTGTTTATCTATCGAAAAATCCCTGAGATTGTATATATTAAGAGTGCATAAACCTTTTTTAAAAGCTTCCTTTATTACTCCATATTCAACAATATTTTTAAATATTTCAGGAAAAATTGTAATAATATCAAAAATCATTATTTTTTTTACAGGATAATATTATTGGAAAATCAAATATATTCAGGGATTTTTTTAATTATAATTATCTTTCTGGCAATATCTATTTCTTCTATATAATCCTTTACAAAAGGTATATAAAAAACTTTGGGAGAAGCAGCTTTCTTTTTATCTTTATCTTTTTTTTCCGGCCTGACCATAAGAATCTCATTGGCAGGCAGTACATCCACTCTTTCTACTTTTCCCAGAGCATTTCCAGTTTTAAGGATTACCCTGCATCCTTCCAGATCGTCTATCCAGAACTCATTATATCCGGGAGACGGTGCGTCTCCTGATAATCTATATAATTCTTCTCCACTTATCCTGCGAGCATCTTCCCTGCTGTCGATTCCCTTAAATTTAATAATCGCTTCTCTGGTACTTTTTGTTTTCTTAAAATATATACTTTCTATTATTGCTATTCTTGAACATTCCCTGTCAAGATATAATACCTGGCCCTCAGAAATAGAATCAGGATAGTCCGTAAGCAGCATAACACTTGATTCGCCCTTTATGCCATGCGGCTTTTTGACTATCCCGATCAACCTAGCATCTGCATATTCCTGCGACATTTATTTTTTTTCAAAGATAAAATAAATAGTGTCAGTCAATTATCTTAACTATTGAAGATTTTCCTCTTTTGGCAGAGGCAGCTCTCATAATAATCCTTAAAGCATTTGCAGTGCGTCCCTTTTTCCCTATTACCTTTCCCAGATCATCTTCTGCGACCTTGAGCTTGAAAATTATGGTTTTTTCGTCTTCTTCCTCCTCTTCAATCTCTACATTATCTGGATTGTCAACCAGCTCCTTAACCATGTACTCTAGTAGTTCTTTCACTTCCATACCTCCAAGTTTAATTGTTTAACTACACCTTTAGGTCTACTATTTTAAATATCTTTTCCACTGTGTTTGAGGGTTTCGCCCCTTTCTTGATCCATTCCACAGCTCTTTCTTTATCAAGGACAACAGTAGAAGGATCTGTTTTTGGATCATATGTTCCAATCTTTTCTATAAATTTCCCATCCCGCGGTGACCTGCTGTCTGTCACTACAATCCGGTAATAGGGTTGCTTTTTTGCACCAATCCTGGTCAATCTTATCTTTACACTCAATCCGATATACCTCCAACTCTAAAAAATATCTTATGACTTTATAATTATATAGTTTTATTTTTAACTTGCAAAATATTTTTAAAGCTTCAGTTCGCCTCCAAAAGGCAGGTTAAACTTACCTTTGAGCCCGGAAAGTTGCTTCATCATCTGTTTTGTCTTTGAGAATTGTGTCAGCAGCCTGTTAACTTCGTTAACAGAGCTCCCGCTTCCCCCTGCTATCCTTTTTTTTCTGCTTCCATTTATAACAGATGGTCTTCTTCTTTCTTCTACTGTCATGGAATTTATTATTGCCTCCATGCGGTCTATATGCGTCTGATCAAATTTCATTTTCTTAAGGGTTTTATTTGCACCCGGTATTGGAAGCATGGATAATATTTTATCAAAAGATCCCATCTTTTTTATACTTTTAATCTGAGTGATAAAATCCTCAAAATTGACCTCCTGTTTTTCTATTCTCCTGTAAAACTCTTCTGCTTTTTTCTCATCTATAACTTTTTCAGCTTTCTCTATTAACGTCAGGACATCACCTTTTCCAAGTATCCTGGAGGCTATCCTTTCCGGGTGAAAAATATCAAAGTCTTCAATCTTTTCTCCGCTGGATATAAATTTTATAGGTTTTCCTACAACATAGTATACTGACAGTGCTGCACCTCCTCTGGTATCACTGTCAAGTTTTGTCAGTATTATTCCGTCACATTCTACAGCCGCGTTGAAAGTAGATGCTATATTTACAGCTTCCTGCCCTGTCATTGCATCCAGAACCAGAAAAACCTGATGGGGTTTTACGGTATTTTTTATTCTTTTAACTTCATCCATCATCTTTTCATCTATTTGAAGCCGTCCCGCTGTATCAATTATTATTACATCGCTTCCCGACCTGGTTAATTTTTGTACCCCCTGTCTTGAGATTTCTACAGGATCAGAGCCTTTTGCAGAATAAACCTCAACGTCTACCATTTCTGCCATATCCTGAAGTTGAAGCACTGCTGCCGGCCTGTATATATCAGCAGCAATAACAGATACTCTTTTTTGATTCTTCGTTTTAAAATAATTAGCAAGTTTGATAACAGAAGATGTTTTCCCTGTTCCCTGAAGACCTACCATCATTACAACCGTTGGCCCATTCTGGGCAAAATTTACATTACCGCTGGTTGAGCCCAGCATTTTTACCATCTCATCATTTACTATCTTTATGATCTGCTGTGCAGGAGTCAGGCTTTCCATTACTTCCTTTCCAATAGCTTTCTGCTTTAAATTGGATAGAAATTCTTTAACTACCTTAAAATTTACATCTGCCTCCAGAAGTGCAAGCTTTATCTCTCTTAAGGCCTTTTCCAGATCACCGGTACTTAATTTTCCTTTATTTCTAATTTTGTAAAAAAGGTCCTCAAATTTTGAGGTTAATTGTTCAAACATCTGTATATACCTTTAAAACTATTAATATTTATTAAATCTGATAATTAATATCATGAAAACATCATATCAGCAAAACTGCCTGCATCAAAATAATATATATCTTCGAGTTTCTCTCCGTCTGTTATTATCCTGACCGGTATTTTAAGATCATTTTTTATTGTAATAATTATTCCTCCTCTTGAAGTGCTGTCTACCTTCGTAAGTATTATTCCAGTTACATCAACCGATTCTGCAAATTTTTCTGCCTGATTCCTCGCATTCTGACCCGTTGTTGAATCTATAGTAAGAAGGACCTCGTCCGGCCCCCTGCCCAGCTTTTTTCTTACAACCATTTTTATCTTTTTAAGCTCTTCCATAAGGTTATATGATGTCTGCATCCTTCCCGCTGTATCTATAATTACGATATCTGCCCTCCTGGCTACTGCTTTCTCCAGGCTGTCATATACAACTGCTCCAGGATCAGAATTCCTCTGATGACTTACCATGTCAATACCCAGTATTTCTGCAAAGTGTCCGAGCTGCTCTACTGCTGCAGCCCGGAATGTATCTGCTGCAGCAATTATTATCTTTTTACCCTGTTTTTTAAACATATTTGCAATCTTTGCAATCGAAGAAGTCTTGCCTGTACCATTTACCCCAACAACCATATATACTGTCGGAGGTTCATCTGAATATTTAAGCTCCCTTTTCCCACCTGTACCCAGTATGTCTGCTATCTCTTCCTTCAATAAATTCCGCAGACCCTCCGGACCGCTGATTTTTTCCTGATATGATTTTCTTTTCATATCACTTATTATCTTCTCTGCTGTATTGATGCTCACATCTGAGGTAATCAGCTGTTCTTCCAGGTCATCCCAGAACTTATCGTCTATTTTTTTAAACTTCTGCCATATAAAATTTATTTTCTCAAATACTTTTTTCATTTTTATTTATCCATTATTCCAGCTGCATCTTTTTTATCTATTTTTTCAGATACCACCTTTGATATTCCATCGGACTGCATGGTAACCCCGTATATTTTGTCAGCTATCTCCATTGTCTTTTTCTGATGGGTTATTATTATTATCTGCTGCTTTTCAGAAAATTTCTTAACAAGGCTCAAAAACCTTGCGATATTCGCATCATCAAGAGCTGCGTCAACCTCATCAAAAACATAAAAAGGAGCAGTGTTTATAGAAAAAACAGAAAATTGAAAAGCCAGAGATACCAGTGATTTTTCTCCCCCGCTTAAAAGTGAAAGCGACACCAGTTTATTATTTCCTATATCAACCTTTAGATCCACCCCCATGTCTTCATCCTCTGACCCTCCGTTTTCATAGCTTTCGAGAATCATTTCACCCTCTCCGTGAGGAAAGAGTATTTTAAAATACTTCTGGAAGGATTCATTTATTTTTTCAAACTTTTCAAGAAAGATACTGCTTATTTTTTCATTTATTTCCTTAATCAGTTCCTTAAGCTGATTTCCGGCTTCAACCAGGTCTTTTCTCTGTTCATCAAGGAAATCATACCTTTTCTTTATCTTAGAAAATTCAATAGCAGCATTTGGATTGACGTTTCCAAAATTTTTCATCCTGGACTTAAGTCTTTTTACCCTTGCTTCTGATTCCTGTGTATTTCCGGAAGGTTTAAAGTTTTTTGAGGCATATTCTATTGAAACATTATAATCATCTACCATTGCTGATGTTATGGATTTTACCTTTTCCTTCACCTGCTCTTTTCTTAAATCTATTTTATATATTTCATTCTCAAACCTGTTTACGTCTAATTTTAAATCACTGATCTTTCTATCGTATCCGTTTATTTTATCCCGGTCATTTGAGATTAATTCTTTATGCCTTTCAAATTCAGGGTATAACCTCTCTTTTATTATTTCTGATGAGGTTCCGAAACTTTCAAGCACTGCTAACATCCTGTCAGCCCTCTCGAGATTTACCCTGCATACCTCTTTTATATCCTGGATCTTTCTTATTTTCTTATCTATCGACATGTCCTGGACTTTCTTTTCTCTATCCGGGCTTCTTTCAGATTTTTTTGATTTTGGAAAAGAACCAGCCGCCTTTATATCCTCGATTATGCTTCCCAGCCCCTCTATAATCCTATTCCCTTCACCGATTACAGTTTCTGCATCATGTTCTACTTTTAACTGGACTCTAATACTTTCCAGAAAATCCCTCATTCTATTTTCTAATTTCTCTAATCTTTTTTTAACCTTTTCCAGAAATGATAAATCAACATAAGCCCCATCCTGTTTGCCGGGAACAATCTTTTTTACAGTCTTATGTGGTAAAACACCATTTTCAAGCTCCATTTCAAACATACTGTAAAGTGTAGAAAATACATTTTTTTTGCTTTTTACAAGGGCTATACTGTTTGAAAGAATCCCCAGACTGCTGTCAAATGATTCAATCCTTGCCCTTAAATTTTCATATTCAGCCTGTTCAGACCCAATGTTACTGAAAAGGTCATTTTTTTCTTTTTCTATTTTTAATATCCTGTTGTCTGTTCCCCTTATGCTCTCCCTTAATTTTTTACTCCGTCCTTCTATCTCGTCCCATAGAATGTTATACCTTTTGAGATCCGAAAGAAAAAGGGATATCTCTTCTTTTTTAAGCTCATTTGCCATATCAGCATATTCTCTTGCCCTTTTTGATTCTATTTCAAGTGGATCCATAGTCCTTTTTATTTCTATCATCAAATCATCCAGCCTGCCGATATCGCTTTTTACCTTATCAATTTTATCAATGGATTTCTTTCTCCTATTTTTATGTTTTGACAGTCCAATCATCTCATCTATTACAAGTTTTCTCTCAGCAGGTTTTAAAATCGCTATTTCATTTACCTGGCCCTGATTAATTATAATATGAAGGCCTTTTCCTATACCTGAATCACCTGTCATTTCCTGGATATCCATAAGCCTGCATGGGGACGAATTTATGAAATAATCACTTCCGCCCCGGCTAAAAACATGCCTTGTTATTTTCACATCCCTGAAATCTACATCGAATATTCTGTCCCTGTTGTCAAACAACAGTGAGACTTCTGCAATTCCCATTTCCTGATCCTTGCTCCTGAATATCACGTCTCCCATCGAGCTTCCCCTCAGGGATTTTGGGCTCTGTTCTCCAAGTACCCATGAAATAGCATCTGCTACATTGCTCTTTCCGCTGCCGTTTGGCCCAACTATTACGCTTATTCCATGCTCAAAATCAAGGCTGCTTTTATTTGCAAACGATTTAAAACCCCTGAGTGTTATATTTTTGAGGTACAATACTTATTCTCCGTATAATGGGTGCTATTGTAGATCTAAATTATATAATGAAATTAATGAATTTTTAGCAGCATTCTGTTCCGATTCCTTCTTGCTTGTTCCGGTACCTCTTCCCAGTATCTTCCTGTCCAGTAAAACCGCAGAATGAAATATCTTATCATGGTCAGGTCCTTCAGTCCCTGTCAACTTATATTTTACAAGCTTTGAAAAATCTGCCTGTACAGCTTCCTGAAGATATGTCTTGTAATCAGTGATATTGGGGGTATTAATCATGTTTTCGATACGATTTTCATATATCTGTATAAGCCAGCTTTTAATAAACTTTATACCGCTGTCTATATATATAGCTCCTATCAATGCTTCCAGAGCATCTGCCAGTATTGATTCTTTTTTACGTCCCCTGGATAATTCTTCGTTTTCGCTTAACAGTATCTGCTGGTCTATCTTTGTCCTGAAGGCTATTTTTGAAAGAGTCTTCTTATTAACAAGAATAGCCCTGATTTTTGCAAGTCTTCCTTCAGAAAAATAGCTGTAATTATCAAAAAGGTAAGAAGTTATCACAAATGAAAGTATGCTATCCCCAAGAAATTCAAGCTGTTCATTTCCTCTTGACTGTACATTTATCTGTCGGGCAAAAGACCTGTGGGTAAGAGCCTGTATATATATTTTAAGATCTCCGGGCTTTATTCCCAGACCTTCGAGCCAATCTCTGACTTTTTTTCTTAAAACTCCTTCATTGTCCATTTATCATTTTCCAATGCTTGAATAATCAAGAACTACTGCTTCGAAACTATATAGTCAAGAACATCCTTTATTGTTACCATCTTTTCTGCTTCTTCATCACTGATCTCTATCCCGAATTTATCTTCAAAAGCCATTATAAGCTCAACCAGATCCAGAGAATCGGCGCCCAGGTCGTCAACAAATTTACTCTCAGGCTTAATGTCACTTTCATTTACTCCAAGAACATCAACCAGGATCTCTTTCAGTTTGTCAAAATTTTCCATACCTTGCTCCTTTTACCTTTAATTTTCTTATTATAAACAATGTAAAAATAATTTCACTAATTTTGACAATATTTTTTAACAAAAGTTTTAATTAATTGCTGATCCTATCCCTGCAGCTATCTTTTCTACCAGATCTGTTTTAAGGCTTTCTCCTGCAACCCTTATTGCATTTTTAATAGCTTTTGCCTTTGAGCTTCCATGGGATATTATTACCGGGGCATTCAGCCCCAGAAGCTGTGCACCGCCGTATGTCTCGTAGTCAAATTTGTCTTTCATTGCCCCCAGCGGCTTTTTAAGGAAAAGGGCAGCCATTTTCGATACTATTGAAGAAGTCAGGACATCCCTTACCTGCTTAAAAAACATTCTGGCCAGTCCTTCTACTGATTTTAATATTACATTACCTGTAAAACCATCGGTTACTACTACATCTGCCATACCTTCAAATATTTCACGCCCTTCTATATTCCCCATGAAATTAATGCCTTTGATTTCCTTTATTAGCCTGTATGCTTCAACAGCCAGCTCGCTTCCCTTCTTCTCCTCTTCACCTATATTTACCAGTCCAACTTTCGGGTTATCTATCCCGAGTATATTCTCGGCATAAGTTTTTCCCATTATTGCAAATTGTGCCAGATACACCGGCTTACAGTCCGCATTTGCACCCCCGTCAACAAGTACGAATTTTGAATCCCCAAGCGGTATCACAACTGCAATTACCGGACGTATGACCCCTTTTATCCTTTTAATGTTAAAAAGCGAACATGCCATTACGGCCCCGGTATTTCCGGCAGATAGGAATGCTGAGCCCCTGCCCTCCTGAACAGCTCTGGAACCTATATAAATGGAAGAATCTTTTTTGTTCCTTAAAACATCGGAAGGGGATTCCCCCATACCTACCTCGCTGCTGCTGCTAATTATTTCAAGACCTGATATATCAATATTATTTTCTTCTGCGAATGAATTTATCCTCTCAACATTACCTGTAAGAACAGGTTTTATACTGAACTGTTTCTCAGCTGCAACAGCACCTCTTATTACTTCACCGGGTGCAAAATCACCGCCCATTGCATCAACCACAATAGAATATTTTTTATATTTATCTTCCACTTAAACTCCCCAGGCAATACTTATTTTTTGGATAATTCAAGAATTTTTTCTGTATCTATGTATTCCCTTACCACCTCTACTATTTTATCTATCTTCTTTAATTCATGGAATCTAACGTGTCCGATTATCTCACCGACCTTCTCTACGGCTGTAAGTGTATCATAATTAACTAAGATCATCGGTACCCCCAGCTCTTCTGCCCTTCCAAGAACTACTGTTGAAGGCTGGAAATTACCTGTCAGTATAAGACACTTTGTATGTGTCTCCAGCGCAGCTAGCTGTACATCTGCTCTGTCACCACCGGTGATAACTGCCTTATTTGCCTTCCTCCGGAAAAATTTAAGAGCCTGTTCCTGCCCCATAGCTCCTACCATGAATGTTTCAACCAGTTCATCTGACTTTTCTTCTGCGCATATTATCTGTCCATTAAGAAAGTCTGCCATCTCCCTGACACTCACCGATGAAAGAATTCTGTCGGAGAGGACATATCCAAAAGTCTCAACTCCCCTGTTTTCCAGATACGGTAATACAAGTTCTTCAAGGTAATTCACCTGGCTTCTGGGTACCAAGTTTATTATAATCCCGCCAAAATAATCCCCAAGTATCTTCCTTGAGAAAAGTATTTCATCGACCATATTATTATCATATTTAAATACCATTATAGTTTTTGCATTCAGCCTTTCTGTTATTTTAACAGCAGATATTCCCATAAAACATCCATCTTCTATACTCTTTGCGCCTTCAAGCACAACAATATCTTTATTTTTCTTAATGTTATTATAAGATTTCTCTATTTTATTAATAAATTCTTTTGAGGAGTTCTCGTCTTTTAATCCGTCCCTGCAGCACTGCTGGGTTAACACTACAGGGCATATATCTTCAAGCTTTTCTTCAAGCTTAAGAATATTGGAGATATACTGTGCATCTTCATCAGTGGTAATACCTCCAACCCTTGTTGGAAGGGTCCCTACAGGTTTCATATACCCTACCTTTAAACCTTTTTCGGTAAATATTTTGCTGACTCCTACGCATATAGAACTTTTCCCGGAAAACGGCTGATTTGAAATAAAAAATAACGGGACCATTATTTAACCTCCTATTCTTATTCTTGCATCTCCAGCAATGGAGCCTTTTCCCTTTCTCTTTACAAATAAAGGATTAATATCCATCTCTATTATTTCAGGAAAATCTGTTACCAGTTGTGATGTCCTGAGAAGTATATCAATTATACTCTCTATATCTGACGGTTCTTCCCCCCTGGTGCCTTCTAAGAGTCTTATGGTTTTAATCTCCGATACCATCTCTTTTGCCATCTTTCTGTTTATCGGAACTATTCTGAAAGCCACATCCTTTAAGACTTCTACATATATCCCGCCAAGCCCAAACATTATAACATGTCCAAACTGGGGATCCTCGCTTATTCCTATTATTGTCTCCTTCTTATCCCTTACCATCTCCTGTACAAGTACGCCCGAAATGTTTGCCTCCGGCATATATCTTTTTACATTTATCATTATCTGATCGAAGCTTTCTTCAAGCTCTTTTTCATCGTTTACACCTATTTTTATACCACCGACATCTGTTTTATGCAAAATATTTGGCGATACTATCTTGAGCACCACGGGATATCCGATCCTTTCCGCCTCTTCTTTTGCTTCTGCAATATCTTCTGCCACTTCAGCCCTGGGAACAGGGATTCTATAGGCTTCCAGTATTTTCCTTGCTTCCAGTTCACAAAGTTCCAGTCTTCCCGCGTCTATACATCTGCCAAATACTTTCTTTACTTTTTCTTCGTCAACATCAAATTCAACAACCGGCTGAAATTTTTCCAGTTTCCATTCATAATAATCCATCATTACGCTTAAAGTCTCTATTGCATCTTCGGGAATTTCAAAATTAGGTATTTTCTTCTTTGTAAGATAGTCTATTCCTTTCCTGACTTCATTGATTCCCATGAAACTTGTCATTACAGGTACTTTATTCCCGTTTTTCTCTACTACTTCAGCAATCGCTTTTGCAGTTTCAAGATCTTCTGTCATTGCCTGCGGTGTTAAAAGGACCAGTACAGCATCAACATTTTTATCTGCCATTACTGTCTCAAGCGCTTTTTTATATCTTTCTGAAAGCGCATCTCCCAGCACATCTACCGGGTTATAAATATTTGCAGCAGCCGGTAGAAATCCTTTTAATCTATCGATTGTCTCTACAGTAAAGCCTGCAAGCCTGATGCCTCTGTTTTCACACTCGTCAGTGGCCATAATGCCAGGCCCACCGGCATTTGTTATTACTGCTATATTTCTGCCCCTGGGAAGCGGCTGATATGAAAATGCTATGCTGTAATTAAAAAGTTCTTTTATATCTTTAGCCCTTATGATCCCTGTCTGCTTAAAAGCTGCATCATATGCCTTATTTGATCCTGCAAGTGTCCCCGTATGAGAAGAAACTGCCCTGGCTCCTGCGTCTGTGTTCCCGGATTTTATTATTATTACTGGTTTTTCTTTGGAAACTCTTGATGCAGCCCTTATAAAGTCCTTTCCAGCGGTGATACCTTCTATATATGCAGTTATTACATCCGTATTCTCATCATCGATCCATGCTTCAAAAAGATCATTTTCGGATATATCTGACTTATTACCAAGGGATACTACCTTTGAAAAGCCTATTTTTGATGCTCCTGCCCAGTCCAGTACTGATGTTAGAAGTGCACCAGATTGTGATATGAAACTAATCCTGCCCCTAAAAGGCATATTTGAAGAAAAAGTTGCATTTACCGGACAACCGGTATCCATCATTCCAAGGCAATTGGGCCCAAGTATCCTGATATTGCAGTATTTAGCCTTCTCTATAATCCCTTTTTCTCTCCTGGCTCCTTCTACTCCTGTTTCCTTGAATCCTGATGAGATAATTATTATAAATTCCACACCTTTTTCCGCACACTCTTCAAGGGCTTCCGGGATATATTCTGCCGGTATGACTATAACTGCAAGCTGTATGTTTTGGTCAATATCAAGTATTGAAGAATAGCACCTGTGGCCTCCAATATCACCTGCTTTTGGATTAACGGGGAATACCCTGCCTCTGTAGCCTGAATCTATAATGTTATCGAAAATTGTACGTCCCACTTTACCTTTATATCTGGCAGCACCTATTACAGCTATAGAATCAGGACAAAAAAACTTCTTAAAACTCAAAAACTTACCCTCCGCTTAGATAAAATAAAGCAGGACCGGATCTACTTTTTATTAACGGGTTCTGGCATCCGCGGCTTTTTCCTTCTCCTTTTTATCTTTCTCCTGTGGGATAAATTCATTATTCTTATAATATCCGCAATTGATGCATACATGATGTGCTATTTTTTTGCTGTGGCATCTTGGACATTCAGTTATATTTAATAGCTTTACTATATCGTGTGTTCGCCTTTTATTCCTGTTGGCTCTTGATGTTTTTCTCTTCGGAACAGCCACTTTACCCCTTTCTAAAATGTTACAATCTTGTTATAAACTTGACAGACAACATAATATATCATAAAAATTATAAAAATTAAACATGGAATTAACACATTTTGCACCCCGCCTGATTCTATTGACCGGTAGAAATAGTATTTTTAAACTGCTCTCTGCCCTTTTCAATTGAATTTAGAAGTTTATGAAGAACAGCTTCAAGATTTGCCAGTTTTTCATCTGCATAATCTTCCGCTTCAAGCCGTATGGTCCTTGCCCGTGCCTCAATACCTGCCATCAGCTCTTCTGATTTCCTCCTGGCTCTTTTCATAACCTCGGTCTCGTTTACCAGTTCGTTTGCCCTTTCTCCGGCATCCCTTATTATTTTTTCAGCCTGCTTCCTTGCCTCTTCTATCATGTTTTCTCGCTCTTTTACTATCCAGCGCGATTGCTTGAATTCTTCCGGCATCTCATTTCTGAGTTCATCAATAAGATCATATATTTCATCTCCGTTTACCATAACATTAGCTGAAAAAGGTATTCTCCTGCCGCCGTCTATAATTTCTTCTATCCTGTCAATAATCTCCAAAGCCTTCATGATATTCTCTTTCTATTAAAAATTTTTTTATTTTACCTCATTCAAACTCCATATTTCTGAAGCTTTTTACTATATCTTCTTCTATTTCTCCCGGTACAAGACCTGTGATACAACCTCCAAATCTTGCTACTTCCTTTACTGCACTGGAGCTTAGATATGCATATTTTGGATTTGTAACAAGGAACATGGTCTCGAGTTCAGGTTTTAATTTTTTGTTTATCTGCGCCATCTGGAACTCGTTTTCAAAATCAGATATTGCCCTCAGGCCTTTTACAATAACCTCCGCACATGTTTCTTCAGCCAGGTCCACAAGTAGACCCTCAAATGGTATTACTTCTATATTTTTTATGCTTGAAAGTGACCGCCTTGCAAAATCCATTCTTCTTTCTATGCTGTACAGCGGCTTTTTTTTGGTACTTTTAGATATGGCTACTATTACTTTTTCGAATACTTTTGAGCATCTTATAATTACATCCCTGTGTCCCTCTGTAAGAGGATCATATGTGCCTGGACATATAGCAATTTTTTCCATCAGATCTCCTTCATCAGTCTTTTTTCAGATATGCAACTTCCTTATCCCCAAAAAAAGACCTCTTTACAACTTTTAGCTTTTCAATCTCTGTTTCAATCCTTCTTTTGAAAAAAAACTCGTATATAATAATTGTATTACAATCAGCAGCACCTTTTGCTGCAATACAGTCAAAAATATCTCTCATGACATCTCCGCTTATCCTGTAAGGCGGATCTATAAAGATTATATCCCACTTTTTATCATTGCAAAACCTTAAATATTGCCGTACATCCTTTTTTACTATTCTAAATTCTCCAGTATCTTTTTGCCCTGTGGCAATTTTATCTGTATTATACCTTATTAGATTGATTGATTGGATATTATTGTCAATAAAATATACGAGGCTGCAGCCCCTGCTCAGGCTCTCGAGTCCAAGAGAACCGGTACCAGAAAACAGGTCAAGCACTTCTGCATCTATTATCCTTTCTCCCAGTACATTGAATATGCTTTCTTTTACGCGGTCCAGTGTAGGCCTGATATCAAGGCCGGCAGGAGCCTTGAGCTTTCTTCCTCTGAATTTTCCTGAGATTATTCTTATGGGCAATCACCAGCCGGAGCTATTCTATTGAAAAAATAAATGGGTACAGGGGCTGTCCTCCGCTGTGTATTTCTATATCTATATCAGGACACAACTCCTTTATCTTTTTCTTTATATCCTTTATATCGGTACTTTCAGCTTCTATTCCAGTATATAAAGTTATTACTTCTTCACTGCCTTCCATCATGTCCCTTATAAGATCTATGGTGGCACCTGTCATGCTGTCGGAGACAACTCTTACCTGTCCGTTGTTGAGTCCTATATATGCCCCCTTCTTTATCTCACCGACATATAGCCTTGCATCCCTTACGGCTTTCGTTACCTCTCCGCATTTACTTTTTTTTATAGACTGCTCCATGTTATAGAGGTTTTCTTCCATACCAATATCCGGATTATATGTAAGGACAGCAGTCATGCCCTCGGGTATTGTTCTGGTCGGCACTACTGTGACCGTCTTATTCTTTACAAGTTTCTTTGCCTGATTTGCAGTCAGTATAATATTTTTATTGTTAGGGAAAATAATTATTTCACTTGCATCAAGATTATTTATTGACCTTACAATATCATAAGTCGAAGGATTCATGGTCTGTCCCCCCCTTATTATCTCATCTACACCTATACTCTTAAATATCTGTTCCAGGCCTTCACCGTTTGCAACAACTACGATTGCTCTTCTTAAGGCAGGCTCTGCCTCCTCCTTATGCTTATAGTCATGGGCACCCGCCGCTTCCTCTCTCTGGTCTTTCATATTGCCTATGGATATCTCGTGAAGCGTGCCTTCCCTTATTGCCCTGGCCATTACTCTTTGAGGCGAATTTGTGTGGACATGTATCTTGACCAGATTTTCATTACCTACAATCATTGCACTGTCTCCATAGCTTTCTATTTTCTCCCTCAATCTCTCTACATTTATCCTGCTGCCTTTTACTATCATCTCGGTACAATATGTATATTTTATCTCTGACTTTAATTTGACTTCCTGGAGCTCCATATTTTCCTTTGATTCAGACTCGGGAACATTTATCATAATAATATCTTCCTGCTTTTCTTTTTCTGATTCTTTTTTATTTGAATCACTAAGTGATACGGATTTACCTTTTACCAGCTTCATATTCATATTCTCATTTATTCTGTCTATATTTAAAAAAGCATATTTTATACCTACCAGTATGTCCAGTATGCCCCTCGCTCCTGCATCTACCACATTGGCCTGCTTTAGAACTGGCAGAAGAAATGTGGTCCTTTCTACAGATTTTTCTGTCTCTTCTATGATGCTGTCAAGAAGTTTCTCCAGCTTTATACCGTCATTTTTTTCATATATCTTTTCCACATGGCGGTGTAAGTCCTTAATAAGGGTAAGCATGGTACCCTCTGTAGGATTTTGTACGGACCCATAGGCTACATCTCTTGATGATTTCAATGCTTCCTTTATTATGTCCAGGTTAAAATCACTACTTCTTATCAGGATATCAAAAAACCCCTTGACTATCTGTGAAAGTATTACTCCGGAATTACCCCTTGCCCCCATAAGCGCGCCCATAGAGGCATTCTCAAGCACCGATTTAAGTGTTGGGTTATTTATCTTAAGTATTTCCTCCCTGATCGATTTGAGAGTCAGAAGCATATTGGTCCCCGTATCTCCATCCGGTACGGGAAATACATTCATATCATTAATTTTTGCTTCATTTTCTTTAAAATTGTCTATAACGGTATCAATTATTTCTTCAACAATTTTCTTCTCAACATTTTTTATCATCACCATATATAACCAGCCGCCTTACCTTTTTTGATTGACTTAGATATTATAACAAAAAACAATTTTTTACACTTATATTTGACTTAATACTTTATTAATAGTTTCGTTTCCTTAAAATCATTTATTTTTTTTATACCGGGCGACCAGGGTTTTTGCCAATTTACCGGTGTTTTTTTTTAGATTTTATTGAAAATAATAAAATAAAGTGATAATATTCCCAGAGTTTATTATTAATATTTGAAAAATACAGTATTTAGGGCATCAAAAGCCTTATCTGAAAAGAGTGATATAGATGGCCAGAGTTTGTGACATATGCGGTAAAAAGACTTCAACAGGTAATAATGTGAGTCATTCACATAAAAAAACAAAAAGGGTTTTTAAACCAAATATTCAAAAAGCAAAAGTAGAAATAAACGGAACGATAAAAACTATTAATATCTGCACAAGCTGCCTTAAGGCCAATAAAGTAAAAAAGGTAGTATGAGCATTAGCTGCCTTTAAACTTTTTCCAGGGTGCATACATACCCTCCCTCGCTTTTCAGGTAATACGGCATGATTTCAACCTCCATTGCTTTTTTAGTACCTGTTGTATCTTCAGATTCAGCTATCCTGTAATTTCCGTCCATAGATTCCAGGAAGCGCCTGACAGCAAGGCCGTTCTCCAGGGGGGAAATAGTGCATGTATAAAATACCATCCTTCCTCCGGTCCTGAGATATGGATGACATGCTGACATCATATCTGTTGCAAGCATTGAAAGTCTTTCGATATCCTCCATTTTCCTGTTGTATTTTATCTCCGGATTTTTTGCGATTGTCCCTAGCGCACTGCATGGCGCATCAATTAGTATGCGGTCAAAATAATTTATATAATTTCCTTTGATATGATTAAGAAACCCCGGTTTTGATGAATCAGAGATAACCACGGTTACATTATCCGATCCTGTCCTTTTGAGGTTATCTGAAAGTGTTCTGACCCTATCATCATTTTTATCTACTGCCAGTACCCTCCCGCTGTTACCCATTAGCTGTGATATAAAGGAAGTCTTGCCTCCGGGAGCTGCACAGCAGTCAAGTATTTTCTCGCCCTGTTCGGGCCCCAGAAAATACTTGACACCCATCTGCGAGGACAGGTCCTGAACAGATATAATGCCTTCATCGTAGAGTTTTTCATTTTCTATTCCCATAGCAGATGATATAGCTGCAGCTTCTTCAAATACATTATCGCCCGTTCCAGGTTTTTTTAACGCAACAGGCCCAAAAACTTTTCTGAAATCCCTGTCCAGTTTATTTATTTCCTCTGCCTTTAATTCTACAGGCTTTGCTTTTATATATTTAAGCTGTTCCATTATGCGTGTAAGGATATTATCATCCGTAATATCGCTGTCTTTATTCTTTTCTTTATATCTTATTTTATTTATCCTTATATAGAACCCTGGAATTTTGTTAAGATATCTGCATATCTTTTTGGTTTTTTTTATTCCGTAATATTTCCCCCAGTATTTTATTACCCATTCCGGAAATGAATGGATTACAGAAATGGCCCTATCTTCTCCTTCATTACTTTCTTTAAGTATGTCAAGTATATATTCTTCATAATCCTTTATTTCTGATGCTTTTCTGAGAACCGCATTTACAAAACCTGCGGCATTATTTTTTCTCTTCTTTGCAAGTTTTACGCTTTCGTCTACCACAGAATATGCCGGGACCCTGTCCATAAACTGTAATTGATATATCCCCATCCGGAGTATGTTTAGTATAACCGGGGTAATACCTGAAATCTTTCTCTCCGAAAGAGAGGATATTATAAAATCAGACCTTATAAGATACCTGACTGTCCCTTTTACAATATTGAATATAAATCTACGGTCTAAACTTTTAATATTTTTTGATTCAAAGCTTTCTGACAGCAGCCCTTTTAGCGGGGTTCCGCTATTAAAATGACTGTCAAGGATTTCAAGGGCTATATTTCGAGGTTTTTCTGCTTTTCCGCCCATTTCATTCATTCCCCAGGAAAGACCCGGCTTGGGGGCTGTAACCGTTTATAAAACTTCTAGAATCCATCACTTTCCTGCCAGCTGGTTGAATTTTCTCAATTTTTACTGCCCCTTCTCCACAATTTACGACAAGACCTTCCCTGCTCACGGCACAGATTATCTTTCCTGCTCCGTCATTACCTTTTACTTTTTGAAAAACCGATGCCCTCAATATTTTTATTCTAAGACCTCTGTAGAAAGTATATGCTCCCGGCGAGGGTGAAAAAGCCCTTATTTTGTTTACTATTTTACCGGATTCTTTTTTCCAGTCTATTCTCAGATCATCTGCCGTTATTTTTCTTGTATATGTTACACCCCTATTTTTCTGGGGCCCAGGCTTATAATCTTTGTTCTCTATAAGGTCAAGCACGCTTAAAAGAAGGGGACGGCCAAACATTACTGCCTTTTTTCCCACATCTTCAAAATTGTCATACTCTGATATATTAAAGCATGTCTGTGCGTAAATATCCCCCTCATCTATTCCGCTTACAACATCATTTATTGTAACCCCTGTGCTTTTTGCACCATCAATCAGGGCTCCTGTTATAGGTGATGAGCCCCTGTATGCCGGCAGTATTGATGGGTGTACATTAAGCCATATTCCGGGCCACCTTTCAAATAATTCATGGGGGAATATCATGCCGAAAGATACAACGACCCCGCGGTCAAATTCAGCATATTCCAGCTCCTTAATAAGATCGCTTCCACTTTTTGAAATCTCATGTACGGCAAGTCCCCTTCCCAGTGCACACTTTTTTACAGGACAGGGTACAGGTTTCCTGCCCCTTCCCTTCCTTGTGTCCCTGAATGTAAAAACTGCTGTCACAACATGATGGGAATCATCTATCTCTTCAAGAAAAGGTACAGAGAAATCAGATGAACCGAAGTATATTATTCGCAAAACATCATCTCCTTACAAGGAAAGCACATTTTTCAGGATTTGAACTCGTTTACCCTGTCCAGAAGTTCCATCCTGGAAGTCGGGTCAAGATGATCTATAAACATCTTTCCTTTCAGATGGTCTATTTCATGCTGGAATATTATAGCAAGAAGCCCTTCTGCTGTCACCTCCAATGGTTTGCCCTTAAGGTTTTTGGCCCTAACTCTTACCTTTTTGTATCTGTCTACTGTAAATCCCTGGATGGAATATATCGACAGGCATCCTTCATCGCTTTTGGTCATGTTATCATCCAAAACTTCCAGCTCAGGATTTATGAAAGTGTCGATCCTGTCCCCGTATCTGACAATTATTATCCTCTTTGATATGCCTATCTGTGGAGCAGCAAGACCCAACCCGCCTTCCTCTTTCATGGTATCAATCATGTCTTTTACAATATCTTTGATACTTCTGTCTATTTTATCCACTTTATTTGCAATTTCCCTCAGAACCGGGTCACCTATCTTTCTTATCTTTCTTATTGCCATTCCAACTCCTCCATACTATAGTATCCAGGCCGGATCTACATCTATTATAATCTTTGTGTCACTGCTTTTTCTGTACTTTTTCATTAACTGTCCCAGCATCTCAGTAAGAACACCTATTTCCTTTGTCTTAAGCAGTATATGCTGACGGTAGAATCTGTTTATCCTGTAAAAAGGTGCTGGAGCAGGCCCCAGAACATCAATATTTATTTTAATGTCTTTTTTTATTTTATCCAGCATTTTTTTAGACTCTTCTATTACAATGGCCTCATCAAGCCCTGATATTATTATATTTACAAGATTAGAAAACGGAGGATAGGAAAGCTCTTTCCTGTTTTTAATCTCTTCCATATAGAAACTCAGGTAATCTTCATCATCAAGGTGCTTAATAACATAGGAATCAGGCCTGTATGTCTGAATTATTACCCTTCCCGGCTTTTCTTTTCTTCCAGCCCTTCCTGAAACCTGGGTTACAAGCTGGTATACCCTCTCATTCATATGATAATCAGGAAGAGACAACATACCATCACAGTTTATCACCCCAACAAGAGTGACATCAGGAATATCAAGCCCTTTTGCCACCATCTGCGTACCCACTAAAATCGATCTTCCGGGAGCGGAAAAATTTTTAATTATCCTGTAGTGCGACTGCTTCCCGGAGGTTGCATCGGAATCCATCCTGAAAACAGGTACATCGTTAAACCTTGTCCTTATCTTGGCTTCCACTCTCTGTATGCCGCTTCCTGCAAGAAATAGGCTGTGCTTTCCGCACATTCTGCAGACTCCTGTATATTTTTCTTCCCTTCCGCAGTGGTGGCATACAAGTTTCCCGATGTCGCGGTGATAGTTGTACGGCAGGTCACAGGCGGGGCAGCGTGGTATGTTACCGCATTCTGTGCATACTACAAAATTAGAAAATCCCCTTCGGTTTATAAAGATTATTACCTTGTTGTCTTTTTCAAGCTCTTCATGCATTGCCCTGTAAAGAGCTGATGTTATGAACTCGTCTTCTTTTGACCGGTCTATCTTCCTTAGGTCAACTATCTTCCTTTCGACTTTCTTCGAGTTCTGGGCTTTTACAGGCATCTCCAGAATTGAATAATCCTTTCTGTTCAAAGCCGTATATCTGGTGCTTATTGAAGGAGTGGCACTTCCCATAACCAGAGGGATCTTTTTTATCTCTGAAAGCTTTGATGCAACATCACGTGTATTATATCTTGCCAGTGAATTTTCCTTATAGGAAGGGTCGTGCTCTTCATCCATTATTATAACACCGGTATCCTTCATTGGTGTAAAGAGAGCTGACCTTGTTCCTATCAGAAGGTCCACATTACCCTCAAGTATTTCCATCCACCTGTCATATCTCTCGCCGTCACTCATGCGTGAATGATATACTGCAAGCCTCCTCCCGAACATCTTCTCAAATCTTGAAAAAAGCTGGGGGGTAAGTGATATCTCGGGTACAAGAACAAGGCCTTTCCTGCCCATATCTATAACCCTTTTGCATATGTTCATGTAAACCTCTGTCTTGCCGCTTCCGGTTACCCCATGTATAAGAAATTTCCTGCTTTCCCCACGGGCGGCAGAGCCCCACACAGCTTCCACGCATTTCTTCTGATAATGGTTTAGAATTACCGGCCTGCTTTCTTCCTGTAAAATGCTGCCGTAACGGTAATCCCTTATTTGCCTTTTGCTGTACTTTTTTACTAGACCCGCCTCCAGAAGCCTCTTTAAAGAATCATAGCTGCTTTTCGTTCTTTTAAGCAGCAGGCTCCGTTCCATTTCCTTATTTTTGTCCTGAAGAAGTAGCTGAAGAATCCTGTTCTGTGCTTTTTTCCTCTGCCATCCCCTGTCATCTTTTAATTTTCCATAAACTCCATTATCAAGACGGATCACGGTCATATATTTTGACGGTGAGGCTGAACCATAAATAGTCTTTTTACTTTTTCTACCAGGGGGAAGCAACAATCTCAGAACACCGGAAAGGGGATATACATAATATGAGCTCATCCATAATGCAAGTTTTAACATATCATCATCAAAAACAGGCGAAATATCTGCCAGTCCGGATATTTTTTTCAGATCCTGAGGTTTTACCGGTGTCTCGTCTTTTATACCCACAACATATCCTATTTCTTTTCTCTGGTTTACAGGTATCAGCACAACACTGCCTGTTTTTATATAAGGCTCAATATCCGGGGGTATAATATAATCAAAGGGGTGGTCCATACCCGGTGATTTTATATCAATATATACTTCAGCATATCTTTTCATTTACAATGATTTTAATCCGGGTTAAATCCATTAAAAGTTTACTTTAACAAAACTATGCAGCAGCTATTACAGAGAGACTACTTCAATCCCAGAAAATCTTTTATGGCATCTACCTTATCCAGCTTTTCCCATGTAAAATCCCTGTCGCGTCTTCCAAAGTGACCGTATGCTGCTGTTTTTCTGTAAATAGGTCTCAAAAGGTCTAAATCCCTTATTATGGCACCCGGCCGCAGGTCAAAGATTTCCTTTATGGCTTCTTCTATCTTTTCCGTACCTACCTTTTCCGTCCCAAATGTTTCTACCATAACCGAAACAGGGTGTGAAACTCCTATAGCATACGAAACCTGGATCTCAAGCCTTTCAGCTGCACCTGCTGCAACCATGTTCTTTGCCACATACCTTGCAGCATAGGTCGCCGAGCGGTCTACTTTTGAAGGATCCTTGCCCGAGAAAGCCCCTCCGCCATGTCTTGCACTCCCGCCGTATGTATCAACTATTATCTTTCTGCCTGTTACTCCTGCATCACCCATGGGGCCGCCTATCGTGAACTCTCCGGTAGGGTTTACAAATAACCTTATATCCTTTGAAAGATATTCTTCCGGAATAATAGGCTTGACCACAAATTCTTTTATGTCAGGCAATATCTGTGTATCGATGTCTATATTTGGTGCATGCTGGGACGATACTACTATCGTATCTATTCTTACAGGCCTTCCATCTTCATATCTTACACTGACCTGTGTCTTTCCGTCAGGTCTTAGATATGGCAGTATTCCTGCTTTTCTTACCTCGGAAAGCCTGTGGGCAAGATTATGCGCCATCATTATCGGCAGCGGCATAAATTCAGGGGTCTCATTACAGGCAAAACCGAACATCATCCCCTGGTCTCCGGCTCCCTGCAGATCTATTTCATCTTCATAACCGTTCCCAACTCTAGATTCAAAAGCCTTCTCAACACCAAGAGCAATATTCGGTGACTGCCTGCCTATTGACACCATAATCCCGCATGTCTCATAGTCAAAACCGTATTTTGCCCTTGTATAACCTATACTTTTTATTACATCTCTTACTATTGAAGGTATCTCAACATATGTATTTGTAGTCACCTCTCCTGCTACGACCACTATCCCAGTCTTCACAAGAGTTTCTATGGCAACCCTCGCCTTTTTGTCGTCATTTATAATAGCGTCAAGTATGGCATCCGATATCTGGTCTGCCATCTTATCAGGATGACCCTCAGTTACTGATTCTGAGGTAAATAAATAGTTCTTTTTCTTTGGCATTAAGTCTCCCATCTAGTACCTAATTATCAATAGTTTCATATTTGCTTTATTATCTCATCCCAGATACCTGCTGCTACAATCCGCTTTATATTCCTCGGTATCCTTACAGGCTCTCTTCCCGGTATTATTACATCTACCTGGTTGTAGTCACTGCCAATACCTGTATCTGTACCCGAAATGTCATTGCCTACTATCATATCTATGTTTCTTCCAGAGAATTTCCTGGCCACCTTAGAAATATTATAGCCACTTTCAGCAGCAAATCCTATTAAAAATTGATCCTTCTTTTTGTTCTTTGCCAGGATATCAAGTATATTCTCGTTCAGTTTAAACCCCATAGAAGAAATAAGACTCTTTTTTGGTATTTTCTTATCAGTCCTTTTAACCGGAACTATATCACTGACAGCTGCGGCCATTATTATAATATCTGCATCATTTAAATTATCCATTACTGCTTCCTTCATGCCGGAAGTATCTTCTACATGAACAACCTCTGCCCCGTATGGCAGCAGTCTCTTCCCTGCAGCACTTACCAGGATTACTTTTTCTGCTCCCCTGAAATATGCCTCTTCTGCCAGTGCAAAACCCATTTTTCCGCTGGAAGCATTGGATATAAACCTGACTTTATCTATATATTCCCTGGTACCCCCTGCCGTTATAAGAACCTTCTTGCCCCTGAGGGCGCTGGAGACAGTAAGAAGCCCGGCCAGACTGTCTATTATCTTATCCTCCTCCTCCATCCTCCCGGGACCTTTTTCACCACATGCAAGATCTCCTTCTGCAGGTCCTATAATCCTGTACTTTCCATGCCTGGCAAGTATTTCTATGCTCTCCCTTACAGCCCCGTCAAGGTACATTCCTGTATTCATTGCCGGAGCGATCAGGGTCGGGCATTTCGCTGCCATCGCAGCAGTTGTAAGAAAATCATCGCATATACCCCGGGCAAGCTTACATATAACATCTGCACTTGCAGGTGCTATAAGAAATGCATCTGCCCTGCGTGCAAGTGTTATATGATATATATCACCACTATTTTTAAACTGTCCGGTTATTGTCTCATTGCCCGAAAGTGAGCTGAAAGTTATGGGGTTTATGAAATTTTCGGCACGCGCTGTCATAACTGGAATGACGCTGGCACCTGATTTTACCAGCCTGCTGCATATATAGGCTGCCTTATAGGCAGCAATGGAGGCGGTTATTCCCAGTACAATCTTTTTATCTAAAAAAATTGAACTGCTATCACTCAAGATTATTTTTCTTCCTCTTCTTTAATATCCAATCCTACCTTTTTTTCCTTTATCTCCTGAAAGGCTATTTCAAGTGGATCCGAAGACTCAATATCCACAAGAGGCTTGACTATATTTACCCTTTCCATATTCCTTGCGGCCGCAAGATATTCCCCAAGTTCTCTTGCCCGCATGGAAACAACTATGCACAATTTATATTTACTTTTTATACTTTTTTCATATTCATCAAGAAAATGCATTTTCATTTACTTACCTTTCCATCGGCTTCTATAAGAACGCTTTTTAGATTTTTTAAAGCTTCATTATAGTTATTATTGACGATTATGCAATCATAATATTTCTTATACTTTTGTTCCTTCTCTGCTATCTCCAGCCTTTTTTCAATCTCTTCAATACTGTCTGTTCCCCTCTTTATCAGTCTTTCCCTTAACTGGCCCGGTATTGTCGTTGTAATAAAAATAAAATAAGCATCATCTATCTTTTTCATTATCTGCATTGCTCCCTGTACTTCTATCTCCAGGATCATATTTATTCCGATAGAGAGCTTTTCCATCACAAAATTTTCCGGAGTACCATAGTAATATCCTGCATACACTGCCCACTCCAGAAAACTTCCCCTGTCAATCATTTCCCTGAACTCTTCAGGTGAAACAAAATAATAATTCCTGCCATGTATTTCTCCGCTTCTTTTTGGCCTTGTGGTGGCAGATATGGACTTTTCAAAATTATCCATGCTTTTAATGACATCTGAGATTAGGCTGCTTTTACCTGAACCGGATGGGCCTGAAATTACAAATAATCTTGCTCTGTCGATCATCTATAATAAGTCAAGACTCTGTTATATTGAAATGCTTATAAAAGCTGGCTTTCTGGTTTTTACCCAGTCCGCCTATTTTCTTGTGGGGGCTTATCCTTAATTTTTCAAGTGTCTTTATGGCATTTACCCTTCCATTGCCGGGAAGCGAGCTAATAATGTTTAATACCTTCATCCCTGCAATATACTCTTCGAAAATTTCCTGGTCATTAAAAAGCTCATTAATGCTGATCCTTCCGTTCTTTAACTTTTCCTTGATCTCGGCTCTATTCCTTCGGACCAGTTTTGCTTTTTCAAGACCCTTTTTTCTTGCTTCTTCACTCAAGCTTTCTGATATCATCAAAGCTCCTTTTGAAAATGACTGGACAGATAATTTAGAGTATACAAACATATATATACTTTTTCAACATAATTATTCAATGAATTTATATAAAAACGGATTTTTAGAAAAATCAATCAGTCATATTATTTATTTTCTGCTCCCGGGATATACCAGGGGCTCCCCCTTTTCACATAAAGGGCACTTATCCGGAGCAAACTTTTTGGCATCTATCTTTACCATGCTGTAATAAGGGTATCCAAAATCAACACCGGAATTTCTATCTACCATTGCAGCCACGGCCTTTATATCCGCTCCTTCCCTTCTGCATATTTTGATTACTTCAGATACCGATCCCCCGGTTGTTATTACATCTTCCGCTATTATTACTTTCTCTCCCCTTACTATATTAAAGCCCCTTCTCAGCATCATTTTATTTTCTTTTCTCTCGGTAAATATCATCCTGCAGCCTATCCTGCATGCAAGAATATATCCCCACAGAATACCTCCTATCGCCGGGGCTATTACTGTATCTATTTTACCCGGGTCCATCCTGCCTTTCAGGATATTGAATGCTTCACCGGCCAGTACGCCGGCTCTTTCAGGATACTGCAGAAGAGCAGCACACTGTATATAGACATCACTGTGGTAGCCTGACGTAAGCCTGAAATGCCCTTCCAGTATAGCTCCGGATTCGGTAAAAAGATTTAATATACCTTTCTCCCCTGCCTGCTCCATTACTTTCACCATATCATATTTTCCTTTCCCAGTGCATTGCCTATCCTTCCCAGTATAAAATCCACTGCACCTGCCATATCTTCTTTACCTGTTATTGAACGTCCTGCTATCAATATATCAGAGCCTGATTGTATAGCTTTTTCAGGGGTACTGAACCGTTTCTGGTCTCCAGGGCTGTCCTCTTCCAGCCTTATCCCGGGCGTTGCTATAAAAAAATCTTCACCATACTCCTTTCTCAGGATTCCGGCTTCCCCCGGTGAGCATATTATTCCATCTGCACCTGCATCCAGGGCAATACCTGCAAGCTTTTTTACAGTACCAATATAACCTCCACTGAAACCCATTTCCTCAAGGTCCCTATCATCAAGACTTGTAAGCACGGTAACCCCGAATAAAAGAGGTTTTATGGAAAGTTCTTTCTTTGACTGCTCTTCAAGGGCTCTTTGTGAATCTTCTATCATCCTTCTGCCTCCCAGGGCATGTATGGTAATTATTGAAGGCTTTAATTTTGCAATAGCAGAGGATGCCCTGCCCGCAGTGTTTGGTATATCCATAATTTTTGCATCAAGCATTACATCATAACCTGATCTCTTTGTGATATCAACAACACCTATCCCGGCACTATATATCATCTCCAGACCCAGTTTTACAGTTGATACCTTTCCTGATATACGGGAAAGTATTTTCAGGAGCCTGCCTTTACTGTCAACATCTATTACAACTACAAGACGGTCCCTTAACCTCAGCTTTCTTTTTTTCAAATCCTGATCCTCCCTGTAAAATGCCTGATGTTATTTATATTTTTCTTTACAAGATAATCCTCAAGGTCAAGAAGTATTTTTTCTCCTGCATCGTATTCTATAAGATTAACGGTGCCGAGGCCTACTGCCGATGCGCCCGCTATCATAAACTCCAGAACATCCCTGTAATCAAAGATGCCCCCCATGCCTATTACAGGAAGTATATTCTCCCGGGCCAGTATATATGTCTTTGCAAGCGCAATGGGCTTTATTGCCGGGCCCGAGAGCCCGCCTGTTATATTTCCCAGAAGCGGCCTGTATGTCTCTACATCAACAGCCATGCCCACGGCTGTATTTATAAGGGAGATAGCTTCTGCGCCTGCCTGCTTTGCTGCCTCTGCTGACTGTATTATATTATCATGATTTGGAGAAAGCTTTGCTATCACAGGGATGTCCAGCATTGATACGACTGCATCTACCACCTTCTTTACTTCCTCCGGGAATGCACAGAAGGATGTTCCGTCTTTTTCCACATTGGGGCAGGAGAGGTTTAGTTCAACTGCTATTATATCTGCTTTTACATCAAGTATCCTGAGGGCTACTTTTTTGAATTCCTCTGAATCCTTGCCGAAGATGCTGAGTATTATGCCCGCACCGTCTTTTTTCATCTGTGCAAGATGAGATTTTATAAATACGTCAATCCCGTCATTCTGCAGACCTATTGAGTTTAGCATGCCGGCAGGTGTCTCGCAGATTCTGGGAGGCGGATTACCTTTTCTTGGCTTCAGCGAATAGCTTTTGGTTGTTACCGCACCAAGTACCGATATATCATAAAAATTACTGTGTTCCTCTCCATGGGAAAACGTTCCCGAACATGCAACCAGAGGGTTTTTAAGCCCGATCCTGCCTATTTCCACAGACATGTCCGGTTTCCTGCTGCTGCGCTCTTCACCGGGAACATCTTTTTCATTCTCTTTTTCCCATTTAAAAAGCCTGTCAGTCAAAAATTACCTCCGATAGCTCAAAAGCAGGTCCTTCCCTGCAGACTCTTAAATAATCGATTCCGTCTTTCTTTTTTACTTTTACGACACATCCATTACACACGCCGATGCCGCATCCCATTTTCTCTTCCAGTATGGCAGTTGCCCTTATGTCTTCCCTTTCCAGCTCCCTCTGGAGAACTTTTAACATTTCAACAGGACCGCAGCAGAATATGTCATGATCCCTTAAAACCTTCGGTTCATCCAGTATATGGTCGCATACCAGGCCCTGCTGCCCCCAGCTTCCATCTTCTGAAAACATCCTGTATTTAACACCCATCCGCATCAGATCCCTTTCCCACATCAAAAGACTGCTGTCCTTAAAGCCTGCAAGTACAGAGACTTTCTTTCCTTCATCAGCTGCGATTCTTGATATCAGGTTAAGCGGGGCAATTCCCATCCCTCCGCCAATCAAAAGTAAATTACCTTTTAAAGATACAGGTTCTACCGGTTTCCCCAGGGGACCTGCCATGTTTACGGTATCGCCCTTTTTAAGTTCGGACATGTACCTGGTACCCTTGCCCCTGACCCTATAGAGTATTGAAAAAACATTGAACTTCTTTTCAACATCGAAAACTGAAAACGGCCTTCTCAGAAGAGGATCCCGTTTATCAGGAGAGCAGCATCTGATATTAACAAACTGCCCGGCGCCTACATTCTTTACTATATGAGGTGCAAATATCTCCATTTTATAGATATCGGGACCATATCTTTCGTTGGACAGTATTTCGCTGTTTAATATCTTCATCAATATTCCTGTATGGGTTTAACCTTTACTTCAGAATTTTTTTTCATTCCCTCTATTCCCTGCAGAAGAGCCCTCGCAGCAGAAAGTGTTGTAATAGACGGCACGTTATGGAGTACCGCAGCTGTCCTCATATAATAACCGTCACTTCTTGCCCTGCTGCCTTCAGGAGTATTTATTATCAGATCTATTTCCCTGTTTTTTATCATATCTATTATATTGGGTCTTCCTTCCCTGATTTTTAGGATCCTGTCTGTCTTTATACCGTTTCCTGACAGTATCTCTGCTGTCCCGCTTGTCGATATAATTTTAAAATCCATTTCTGAAAGCTTCCTTGCAATTTCAACTATAAGGTCTTTATCCCTGTCACTTACCGATATGAACACTGAGCCGGAAGTGGGGAATACCTGATTTATTGAAATCTGGGTCTTTGCAAAAGCTATGCCGAAATCCGGGTCTATTCCCATGACCTCACCCGTGGACTTCATCTCCGGTCCCAGTATGGTGTCCACCCCGGGGAACCGGTTGAATGGAAGTACCGCCTCTTTTATGCTGAAATAACCCAGCCTGGTTGAATCCACGCGTTTAAAATCCTGCTGGCTCAGCTTCATTCCTGCCAGGACCCTGGAAGCTATCTTGGCCAGGGGAACTCCTATAGATTTGCTTATAAAAGGTACTGTTCTCGATGCCCTGGGGTTTGCTTCCAGGACATAGACCATTCCATCCTTTACTGCGTATTGTATGTTTATCAGTCCTACGACCCTGAGCTCTTCTGCTATTTTATATGTATAATCCCTTATAATATCAATAATTTCCCTGCTGAGAGTAAATGGCGGTATGACACATGCACTATCGCCTGAATGTATGCCTGCTTCCTCTATATGTTCCATTATACCGCCGATGAAAAGTTCTTCTCCGTCGTATATTGCATCTACATCCACCTCAATTGCCCTCTCCAGGAATCTGTCTATAAGTATGGGCCGGTCATTTGATACAACAGCTGCATTCTTTACATAGTCCCTCAGGCTATCCCTGTCATATACAATATTCATAGCCCTGCCGCCAAGGACATATGAAGGTCTTACAAGCACCGGATAACCTATTCTTTCTGCTATATCTACAGCTTCGCTCTCATTAAGAGCAGTTCCGTTTTCCGGCTGGGGAATCCCCAGTTTTTTCAACATGTTTCCAAATCTTTTCCTGTCTTCTGCAAGGTCTATGGAATCAGGGGATGTACCCAGTATGTTTACACCTGCTTTCTGCAGGGGAATAGCAAGCTTTAATGGTGTCTGGCCCCCAAATTGTATTATCACCCCTGATGGTTTCTCTGCTTCTATTATATTCATAACATCCTCAAAGGTCAGGGGCTCAAAATACAGTCTGTCAGAAGTGTCGTAATCTGTACTTACAGTCTCGGGATTGCAGTTTACCATTATTGTCTCATAGCCCATATCATGAAGGGCATAGGATGAATGTACGCAGCAGTAATCAAATTCTATCCCCTGGCCAATCCTGTTGGGTCCGCTTCCCAGTATTACTATTTTCTCCCTGCTTGTAGGAAGTATCTCGTCCTCACTTTCATATGTAGAATAATAATATGACGTGTAAGCTTCAAACTCGGCAGCGCATGTATCAACGGTCTTAAATGTCGTAACAATTCCCATCTTTTTTCTTAAATTCCTTATATCTATCTCTTTACATCTGCAGAGGTGTGCAAGCTGAATGTCGGAGTAGCCATTCCTTTTGGCCTCCATGAGCATATCCCGGTCAAGGTTTTTAAGACTGGTATCCTTAAATTTTTTTTCAAACTCAACAAGCTGCGCTATATTGCTCAAAAACCAGGGGTCTATTTTAGTTAATTTATAAATCTCATCTATGCTTTTACCCTTTTCAATCGCAATTTTTATATAAAATACCCTGTCCTGGTTTGGTACTGTAAGCCTGTCGTATATTAGTTCATCCCTGACATTGCATACCCCGTCAGCTCCGAGTCCGTAGCGGTCTATCTCAAGGGACCTTATGGATTTCTGCAGGGCCTCCTTAAATGTCCTTCCTATAGCCATTACCTCACCGACGGACTTCATCCTTGTTGTAAGTGAGGTGTCCGTACCTGCAAATTTTTCAAACGCCCATCTTGGAAACTTCACAACTACATAGTCTATTGACGGCTCAAAACAGGCAGTTGTCTTTTTTGTAATATCGTTGGGTATCTCATCAAGCGTATAGCCCACAGCGAGTTTTGTAGCTATCTTTGCTATTGGAAAACCTGTTGCCTTTGAGGCAAGGGCGCTGCTCCTTGATACCCTGGGGTTCATCTCTATAACAGCCATTTTCCCATTTTCCGGATCAACTGCAAACTGTATATTTGAACCGCCGGTTTCCACGCCTATCTTCCTTATAATATCAATAGCCGCATCTCTCATATTTATATATTCCTTATCCGTGAGTGTCTGTGCCGGGGCCACTGTTATGCTGTCTCCTGTATGGACTCCCATAGGATCAAAATTCTCGATGGAACATACTATGACCACATTATCTGCCCTGTCCCTCATAACCTCCAGTTCGAATTCCTTCCACCCTGCAACAGACTTCTCTACAAGTACCTCAGATGCCGGCGAGAGGTCCAGGCCCCTGGTGACTATCTCTGTGAATTCCTCCCTGTTAAAGGCTACCCCGCCTCCGAGGCCGCCAAGTGTAAAACTTGGCCTTACAACAAGCGGATATTTTAGCTTATCTGCAAAATCCAGTGCTTCCAGAAGGCTGTGTGCATATCCGCTTGGCGGAACATAAAGCCCTATCGAGCTCATTGCTTCCTTGAATTCCTCCCTGTCCTCTGCCCTCGTTATCACGTCTACATCTGCTCCGATAAGTTCTACTCCGTAAGTTTTTAGTACTCCCTCACGGGCAAGCATTACCGCCATGTTAAGCCCCGTCTGGCCTCCAAGAGTCGGAAGGATTGCATCGGGCCTTTCCCTTTCTATTATCTTTTCCACAAATTCCGTGGAAAGGGGCTCGATATATGTCTTATCTGCAAATTCAGGATCGGTCATTATGGTGGCAGGGTTGGAGTTTACCAGCACGACCTGGTAACCCTCTTCACGCAACACCTTGCATGCCTGGGCGCCTGAATAATCAAACTCGCAGGCCTGCCCGATTATTATCGGACCAGACCCTATTATCATTATTTTCTTTAAGTCTTTTCTCTTTGGCATTTATTCTCCTTAACCGTCCCTGCCATTCTTACCAAAATCATCAATAAGCCCAGCAAATCTTTTAAAAATATATCTTGAATCATGGGGACCGGGTCCTGCCTCCGGATGATGCTGCACTGTAATAGAATACATCCCCGGGTAATAAAGGCCCTCTATTGTATTGTCGTTAAGGTTTATATGTGTTATCCGGTATGGTACCCCTATGCTGTCAAGTGAATCTATATCAACAGAAAATCCGTGATTCTGCGTTGTTATTTCAATCCGCCCGCTTTCAGTATTTTTTACCGGATGATTTGAACCGTGATGGCCGAATTTTAACTTATAAGTTCTGGCTCCCAGTGCAAGGGCAAGCAATTGATGGCCAAGACAGACCCCGAATATGGGTATTTTTCCGATAAGGCTTTTTATATTTTCAACAGCATACTTAACGGCAGCCGGGTCACCGGGCCCATTTGACAGGATTACCCCGTCAAACTCTCCGGTCAGTAAATCCCGGGGAGGAGTCCGGGCAGGCATGACTACTATGTTAAATCCTTCATAATCCAGGCATCTAAGTATGCTGGTCTTTACCCCAAAATCATATACTGCAACCGTATATCTGTAATCGGTCTTACCCGGATTAAATACATATTTTTCGGTGCATGTCACATTATCTACAAGGTTCCTTCCTGTCATATAGGGAAAGGTTTCAAGTTTTTCCTTCAGGATGCCGGGGTCTGATGTTTCAGTTGATATTATACCCTTCATGGCTCCCTCAACCCTTATCTGCTTTGTCAGCTGCCTTGTATCTATATCATATATACCTACTATGGAATATTCTTTAAGGTACTGCTGCAGGCTCTTTTCAGCCCTCCAGTTGCTGTAATGATCAATGTATTCACGTACTATAAAGCCCTTCACCTGTACCTGTGATGACTCTATGTCCCGGGAGTTTACCCCGTAATTTCCAATCTGGGGATATGTCATTGTAACTATCTGTTCACAGTAGGATGGGTCAGTAAGTATTTCCTGATAGCCTGTCATGGCCGTGTTAAATACTACTTCCCCGGGCACCTCACCGCTGCTCCCGAAATTTTTACCTTCAAATATCATTCCATTTTCAAGAAAAAGAACTGCTTTCAATTTGACCCGCTTTCGTAAACTATTTTTCCCTTTTTTACCGTATATTTTATCTTCCCGTAAAGCTTCTGCCCTATAAATGCGCTGTTTTTGCTTCTCGACCTGAAACTATCTGCTGCAGGTGTAAAATCTGCTCCAGGATCTGCTACTGTTATATCCGCTGATTTACCCCTGGATATTTTACCGGCATTTATACCTATTATTGACGATGGGCCCAGAGTTAAAAGCCGGACCAGCTTATCTATACCGACTCCATTATCCCTGCAAAGCTTCGTATAGGAAGAAGCAAACAGTGTTTCCAGCCCGATTGTTCCGAACTCTGCCGCTCTAAAAGTTGTATTCTTCTCTGTATCGAGATGGGGTGCGTGATCGGATATAATTGCATCTATGGTCCCGTCCTTTACCCCTTCTATAAGGGCCATCTGGTCATCTCTGCTTCTCAGGGGAGGTTTAACCTTAAGGTTTGTGTTAAATCCTTCAAGGAAGCTGTCATTGAAAAAAAGATGGTGTGAAGTTACATCGCATGTAACAGGAACCCCATTCTTTTTTGCCCTCCTTATCATATCCACAGCTGCGGAAGTACTTACATGTGTAATATGTATCCTCGCCCCGGTCTTACCTGCAAGCATTATATCCCGCTGTATAATTATATCGTCAGAAAGTCTGGATATACCTTCGAGTCCAAGTCTTGTAGAAAACTTCCCTTCGTGCATAAGTCCGTATCCTGAAAAACTGTACTCTTCCTCATGAAGAACAAGAGGCTTTCCGAACTGGACAGAATATCTCATAATCTCAAACATAAGCCTTGCATCAGATACGCACCTGCCGTCATCAGAAAATGCCACAGCCCCCTCTTCGGAAAGAAGTCCCATTTCCGTGATCTCCTTTCCCGCGATTCCTTTTGTCATCGCAGCAACAGGATAAATGCTGCAGTCTGTAGAATCCGCCTTCTCTATTACGTATTTTACAAGATGTGGGCTGTCTATCGCCGGGGATGTATTAGGCATGCAGGCCATTGAAGTTATACCGCCTGCAAGTGCTGCTTCCGCCCCGCTTTCTATGGTTTCTTCTTCCTCAAAACCGGGATCCCTGAGATGAACATGCATGTCAACCAGGCCGGGCATTACAATCATGCCCCGTGCATCTATTATCTTTATATCCCCGCTGCCGGCTTCTATTTTATCTGCTATATCTTTTATCAGCCTGCCTTCTATATAAATGTCTTTTCTGCAAAACCTGCCGGTTTCCGGATCTGCAAGGCTTCCGTTACTGATTAGTATTTTACTTCCCATATCCTACTTCCATTCATCCAAGTATAAGGTATAAAATTGCCATCCTTATTGCCACCCCGCCTGTTACCTGATCCTCTATGATCACACTGCTGTAGGGACTTCTTGTCCCGCCCATAACTTCATCGCTTATCTCTATGCCTCTGTTTACGGGTCCGGGGTGCATTATGACTGCACTTTCCTTCATTCTACCGACCCTGTCCCTGTTCAGGCTGAAAAACCTGTTGTACTCCCTTATGGAGGGATAGAATTTTCTGCCCTGTCTTTCAAACTGCATCCTGAGCATATAGATTATATCTGCGCTTTCAATTACGTCGTCTATGCAGCTGTATATCTTAAAACCTGAGCAGTCCTCCGGTAGAAGCATCGAAGGTGCGACAATTGAGACGTCCATTCCCATTTTTTCGAAAAGAAGAATGTCTGAGGCTGCCACCCTGCTGTTTAAAAAGTCGCCCACTATTGCAACCTTCAGTCCCCTGCATTCCTTAAACCTGCTCCTTATGGTATAGAGATCAAGGAGTGCCTGGGTAGGATGCTGATGTTTGCCGTCACCTGCATTTATTACGGGAATATCTATAAGGTCGTCCACCATCTTGACAGTGCCGCTGTCACTATGCCGCACAACTACAAGGTCGACCTGCATTGCAAGTATGGTCCTTAATGTATCCATTATTGACTCGCCCTTTTTAAGACTCGATGTAGAGGCAGAAAAATTGATCATATCGGCCGACAGTCTCTTTGCAGCTACTTCAAAAGAAGTCCTCGTCCTTGTGCTGGATTCAAAAAAGAGGTTTACAACAGCCTTGCCCCTGAGTATGGGTACTTTCTTTATCTCCCTTTTTGATATATCGGTAAACGAATCGGCTGTATCCATTATTTTTATAACATCTTCTTTTTCCAGGTCATCTACCTGCAGTATGCTTTTCTTACTTAACATCTTCTTCCTTTTCCAGGAGAATAACGCCGTCCTCCCCGTCGGTCTCCTTAAGTTTCACCATCACAAGTTCATTCCGGGAAGTCGGCACATTTTTTCCAACATAATCAGCCCTTATCGGCAGCTCCCGGTGACCCCTGTCTATAAGGACGACAAGCTGGATTGATCTTGGCCTGCCCAGGTCTATTATTGCGTCCATCGCCGCCCTTATTGTCCTTCCCGTGAATAGCACATCATCCACAAGGATCACATTCTTATCAGTTATATCGAAGCCTATTTCTGTCTTTTCTACATCAGATTTTATTTTCATCCCGAAATCGTCCCTGTAGAACGATATGTCAAGTTTCCCAAAATCCACCTTCTTTTCCTCAAAAGACTCGATTCTGTCTGCAATCCTTCTGGCCAGGGGAACACCCCTTTTTCTCAAACCAATGATAACAAGGTTTTCTGAGCCCCTGTTCCTCTCCAGTATCTCATGGGATATCCTCTTTATCACTCTTTCCAGGTCATCCGGATTTAGAATATTTGCTTTCTCTATCATAATCTTTCCAAAAAAAAGACCCTCTTACAAAAATGTAAGAAGGCCTTCAAATCTATATTATTTAATTGTAGCAATAATATATAAACCATACCTTTTAGCCTCTCTGGACTATTTTAAAGGTTGACATATTAAATTTTCTCTCAAAATACTATAGATTAATTCAGTTCAAAATACAAGGAAGAATCAAAAATTATTTGAATTTTCTCCTCAGCTGCCTCAATTTATAATTGAGGTCATCTCCTTTGCCGCCGCTGTTATCTCTATACCCGCCCCTGTTATCATTTATCCTGGGAGGTCTGTTTTCTCTTTCTTTTGCTTCATTTACTATAATGGTCCTCTCCATGAAGCTTGACTGGTTGAGCTTTTCTATTGCATCTTTTGCCTGATCTTCTTCCGCCATCTCCACAAAGCCAAATCCCTTGGATCTGCCGTCAGGTCTTGTGATAACTTTAGCGTAGGTAACCTCACCAAATTCACCAAACAGGTCGTTTAGCTCCTTTTCGGTGACTGCATAATTCAGATTCCCCACATACATCCTTTTTTTCATTGTTCATACCTTTCCCGATAATAAAATGCTATTTATACAGACACAGGCATATTATATAAAAATAAGTTCATTGAATTTAGAAATTGATTAAAAGCGGAAAGATTAAATTCTATGTGATCTGTATTCTTAAATAAAAATCCCCATTGCCAGTATTAAATAGTGTCTTAAAACACACGTATCAATTATATAATACAAATAGATAATAAATCAAATAAGAATTTATAAAGATACCGTCAAGTCTTTTGTGTAAATTCTTTTACAGGCTTATTCTCCCAAGCTTTATTTAAATGGGATACAACCCCATACATAATCCTTGAACAGCTCCTATCATTCTCAAAACATGTCATGGGCCTTGTCCTTCTTCTTACTTCCCTGAAAGATCTCTCTATGGCATTGGTGGTCCTTACCTTTGCCC
>JAGYMN010000010.1 GCA_018400395.1 Actinomycetota bacterium
GTTTACAAGTTTATTCCAATTTTTAAATTGAAAAAATGGCAAGGAGAATGAAATGGCATATGAGGATGATGTCAAGAAAATAGACACAAATGAATTAAGGGTCAACCTTACTAAATATTTAACCGAAAATCTTGGAGATACAATCTTCATTACAAGGTATAACCGGCTGGTAGCAGAGATCAGGGTCTATACAGAGGAGACCAGGAGGAAGACAGAGCTCAGGATAGCAAAAAAGATGCTTGAGGCAGCTGAAAAAGAAAAGAAGAAGAAATAATAAACTGTATTTAAGGTTATGGAACAGAATAATGACGCAGCATCTAAAAAATGCTGCGTTTCTTTTTGCGCTGCTGGTACCGGCAGGTCTTAAAAGGATATCGATTTAACCGTGTAGGGGAGGAAGAGTATGGCGCCTGAAATGATTAAAGAATATGATTATGCAAAAAAAAGGTACGAAGCTATAGGGGTTGATATTGAAAGTGCTATGGAAATTATGGAATGCGTCCCGGTCTCGATACACTGCTGGCAGCTTGATGACGTTACGGGTTTTGAGCGCAGCAGTGCCGGATTGTCCGGAGGAGGTATTCTTGCCACAGGAGTTCATCCCGGCAGGGCAGGTAATCAGGAAGAGCTCTTTGAAGATATTGAAAAAGCCTTATCTCTTATTCCGGGAAAAGTCAAAGTGAATATACATGCGATATATGGGGATTTTAAAGGGAAGGCCGTAGAAAGGGACTGCATAACTCCCCTGCATTTCAAACGCTGGGTTGATTGGGCAGGGGAGAATAATACAGGGCTGGACTTTAACCCCACACTTTTTTCCCATCCGCTGGCCGATAATGGATATACCCTTGCAAGCAGGGACAGAAAAATAAGAAATTTCTGGATAGAACATGTAAAAAGATGCAGGGGGATATCAAACTATATTGGGAAAGAACTCGGAAAGGTATGCATAAATAATATATGGATACCGGATGGTTCAAAGGATAATACAGTGAGCAGGCTGGAGCACAGAAAAATATTGAAGGATTCCCTGGATGAGATATTTGAAAAGGATTACCCCGAAGAAAACATGCTGGATGCCCTGGAGAGCAAATTATTCGGGATTGGATTGGAATCCTACACGGTGGGTTCCAGTGAGTTCTATTTAGGCTATGCAGAAAAGATGCATAAACTTATAACTTTCGATACAGGCCATTTCCATCCTGCAGAGCTGGTTTCAGACAAGATTTCAGCGGTACTGCCTTTTTTAAAGGGGATAATGCTTCATCTGAGCAGGGCAGTCAGGTGGGACAGCGATCATGTGACCACGCTTACAGAGGAGATTATTGCAATAATGCAGGAGATAGTCCGTGCAGGCGCACTGGGAAGGGTTCATATAGGCACAGATTTTTTTGATGCTTCAATAAACAGGGTGGGGGCTCTTGTCCTTGGCGCAAGGACCGCGAAGAAAGCTCTTCTTTACGCTCTCCTTGAGCCGTCTGAAAGCCTGGCAAAATATGAATATGAAGGCAATCTATTTGCCAGACTCGCACTGCTGGAAGACCTAAAGACAGCACCGGCAGGAATTGTGTGGGAACAGTTCTGCAGAACGAATGGTACCCCGGGTGATTTTGAGTGGGCAGGGGATGCTTTAAAATATGAAAATGAAGTTCTGAAAAAAAGAGAAAGAAATTCCGGATAACACAGTTAAATGCCTGCCTGCAGCCGCAAAGCAGGGATGTTTCTTAAACGCCGGACCGGCCAGAATATTTATTTGAATGCATTTATTCCCTTATATTTTTGCAGCAATTTGAAAATCTCTGCATTTCAAAACAGTAATACTTTTACTGGGTTTCAGCAGGAGGTATGCAGCCCTGGCTGTAGTGGAATTGTCTGCCTTAAGGTCCATCTTTAATAAGAGTTTTTGTACTCTGGCCAAACAGAAGTTTTTTATTATGATATATTATCGTTGTTTCTGGTAAAATAAATATATACAATACCCTGACACTGGAATGCGGGCCCTGATGATAAAAAAAGCAAAAAATTTAAGCATAATAATAGTGACATACAACAGCCTGGAGTATCTGAAGGACTGCCTTTCCTCAATATATGCCTGCCCGCCAAAAAATGACTATGATGTTATTGTTGTTGACAATGCTTCTTCTGACGGCACCGATGAATATGTAAAATCAGCATATCCGGATACTACGCTTATAAAAAATGAAAGAAACAGGGGATTTGCAGCTGCAAGCAACCAGGCAATAATGATTTCTGATTCAGCCTATATACTACTTATAAACAGCGACTGCCAGGTTTTTGATAATTCAATAGAAAATCTTCTGGGATATTTTATAGATAATAAAAAAGTAGCAGCTGCAGGGCCAAAGATACTGAACAGTGACGGCAGTATTCAATATTCGTGCCGCAGGTTCCCCTCCTTTTTCGGAGCCGCAGCCCATACGTTGCTCGCACACATATATCCCGATAATCCATTTTCAAGAAAATACAAGCTTGTTGATGCCGACAGAGAAAAGCCTTTCCCTGTAGACTGGGTATCGGGTTCGTGCATGATGATCAGAAGAAAAGCCCTTGAAGATACAGGCATTCTGGATGAAAATTATTTTATGTACGTTGAGGATATAGATATATGCTACCGGATGTGGCAGAAAGGCTGGGAGGTCCATTATATGCCTTATTCAAGAGTCGTCCATCATACAGGTGGAAGCAGCAGCAGGACCGGTACTGTAAACCGCAAAAAAGAGAGTACCCCTGACTCTAAAAATGGCAAATATCATCAGGGCGAGGGGTACATCTATGTGAAAAAATACGGAAGGGAAAGGATAGGCCCGGCGGCTGCCATTGTTGCAAGCTACAGGATGCAGAAAAGCGTGTTTTATTTTTTCAGGAAGCATTATATGAAGAATTTCAGGGTAATTCTCGTACCATTTGTAATACTGGTACTGGGTATAAGGCTTATAACTGCAGGTCTGAGGAGCATATTTTACAGATAAATCGGTCCGGTATGTTTTTTATAATACCGATTTATATTAAAATATTTGAAAAAAGTTTTAGGAGAAAGTTCTGATTTGAAGATACTTATAACCGGTCATTGCGGATTTGTGGGCAAACATCTTATGCGGTACCTTGCAGATACCGGAAGCCACCTGTTCTATGGGATAGATCTGCAGGAATGCCGCAGGGAAATTAATATAGAAGGACTTGAGCTTATAGAAAAAAAAGCTGATCTTTCAGACAAAAAAGCAGTGGATAGCATTATGAATGATTTTAAACCCGAACAGGTATATCATCTTGCAGCAAGAAGTTCTGTAAGCGGTTCGTGGAAGGATCCTGCAGGGACTTTTAATTCTAATGTATATGGAGGCATAAATCTTCTGGAAAGCATAAAGCAGACACTTCCCGGTTCTTCAGTTCTTTCGGTATGCACTGCAGAAGAGTACGGGACATCAGGTGACGGGCGGCCCTTAAGAGAAGACGACAGAATATTCCCCGGCAACCCTTATGCTGTGAGTAAATCAGCACTTGACTTTTTATCTGCAATATATAACAGGGCTTACGGGCTTAATATAATGGTTGCCAGGTCTTTTAACCATATCGGACCCGGGCAAAGGCCCGGATTTGTATGTTCCGATTTTGCCCGGCAGATATCACTTATCGAGGCAGGCATGCAGAAGCCGGCTATCCTTGTCGGCAACCTTGAGGCAAGCAGGGATTTTTTGGACGTGAGGGATGTGGTAAAAGCCTACTGGCGCATAATGAACATGGGCAGGCCGGGAGAAGCATACAATGTTTGTTCCGGAAAGCCTGTGAAGATATCCCGCATACTGGATATCCTGATTTCGCTGAGCAGTATGGATGATATCCGTATCGAAGTTGACAGGAATAGCTTCCGGCCTGTTGATATAAAGACCCTGTTCGGCGACAACAGCAAACTTGTATCTGAAACAGGGTGGAAGCCTGAATATGAAATTGAAAAAACTCTGGAGGACACACTCGCCTGGTGGCGTAAAAATATTAATACATGAAAGGGAGTCGTAATATGAAAGCAGTGATACTTGCCGGCGGCCAGGGTACAAGGATGAGGCCTGTTACCCTGCTCAACCCCAAGCCGATGCTTCCCCTCATGAACCGTCCATTTATGTACAGTTTCGTTGACTGGCTGAAATCCCATGGATTGACGGATATAATATTTTCAACATGCTACCTTCCTGAAGTTTTTAGTAATTATTTCGGAGACGGGAAAAGATTCGGACTGAATCTGAGCTATATTTCTGAAGAGAGACCCCTGGGAACATGCGGCGCAGTCAAAAATGTAAAGGACCGGCTTGATGGAAAAACTTTTATGGTATTTAACGGGGATATACTGACCTCTCTTGACCTGTCTGAAATGAAAGCTTTTCACAGGGAAAAGAATGCTGATATAACCATTGCACTTACACCTGTTGATGACCCTACAGCTTACGGCCTGGTACCCGTAGACGGTGACGGGCGGGTCATTGAATTTTTGGAAAAACCGGGGGCAGACCAGTTAGTGACAAATCTTATAAACGCGGGGACATACATAATAGAGCCGCATGTGCTTGAGCTTGCACCTGAAGGCCAGAGGTATTCTTTTGAAAGGGGTCTTTTCCCGCTGGCTCTCAGTAAAGGCTGCAGGGTATACGGCTATCTCTCTGATTCATACTGGCTTGACGTCGGGACTCCCGAAAAATACATTTCAGCCCATCACGATATAGGCCTCGGGAAGATAAAATATGAATTTCCTTACCCTGAACTGGGGGATGGCATATACACCGGAAAAGATGTAAAGTATTCGGATAAGAATTTTGAGTCGGGCCCGGCGGTTATAGGTGATGGAACTGTCATGGAACCGGGTGCCATCATACGCCCTCTATCGGTAATAGGAAACAACTGCCGTATAAAACAGGATGCAGCTATATCGGGGGCCGTCATATTTGATAACTGTACCATAGGAAGAAACAGCCATATAACTGATTCAATAATCTCCTATAATGTAGAAATCGGGGAAAATGTCAGCATAGACGGGTTGTCCGTAATAGGGGATAACAGCCGGGTAGAAGATAATAATATTCTTACAAACGGGATAAAGATAAATATCAATTCAGTAATATGTAAAGGTCAGATAAGATTTTGATTGGAAGAGAGATAATTTCTTTAGAGATGAAGGCCGGGCACCATTAATAAAAGGAGGAAATTTTGAGAGCTCTTATAACAGGAATAACAGGCCAGGATGGTTCATACCTTGCTGATTTCCTGCTGGAAAAGGGTTATGATGTCTATGGAATGGTCAGGAGATCTTCTGTTGAAAACTTCAGCAGGATAGAGCATATAAGGGAAAGGCTTAAATTTGTACAGGCAGATCTTCTGGATCAGCTCTCTATAATAGATGCATTGAAGGAGGCAGAACCGGATGAGGTATATAATCTGGCCGCTATGTCCTTTGTCCCCACTTCCTGGAAGCAGGCTGTATATACGGGTGAATGTACGGCTCTGGGCGTGACCAGAATGCTGGAGGCAATAAGACATTTTAATAAAAATATCAGGTTCTACCAGGCATCCAGTTCCGAGATGTTTGGAAAAGTAAGAAAGGTACCGCAGGACGAGGAAACACCTTTTTACCCCAGAAGCCCCTATGGAGCCGCAAAAGTTTACGGCCATTATATGACCGTAAATTACAGGGAAAGTTATAATATGCATTGCTCCAGCGGCATTCTTTTTAACCATGAATCTCCCAGGAGGGGGCTGGAGTTTGTCACAAGGAAGGTAACCTATAATGCGGCAAAGATAAAGCTGGGAATGGCCGATAAGCTGTATATGGGAAATCTTGATTCAAAGAGGGACTGGGGTTATGCCGGAGATTATGTTAAAGCTATGTGGCTTATGCTCAAGCAGGATAATGCTGATGATTATGTGATAAGCACCGAAAAGACACATACCGTAAAAGAATGGGTAGAAGCGTCGTTTGGATGCCTTGGCCTTGATTGGGAAAAATATGTGAAAACGGATCCAGTATTCTTAAGACCGGCAGAAGTAGACCTTCTGGTGGGGAAAAGTTCAAAGGCAAAAAAAGTCCTGGGCTGGAAACCCACGGTGGATTTTTATAAACTGGTGGATATGATGGTGAGTGCTGATTACAATTATCTTAAAGCCGGGATGTAGGCTACTATAATAATTAAATTATAACAGGCAGAGAAGCATGGAAAAAGAAGAAATAAAATTTGGTACAGATGGATGGAGAGGCATCATTTCTGAAGATTTTACTATGGACAGGGTGAGACTGGTCAGCATGGGGATCGGTAATTACCTTATAAAAAATATAAAAGACAGAAAGCCTACTGTTGCTGTTGGTTTTGATACCAGGTTTTTGTCAGACCGCTTTGCTGCTGCTGCTGCAGAAGTACTCAGTCTAAAGGGAATAAGGACTATTCTTTCTTCAGAGATAACTCCAACGCCGGTACTCTCCCATGCGGTTGTCGACAGAAAAGCCGACCTGGGGATAATGATAACTGCCAGCCATAATCCTTATTACTACAATGGATGTAAAATAAAGGGCAGTTTTGGCGGTTCAGCCACAATGGATATAATAACGGATATAGAAAAAGAGGTCAGGGAGGTTATTTCAAATCAGGCGTTATCAGGCAAAACAGAAATGAAGGAGAAAAGCGGCAGCTGCAATATCATAAGGGATAGTTTTATTAAGGCCTACAAAGAACATATTCTAGGACAGGTGGACACAGATATAATAAAGGGGTTTAAGTTCGGGCTTCTCTTCGAACCCATGTACGGGGCGGCTCAAAAGATCTACCGGGATATCCTTCTGGGTTTCAGCCCAGAAAAATTATTAAGCATACATTCAACTATAAACCCGGGGTTTCCAGGTATAAACCCGGAGCCAATAGAAGTTAATCTGAAGGAAGCCATAGATTTTCTTAAACTTAAAAAGTGCCAGTTTGCAATATGTCTTGACGGGGACGGTGACAGGATAGGGGCCCTTGGAGAAGGGGGGAATTATATCAGCTCGCACCATATTTTTGCTATTGTATTGAACTATCTGGTACAGAGGAAAGGTGTTAAGGGAAGGGTCGTAAAAACTGTAAATGTCTCGTCTATTATTGACAGGATATGCAAAAAAAACGGCCTTGAGCTTGATGTTACCCCGGTCGGTTTTAAATATATCGGAGAGAAGATAGCCGGGGGCAATGTAATAATGGCCGGTGAAGAGAGCGGAGGTCTGTGGTCTTATGGAAATATCCCTGAACGGGATGGGATGTTAATGGGACTGAAGCTTCTGGAGATAATATGCAGCGAGAAAAAGACAGTCAACCAGATACTGGAAGACCTCTACAGGGAGTACGGTTTTTTTGATTACAGGAGAACAGACTATTCTATGGATGCAAAGGGAAAACAAAAGCTCGTTAAAATTCTTGAAAGAGGCATCCCGGAGCCGCTTAAAGCCGGGGGAGTAAAAGATGTAGTCACTATAGACGGATATAAATACCACCTGGATGAAGATAATTGGGTCATGATAAGGCCATCGGGGACCGAAGCTGTGGCCAGGGTCTACAGCGAGGGGGAAAGTGCCCGCAAGTCTGATTATCTGCAGCAGCTGGGCAGGGATATAATAGATAGTATCAGGAACTGATATTCCTGATCAAATATACGGTAATTTGATTAAATAAATATGAATATGGGAGGAAAAATGAACAAACTGGATGATCTTCGGGAAATAAAAAATATCGATCCTGCGGGGATGCTTGACATAGAAGAGAAATTTCCCGACCAGCTGACCGGAGCCAGGGGTATCATAAGCAGAACTGATCTGGGGAGCCTGAAGGGAAAAAAATACAGCGGCCTGGCCATTCTCGGCATGGGCGGGTCAGGCTTTGCCGGTGATATAATAAAGTCTCTTGTCTCCGATGAGATAGACATCCCTGTTGAAGTGGTGAAAGGCTACAGCCTCCCTGCATTTATTGGGAAAAACTGGCTGGTTATGGCCGTCAGTTATTCCGGTAATACTGAAGAGACCATATCTGCTGCAAAACAGGCAGCTGAAAGAGGAGCCGGCCTATTGATAGAATGCTCGGGGGGAAAGCTTGAAGAAACTGCACGGGAATCCGGATACGGCCTTATAAAAATACCCTCAGGGCTGCAGCCGAGGGGTGCCATAGGCTATATTTTTTACCCTGCCTACCTGGCACTCGGGATTCTGGGCCTGATAAGACTTAAAGAAGATGACCACGAAGAGACCCTGGAGCTGGTAAGGGAAAAATCAGTATTGTATAACAGGAACAACCCTGCCGGGGAAAATCCTGCAAAGAAACTTGCCCTCGATATAGGAGAAGATCTTCCTGTAGTATACGGGGCAGAAGGAATATATTCTGCTCTTGCCTACAGGCTTAAATGTGAGATCAATGAAAACGGGAAAACGCCGTGCTGGTGGCATAATTTTTCAGAATTAAACCACAATGAGACAGTAGGATGGCAGAGGCTGGTAAACATTACCAGAAACCTGGTTATCATAACCTTCCGCGATCCGGATGAGGATGTCAGGATGAAGACAAGAATAGAAGTGACGCTGGGCCAGATCAGGGAGAATGTTGATAAAGTAGTACAGATTCCTGTTGAAGGAAGATCGAAACTGGCACGCGCGGTCTCTACAATGTATCTCGGGGATATTGCTTCTGTATACCTGGCAATTCTTGCAGGGGTTGACCCCACTCCTGTTGTAAAGATAGAATCTCTTAAAAAGAAACTTGCTGAATTAAATTGACATGAAATCAATATTTGCAGTTTTAAACAAATTTAAATCAATTATGTCTATTGGACAGGTTATTTAAATTGATGTTAATAATAAACTTGATCAGGAAAGGTATTGCTAATGGATTATGATGTAAGGGACACAGGTCTTGCAGGTGAGGGTAAAAATAAGATAGAGTGGTCTGAAAAGGATATGCCTGTTCTAAGGGATATAAGGGCAGATTTTGCTATAAAGAAACCTCTTAAAGGAGTAAATATAGGAGCCTGCCTTCACGTGACGTCAGAAACGGCCAACCTTATGATAACACTGAAGGAAGGCGGCGCCAATGTTGCATTATGCGCATCAAATCCTCTTTCCACGCAGGATGATGCTGCAGCATCCCTGGTAAAAGACTACGGAATTCCGGTATTTGCAATAAAAGGGGAGGACAATGACACTTACTATTCACATATACACAGCGTACTTGATACAGGACCGCAGATAACAATGGACGACGGGGCAGACCTTATCTCGACCATACACAGTAAAAGGAAGGACCTGCTGAAAAATGTATTTGGAGGAACCGAGGAGACAACAACCGGTGTTATAAGGCTTAAGAGCATGGCTGATAAAAAAGTCCTGTATTACCCGATTATTGCAGTAAATGATGCGAAGACAAAGCATTTCTTCGATAACAGATACGGTACGGGACAGAGCACAATAGATGGTATTCTGAGGGCTACCAACATACTGATGGCAGGGAAAAAGTTTGTTGTTGCGGGGTATGGCTGGTGCGGCCGCGGAGTGGCCATGAGGGCAAAAGGAATGGGGTCTTCTGTTATAGTACTTGAAGTAGACCCGCTCAAGGCGCTGGAAGCCAAACTTGACGGGTTTGATGTAATGACCGGTAAAAAAGCTGCTGAATATGGAGAAATATTCGTCTCGGCCACCGGAGATAAGAATGTTATCGGGCCCGATATAATCGACAACTGCAGGGATATGAGTATAGTTGCGAATGCAGGGCATTTTGATGCTGAGATAGACCTCAGATATCTGAGGGAGAATAGCAAATCAATAAGAAAGGTAAGGCCGTTTGTTGAGGAATACCTTTTAAATGACGGCAGGAGGATATATGTACTGGCAAACGGGAGGCTTGTTAATCTGGGAGCTGCCGAAGGCCATCCTGCAAGTGTTATGGATATGAGTTTTGCAAATCAGGCCCTCAGTGTTAAGTATATATATCAGAACAGCCGGGAGCTGGGTAAGAAGGTTTATAATGTGCCCAAAGACATAGATGAGAGCATTGCCGTACTGAAGTTAAAATCCATGGGGGTCGAAATAGATAAATTGACAGAGGAACAGGAGGAGTATCTCGGATCATGGGAAATGGGGACCTGAGGAAAGGCCCGGATGATTCAAAAGTCCGCACAATTGTATGGGACAATCCTGTATTAAAGCTTATAGACCAGAGAAAGCTGCCTTTTGAAGAGACATACTACGAATGCAAAAACTCCGGGGAAGTAGCAGGAGCGATAAAGAAAATGGTGGTAAGAGGAGCTCCTGCAATCGGGGTAGCAGCTGCTTACGGGATAGCTATGGCTGCGCTGAATTTCAGGGGGAAGACAGCTGTTAAGTTTTTTGCTTTTATTGATGAAAAAATAAGCGAACTTTCTGCCACCCGACCCACTGCAGTAAACCTTTTCTGGAGCATTAACCGCATGAAAAAGGTAATTGCGGATAATAAGGGACTCGACCTGGACAGCCTGATCGATAGGCTTGTTCTTGAAGCTGAAAAAATAGAAGAGGAGGATCTGCAGGTAAACCGTCTTATTGGAGAAAACGGGCTGGAGGTTTTTGAAAACCGCAGGGGAAAAATAAAGATACTTACTCACTGCAATGCAGGGGCCCTGGCAACATCGGGTTATTATGGTACGGCACTTGCAGTAATCAGGAGCCTTAACAGAATTGGGAAAATAAGTAATGTAATAGTTGATGAAACAAGACCCTTTCTGCAGGGCGCAAGGCTTACCGCATGGGAGCTTCATCGGGAGAAAATACCATACTTTGTGATATCGGATAACATGGCAGGATATTTTATGTCAGAGGGAGAGGTAGACGCAGTGGCAGTGGGAGCAGACAGGATTGCCGCAAACGGGGATACTGCTAACAAAATAGGAACCCTCAGCCTGTCAATACTTGCCAAAAATTACGGAATTCCTTTTTATGTATGTGCCCCTCTCTCCACAATAGATATTGATACCGGCTGCGGCAGGGCCATACCTGTTGAACAAAGAGACGGCAGGGAAGTAAGGGAAGTGCTGGGAAAACCAGTAATACCGGAGTATATGCCGGTCATGAACCCCGCATTTGATGTTACTCCTGCAGTGAACATAACAGCGATCATCACCGAAAAAGAAGTCATCTATCCACCATTTGACAAAAATATAAAAAAGATATTTGATAATAAAAAGTAACACTCCAGGAGATGTTTATGAAAAGTAAAAAAGCAATGGTACTTGCAGCCGGACTCGGAACGAGGCTGAGACCGCTCACGGACCTGATATCAAAGCCCATGGCTCCTATTGTAAACAGGCCTGTAATGGAACATATAATAAATCTTCTGGCTGAACATGATTTTAAGGATATAGTATGCAACCTCCACTATTTTCCTGATGAAATAAAAAACTATTTTGGCGATGGATCGAAGTGGGGAGTAAACATAACGTATTCCTACGAGGAAGAGCTTCTGGGAACAGCCGGCGGGGTAAAAAAAGTGGAAGATTTTTTTGGGAAAGAGACTTTTCTCGTAATATCAGGGGATGCCCTTACGGATATAAACCTCAGTGCTGCATATGAATACCATAAGAAAAAGAAGAGCGTAGGAACCCTTGTGCTGACCGCTGTTGAAGACACTTCCCAGTACGGTGTTGTAATACTGGACGATAATAACAGGATAAAGGGGTTTCAGGAAAAACCTTTAAGCGGGGAAGCAAAGTCAAACCTTGCAAACAGCGGTATTTATTTTTTTGAGACTGAAGTCTTCAAGTTTATGCCGCCTGCAGGAAATTTCTACGATTTTGGCAAGAACCTCTTCCCGGAACTTCTTGAAAAGAATATAACATATTATGGCTATAAGCATGACGATTACTGGAACGATGTAGGCAGTCTTGATGAATACCAGCAGGGAAATTTTGATGCACTTGAGGGAAAGGTAAGGGTCAGGATACCCGGTAAAAAGATAAACGAGGGGGTGTGGATAGGTGAAAACTGCCGGATACAGGAAAATGTTACAATAATACCGCCCGTCTGCATAGGCGATAACTGCAAAATAGAAAAAGGTGCCAGGCTATATGGTCCAATAATCCTTGGTGACAATACCACAGTAGATGAGAGGGCGATACTCTACAGGGGTATAAAGTGGGGCAGTGGTTATATAGGAAAGGATACCTCCCTGATCGGAGCTATAATAGGTTATGAAACCGAGATAAGGGATAATGTATCTGTCCTGGAAAGGGCAGTTATCGGTTCAAAGAGCGTGATAGAACACGGCATAAAAATACATCCGTCAGTTAAGATTATGTCAAACGAGGTAATAAATATTGACAGGAAGAACACAGAGGAAGATAAATAAAAGAATAATTTGTTAGATAAAAGTATAACCGATTTTTTAAAGGACACCATAATACCGCCGGTATGCTGTGTATGCGGGAGGATATCACCTGATTATCTCTGCAGCCGGTGCGCTTCTGAAATATTGCCCCTCAGCAATGCAGGGTGCTGTAAATATTGCGGCAGGCCATTTACGGATACCGGGCATGATCTAAAGGGTACAGGAGAAACCTGCAGTTTCTGTAAAGCTGAAGAATATAATTTTACAGCCCACCGGTCGTTTACGCTTTACAGGGGAAATATGAAAAAAATAATAGTAAAATTTAAATATGGAAAGATCTACAATCTTAAGAATATACTGGCCGGGTTTCTGCACAGTGTCTACAGGGATTTTTTCTCCATGGAAGATATTGATTATGTCGATACCGTACCGGGGGAGCACACTGCCGTGCTTACTGAATATTTTGCAATGAAATACAGGATACCCTTTATACAAAATATTTTAAGGATAAAAAAGACAGAACGTCAGGGGAAACTTGGCATGGATGAAAGGAAGGTAAATATACTCAACTGCTTTAAACTCAGGGATTGCCTTGCCTACAGGAATAAAAATATACTGTTAATAGACGATGTATGGACTACCGGCAGTACTTTAAAAGAAATATCCAGAATAATAAACCGGGCAGGTTCTAAAAAGATTTTTCTTCTGACTCTTGCGAGGGGAGCATAATGGATAGATTAAAAGGAAAAGTAATGTGGTTCAGTTCTGAGAAGGGTTTCGGCTTTATAAAATGTCCTTCTTCGCCAATGGGTGAAGCAGAGGTATTTGTAAACTATGCTTCTATACAATCCGAGGGTTTTAGAACCCTTTCAAAGGGTCAGGAAGTCGAATTTGACCTGGCAACGGACGAACGCGGTTATTTTGCAAAAAATGTAAAAATATTGTAATTTATTGAGTCTGATTATTTTTTGAAAGCCGTTATAATATTATTTATAAGGTAAAGGAGGCTGTTATGGAGTATATAGTCAAAGGAAGAAATGTTGACCTTGATGAAAAAATAAAGAGTTATTCGGAAAAGAAGATTAAAAGGAAAATAAATAAACTTCTTGATAAAATTACAAGGACCGAAGTTAAGCTCAAATTGGAAAAGAATCCACGCATTAGCGATAATAAGGTGGTAGAGATTACATTATTTGCAGCAGGTGCTGTAATCAAGGTAAATGGAGCAGGAACAGATTTTTTTGAGGCCATAGACAGGGCAAGCAGCAAGCTCGAAAGGCAGATAAAAAAATACAGGGAAAAACTAATAGAAAGGGGAAGAAGGAATAATGTAAAAGAGGCGGTCCCGGGGGGCACGGGGAAGACTGGTTCGGGAGAATCTAAAAAGCTGGAAGACAAGGTAAGACAGTCGATTGTAAAGACAAAAACTTTTATCTTAAAGCCTATAACTCCTGAAGAAGCTGTAATACAGATGGAGTTTCTGGGCCATGATTTTTTTGTATTTATAAATTCGGAGACCGAAAGGACCGCGGTCGTATACAGGAGAAAGGATTCTAATTACGGTCTTATAGAACCTACCATTTAAATAGGTATTGTTTAATATTTTATGAGGCGATTTTTATGTTTGGCAAATTGACTAAATTATTAAAAGCAGGAGAGGGGAAAAACCTTAAAAGATATGACGATCTGATAAATGCTGTAAACGGCTATGATAAAAAGATGTCCGGGCTTTCTGATCCTGAACTCTCAGGAAAAACAGCAGAGTTTAAAGAAAGATATAATAACGGTGAAAGTCTTGGCAGTATCATGCCCGAAGCTTTTGCCGTAGTCAGGGAAACAGCAAAAAGGACAATTGGAATGAAGCATTTTGATGTGCAGATTATGGGCGGTGCCGTGCTGTTTGAAGGTAAGATAGCGGAGATGAAGACAGGTGAAGGTAAAACCCTTGTTGCCACGCTTGCTGTATATCTCAATTCATTTACAGGTAGCAGCACCCACCTTGTAACGGTAAATGATTACCTTTCAAGGAGGGACAGTGAATGGATGGGACCTATATATAGATTCTTAAAACTAAAAGTAGGACTTCTCCAGCATGATATGGAAAAAGAGGAAAAGAAGCAGCAGTACCTCTGTGACGTTGTCTATGGGACCAACAACGAATTCGGTTTTGATTATTTAAGGGACAATATGGTCCTGGGCGCGGAAGACATAGTCCAGAATGGCCATCATTTTGCCATAATAGATGAGGTGGACAGCATACTTATAGACGAAGCCAGGACACCCCTTATAATTTCAGGAGTGGCAAGCGGGACAACCGAATTGTACAAAAAGTTTGCACAGATAGTCCCGCGCCTTAAAGAAAATGAGGATTTTGAAATAGATGAAAGGGCCAGGACTGTTGCAATAACGGAAAGCGGAGTAGAGAAGGTAGAGAATATGACCGGGCTGGAGAATCTCTATAGCCCCCAGAATTTCCGTTTAATACATGCACTTAACCAGTCACTGAAAGCAAGATACCTTTTTAAAAGAGATGTTGATTATATGATAAAAGACGGTGGAGTAATAATAGTTGACGAGTTTACTGGAAGACTCATGCCGGGAAGGCGATACAGCGAGGGTATTCACCAGGCCATTGAAGCAAAAGAGGGGGTAAAAATAAAGGATGAAAATCAGACACTGGCCACCATAACAATCCAGAATTATTTCAGGATGTATAAAAAACTAGCGGGTATGACAGGTACAGCAATCACGGAGGCAGCAGAGTTCAGGCATATCTACAACCTGGATACCGTAATAATACCGACAAATATGCCCATGATAAGAAAGGACCTGCCGGATCTTATATACAGGGATGAACAGATAAAATTTAAAAAGGTTGCCGATGATATAGTGGAAAGATACAGGAAAGGCCAGCCTGTACTTGTGGGAACCATATCTATAGAAAAGTCGGAAAGACTTTCAAATATGCTTAAAAGGATGGGCATACCACACCAGGTCTTAAATGCAAAATATCATGAAAAGGAAGCCGAGATAATTGCAAAGGCAGGCCAGAATGCATCTGTTACTATTGCAACTAATATGGCCGGAAGGGGTACCGATATAGTTCTCGGGGAAGGAGTTGTAGGGCTTGGGGGGCTCCACGTAATCGGTACAGAAAGGCATGAGTCAAGGAGAATAGATAACCAGCTCAGGGGAAGAAGCGGCAGACAGGGCGATATCGGGTCAAGCCAGTTTTACCTGAGTACAGAAGACGACCTTATGCGGCTTTTCGGGTCCGAGAAGATATATAAGATAATGGAGACCTTTAATTTTCCTGAGGACATGCCAATACAGCATCCGATAATAAACAGGTCCATAGAAAATGCCCAGAGGCAGGTAGAGAGCAGAAATTTTGAAATAAGAAAACATGTCCTTCAGTATGATGATGTTATGAATAAGCAGAGGGAAGTAATATATGCCAGGAGAAGAAACATTCTTGAACAGCAGGATCTGAGGGATTCTGCAATCAGGATGCTGGGAGATGTTGTTGATGCCTGTATAAGAATGTTTATAAGTGACAGGGAATATCCTGAAAAATGGGATCTTGAAGGTCCGGGTAATCTGCTGGGCACAATATTTAAAAAGGAAAATATCTCAGATATACTTGACAGGGAAAAGATAATACAGCAGAGGTGGGATGCTGAAAAGTTAAAAAAAGAGATAACCGACAGGGGTATAAAACTCTATGAAGAAAGAGGAGAGCAGTATTCCCCCCTGACCATAAGAAGACTTGAAAAGGTAGTTATGTTAAATGTTACAGACAATATGTGGAGGGGGCATCTGCTGGAGATGGATTATCTGAAGGAAGGGATAGGGCTGAGAGCAATAGCCCAGAAAGACCCGCTTGTAGAATATAAACACGAGGCTTTTAATCTTTTTAAGCAGCTAATAGATGAAATTAAGTTTGAAACAGTAAGGCTTCTTTTCAATGCAAGGATAATTACTGCACAACAGCAGGAGGCGCTCCAGAATCAGAAATTAAAAAATGTTTCTGCAAGCGGGCCCGGAACACAGGAGCAGTCAAAGGGGATAACAGTGAAGCTAAAAACCAAAAAAGTGGGCAGAAATGACCCATGTCCCTGCGGCAGTGGGAAAAAATATAAATATTGCTGTGGGAGAAATTTATAAGAACCGGAGGATATATGCTTGAGGAATTAAAGAGCAGATATGAAGATCTATTAAAAAAGCTCCTTTATCTTAGGAATTGTCTTTGAAATAGATAACAGGAAGACCAGGCTCGAAGATTTGCAGAAGGATGCTTTATCAAAAAAATTCTGGGATGACAGAGTCAGAGCACAAAAGGTTACGCAACAGATCGCTGAAATAACAGACATTATTGATACTTTTGAAAGTATAAATACTTCTTTAGAAAATGCGGAGATAGCTATAGAAATACTTGAAAGCGAAGAAGATAAAAATATTGACGCAGGTCTTAAAGAAAACCTTGAAAAAGCAGAAGAAGCTCTTTCCAGCCTTGAAGAAAGGGCGATGCTGGGAGGCAAATACGACGATTACCCTGCAGTAGTGACAATACATCCGGGAGCAGGAGGTACAGAATCTGCTGACTGGGCGGAGATGCTTTTCCGCATGTACAGCAGATGGATAGAGAAGAAGGGTTTCTCCAGCAGAATAATAGACAGGCAGTCCGGCGAAGAAGCGGGCATAAAGAGTATTACATTTACAGTGTCGGGTAAAAAAGTATTCGGTCTCCTGAAAAGTGAAAAGGGGGTGCACCGCCTGGTCAGGATATCACCTTTTGATTCATCAAAAAGAAGGCATACATCATTCGCCTCAGTAGATGTTATACCGCTTGTTGAAGATGATATTAACATAAAGATAAACAGGGAAGATCTCAAAATAGAGACTTTCAGGTCGAGCGGCGCAGGAGGGCAGCATGTAAATGTTACTGATTCAGCTGTAAGGATAACTCACATACCAACTGGAATAGTGGTTCAATGCCAGGATGAAAGGTCGCAGATATTAAACAGGCAGACTGCTATGCAGGTACTCCGGTCAAAGGTGCTGGAACTTGAGGAAGAAAAAAAACAGGAGGAGATTGACAGGCTCAGGGGGGAAAAAAAAGAAATTGGCTGGGGCAATCAGATAAGAAGCTACGTGATGATGCCCTATCAGCTTGTTAAAGATCATAGGAGCGATGTGGAGATTGGGAATGTCCAGGCTGTTCTTGATGGAGATATAGACCCATTTATTAGAGGTTTTCTTGAAAAAAAATTAACCACAGAGTAAACTCTACATAAAATTATACAGGGATCAGGATGTATTGCTCATATTATGAACATGATCGAATTCAGAAAAGTTAATAAGGTTTATGAAAATGAGACTGTGGCTCTTAGAAATATAAATCTTAGCATCGAGAAGGGTGAGTTCCTGTTTCTGGTAGGGCCCAGCGGATCAGGTAAATCAACCTTTATAAAACTTTTAATAAAAGAAATTCCAGTTACCAGCGGCAGCATATTTATAGCCAAGAGAAATGTATGTAATTTAAAAAACAGCAGAATACCACAATTAAGGCGCAACATAGGCTGTGTCTTCCAGGATTTTAAACTTCTTCCCAATAAGACTGCTTTTGAGAATGTGGCCTTTGCTCTGGAGGTCATAGGTAAGCCAGGATATGAAATAAGAGTCCAGGTTCCCCAGGTATTAAAACTTGTGGGTCTCCACAATAAGAGTAATTCATATCCGCACCAGTTATCAGGCGGTGAACAACAGAGGGTATCGATAGCCCGGGCATTTGTAAACCGTCCGCCGATACTTCTGGCTGACGAACCCACGGGAAATATTGACCCGGCTACTTCAGACGGGATAATGAAAATACTTTCACGGATAAACCTTGTTGGAACTACAGTAGTAATGGCCACACATGACAGGAGCATAGTAAATTCGATGAGGAGGAGAGTAGTGGAGCTGGAGGAAGGCGAAATAATAAGGGATCAAAAGAGAGGGGTTTACGGAGACTGACCATGCTAAGACCCAGGTATTTCTTTAGCGAGACTTTTACCAGTTTTAAGAGGAACTTCCTTATGGGGTTTACAGCCATAACAACTGTTGCCATTACATTATTTATTGTAGGGTTTTTTGCAGTGCTTGTCTTTGATATACAGGGTATAATAAATTCCATAAAAAGTCAGGTAGAACTGGCAGTTTATCTGGAGGATAATATCTCTGTGGAACTCAGGGATTATCTGGAAGGGGAGATCTCCAGCTGGGAAGAAACGTCCGGTATTAAGTATGTTTCAAAAGAGCAGGCGTTTGAACGTTTTAAGGAACAGAATGAAGGAAGCGATATATTAAAGGAGATCCAGGGCAATCCGCTTCCTGCTTCGTTTGAGATAACGTTAAATGATCCGGAAAAGGTAGAGCTTGTAGCGCTGCGCTTTATGGATAAGGACGGTGCTTATATTGGAGGTGTGGACGATGTGGTTTATGGACAGAGCTATGTAAATAAACTTTTTTCGATAACCGCCATCATAGGTACTGTAGCCTTTCTTATAATAATACTACTGCTGCTTGCGACAGTGGTGCTTATATTCAATACAATAAGGCTTTCTATTTATGCCAGGAGAAAAGAGATAGAAGTTATGAAACTGGTTGGAGCCTCCAACTGGTTTGTCAGAATACCGTTCCTCTTCGAAGGGTTTTTTGAAGGTTTTCTGGGAAGCACTATAGCAGTAGTGCTTCTCTATATTCTGGGAAACTCCCTGCTGATAAGGGGAGAAAGGGTAATAGTTGATACAATGAGGATAAAGGAACTCGCAATACTTGGAAGCGGCCATATTATTATATATGTATACATCGGAATAATAATTCTGGGTGGCTTGCTTGGAATTATAAGCAGCGGAATAGCGCTCAGAAGATTTGTCAAGGCATAAAATATTAATTTTATATGAAGACCCTGCCAAAAAAATTTAGAGCAGTGTGCATAGTCCTTCTGGTCTTAATTTCAGGATCCTTCACGTTTACGGGACCGGGGCCCTTACGGGCACAGTCCATAGAGGAGGAGCTGGAGCAGATCAAGGGAGAAAGAGAAGAGGCACAGAAAAAAATAGAGGAAGTTAAAAAAACAGAGAAGCAATATTTTAATGAAGTCTCAGCAGTAGAGGAGCAGCTGCTCGGTGCCCTATCAGAGCTTGACGGTCTTAACGGCCAGCTGGCAGAGGCCAAGTCTGTTGTCGACAGCACTACAATAGAGCTTGTGCTAAAGGAGGAAGAGTTAAATAAGATAGAGGACGAGCTTTCTGTAAAGATAGAGATACTTAATAACAGGGTGGCCCAGATATATAAAAATGGAGGGAACAATGTTCTGGAGATGCTGCTGAAAGCAGAAGACTTCATAGAATTTATATCCAGGATGAAACTCATGAACCTTTTTGCCAGGCAGGATACAGCCAGCGTACTGGAGATTAAGGAAAAAAGAAATGCTACCCTTGGTATAAAGAAATCAATAATAGACCTGCGGGAGATGCAGAAAGAGCATAAGGAAAAGATAGAGATGCTCGTTTCCAGGGCGGAAGCAAAAACTTCAGAAATTGAAGAACTTCATGAAGAAAAGAACAGCCTTCTCTATCAGACAAGAGCCAATAAGAATGCCCTTATTGCAATGGAGAAAGAGCTCGAGATAAAGGAAGCTGAGTTAACCAGGATACTTGAAAGCTATAAATACGGTACAGCTCCCTCGGGTAAGTTCATGTGGCCGGTTGCAGGTTCCCTCAGATCAGGTTTCGGCTGGCGAATCCACCCAATATTCGGGGTAAGGAGGTTTCATTCAGGAATAGACCTGGCTGCACCATATGGAACACTGGTGAAAGCAGGAGACGGTGGACAGGTGGTTCAGGCTGGATATTTTGGAGGTTATGGTTATTCTGTAATGCTTTATCACGGAGGAGGCTTTGCAACATGGTATGCACATCTTTCAAGCATTAGATGCGCAGTGGGCCAGTTTGTGGAAAGAGGGCAGGTAATAGGCCTGGTAGGTTCCACCGGATGGTCCACGGGGCCACATCTTCACTTTGAGGTCAGGATAAATGGAAGTGCCCAGAATCCCCTCCAGTACCTGGAATGATTTTCATTAATTTTATAAAATACCCGTGGTGATCTGATGAAAAAAATAATAATAAAAGCCATAGTTTCTATCGTAGTATTGATATTTGTTTTTTCTGCTGGATTATGGATGGGCCTGACTTTTGATTTAATCAAAAGTTATTTTATAAAAAATGATAACAATGCAGAGACAGGCGGTGTATCCCAGGAAGAAAAGAGCGGGATTCTGGATAATATTTCTGATGGAATAAAAAGTAGATTCAGTATTAAGCCTTTTGAAGAGGCACTTGATTATATAAGCAGCGATGCATTTTCAGAGTTAAGCAGGCAGGAGCTTCTAAAGGCTGGGATCGAAGGGATGCTGTCCCGTCTTGATGACAGGCACTCTGAATATTTTGCAGTAGAAGAATATCAAAGGATAGTTGAATCATACAGTGGTACCATGAGCGGGATAGGGGTAATTGTTACACAGCAGGATGACGGGAGCATTGTGGTGGTGCAAACACTTCCGGATACCCCGGCTGCCGGTGCAGGAATAGAAAAAGATGACCTGATAATAAAGGTAGACGGCATTGATATACGCGATATGGTTTTAGAAAGTGTAGTAGCCATGATAAAGGGAGAGGAAGGCACCAGCGTAAATATAACTTTTTACCGGCCGGCAGATGATAGCGAATTTGAAGTGGACATTATAAGGGAACGTTTCTACATCCCAAATTTATTTGCAGAGATAATAGAGGGAAATATAGGATACGTACAATATATTGGTTTCCAGGACGGCGGTGCTGGTTATCTTGATTCTGAAATAGATAAGCTCGTCAAGGATGGAGCAGAAGCCATTATATTTGACCTCAGAAATAATCCGGGAGGGACCCTGGACGACGCTATTAAAGTATGCGATCTTTTTATGAACAATGGTGTGATTGCCACCGTCAGGGGGAGGACAGAAAATAGTGAAAGGGTTGATGAATACCAGGCAAATAAAGGCAAATATACCGAATTGCCTATGGTGATTTTAATAAACGGGTTTTCTGCAAGTGCTTCAGAGCTGGTGGCAGGTGCATTAAGAGATAGCGGCAGGGCCATCCTGATAGGGGAGACAAGCTTTGGAAAGGGTACAGTGCAGGTAATTCATGAGCTCTCTGATGGTTCTGGAATAAAGTTTACGTCGGCTAAGTATTTTTTACCTTCCGGGATTTCTGTAGAAGGTGTCGGTGTAAAACCGGATATTGAAGTAGAGCTGACAGTTGAAGATACCGAAGATGTGCAGCTTGAAAGTGCTCTGGATAAAGTTAAAGAAATAATGAGAGGCAAAAGTTGAGCCCGGGCAAAAAGAAGAAAAAGAAGAAGGGCTCTTCCGGGAGCAATCTGATTGTTACCAATAAAAAAGCAGGAAGAGATTTTTTAATACTTGATAGATTTGAAGCCGGTATAGAATTATGGGGCTGTGAAGTAAAGTCTGCAAGAGATCATAGAGTCAATTTAAAGGATAGTTATGCCAGAATAAGAGGCAACGAGCTTTTCCTTTTCAATATGCACGTTGCTCCTTATGAGAAAAGCAGGACGGGAGAAATTGATCCTGTGAGAACCAGGAAACTACTGATGCATAGAAGAGAGATAGACCGACTTCAGGGCAAACTTACTGATAAAAGCCTTACATTGATACCGCTTAAGCTGTACTTTTCAAAAAACATAGTTAAAGTAGAAATTGCACTTGCCAGGGGGAAAAGCAAGCGTGACAGACGTGAAGATATGATTGAAAAAGAACATGAGATTGAAATAAAAAGGGCTTTGAAAAAATATTAGATTTATTGTAATATATACAAGCTTCTTGATTAAACCTCTCATATGGGGGCGATCAGGATTCGACGGGGATAGATTGAGCGCAGATAGCAGGTCGAGTATCAGAACTCGTAAATAACTGAAAATAAACATAAACGCTGATAATAGCGAATATGCACTAGCAGCTTAATTAAGCTGCTACGTCTGTGGAAGTTTTCCTGCGGTTTCCAACAGGCGCCGATTAGCAGGATACTTCATATAAAGTGTCTGCTGTTATATGAAGGAAATATTTGCAGGCTGGCCGATCAGGACCGTGTCTGTACGGGCCTGCAAGGCGAGATTTAAAATACAGACTAAGCCTGTAGATGTCTTCGTGGCGATATCTTCGGACGCGGGTTCGATTCCCGCCGCCTCCACCATATAAGTTGTTACTGTGCGATATCCAGTTTAATGCTATATAGTGAAAACATGGTGGATCCATGTTTTAGCATTAACCTTTATAGGTTGAGTGCTGAGAATGTCAAGGATTTGGCAAGGATTGTAAATAAGCTCTGAGAATATTAGCCTAAAACAGCTTTGCTCCCTATAAATATGGATATATAATTGGCA
>JAGYMN010000100.1 GCA_018400395.1 Actinomycetota bacterium
CTATTGGGCCCCAGTTAATCCCTACAGTTAATACACCTAAAATATCCTTTTCCCTTCCATGACATTTAAAACAGGCCGCCTCGTTATAGATAGGAATAGCATGGAATAATAACTTTTTCCCTTTATGAGCTTCCAGCCCCTTCAGTACTTTTTTGTTGTCCAAGGCCTTCTTTGTAATCTCTGGTAGGCAAACATTCCCTATATTCTCAGTATTTCCGCTGTATTTAATCTTCCCGGTTAAGTCACACAGGTTTACCTCCTCAAGCCCTTCAAGCTGCCATAATCTTTGTAAAATGGCCTGAACATCATTCATCTCTCCATCAAGCATGGGATACTCTATTCCCTTTAAAACTACATCGCTGATGTCGAAGGCCCTTTCTTCCTGCTTTTTAAGATGAAACCGAGTCTGCGTTACTGCACTTATATACGTAGATGCCCCTATTATTAAAATCAGTATTAGGGCAACACCTAAAATTATCTTGGCCCTTAGGCTGTGAAAAAGCCGGTTAGAGTTTATTAATTGAAGAAATGACATTGAGGAAACCAACGCTTATTAATTAACGCTATCTAACAGTACTATGCATACTATGATAATCGAAAACTATACATACGGCATAAAATCCAACATATTTGTTAAGTGATCTATTTTCGGTTAATTATATGATACATGTGCATGTGCTATGGGATTAATAGTGTTGACAGTTCTGATACCTCTGCAAGTTGCTGGGAAACGCTTCCTAACCATCGAGCTTGCCAAGCGCTCTTCTTGCTTGTACCTGAAACAATAATAGTAGCATTGCGCTCTTGCGCCGCCTTTTCTATAAGGGTTAAATCTCCAACCAGGAAATGATACTCCGCGTCTATTCCTTCACCTTCAAGGGCGTTGCATAATTCATCCAACCTCTTTCTACTCTCTCTTTCCATTTTTTGCAGCCCTCTGCTGCCCAAACCTTCCATGCTCTTTTCAGTTGCTACATGAACTACCTGTATCTTTTTAATAATAGTTTTAAGTCCAACCAAGAATTCAATTGCCCTGTTTGCAGCGGGCGACCAGTCCATTGCCAAAATGGGTACATCGAACAGCGTGTCATTAATTTTACCGGATTTTTTTTTATACTTATATACCAAAGTAGGTTTAGTAGTTTGTCGAAGAAATTCTAATGTCTTTGAATCTAAATATAATTTCTCTATCTTGCCTCTTTTTTGACGGCTTATTACAATTAAATCGACGTCTTCCTCTTTCTCTGTCTCCTGTATTTTGGACACTGTGTCCCCTACAACAATATAAGAGCCGCATTCCAGTCCTTCTTCATATATACTTTGCGCCCAGTCAATAAAACGCGCTTCAGCTATTTGCGTTAGTTTACCCTTCTCCTCCGTTGTATAATAGCCAAGGCTTCGCTCAATCACATGGAGGAGAACCACATGATCAAGCCCTGTCTCCCTAAGAACCATTAGTGATTGTAAAGAATCAAACCACAATTCTTCAAAGTCAGTTACAAACAGCATTCTTTTTATTTCCATAACTGGGTCTCCTTGTTTTTATAATATTATTGTATGCTTACCTAAAAAATTACCGCTGTTTCCAATCCCGAATATTTTAAAAAAAGCTTTATCATAAGCGGTAGGACCCCTACTCTAACTAAATCTTTACCCTTTCTTTATTCAAAAGACAAAGTACACCAAGACAAAGGCCAAAAACAGTATAATAGCGAAAAAAATTCCTGCGCCAACAGGTCTTCTATACAGGTTTTCATTAAAGGTGTCACTTGAGGAATAGCCCCCCGTGTATCTGTTTCCTTTAGTGATCCTTTGGTAAACATATGCTATCGGTATCTCAATAGTCGAAACGGGATTCTTTGCAAGCCTCGAAATGATTGATACGGTAACAGAGGAAAACAATTGGAATTTTTTCCTCAGTGCATTCAAGGGTACCACGCAAACCCATATAAGACCTCTGCCTGCCATTCTATAAAAATAGTCAAAATCTAAAATAACAGCATTGTGGGGCACAACCATTGCCTTAGCTAAAATAAAAGATGCCCCTGCCAGCATAAAAAGCTGGATAACCCCTACTATATGTGAAGGGGTAAACGGATGATACGGTATATCTTGATACGGGAGGACTTTAAAGAGGATTCCCGGAAAAAACCCAATAAGCACGCATGCAAAAGCCGTTAGCATCATTGCTAACTGCATATTAACCGGCGCTTCTTTAGATTTCATATCATAATTTCTTGAAAAAAAAGCAAAATAACCGAGTTTTATAAAAGAGAGAAAGGTACCTATAGAGGCCAGTGTTAGCATAATCTCCAGAACTGGTCTGTGGGCCTCAACAATGGATTGCAAAATCATACCCTTACTAATAAAGCCATTAAAACCCGGGGCACCGGAGATTGAGAGGGCAGCTATTATACACGTTATAGTCGTGACAGGCATAAACCTCGCCAAGCCACCCATTTCGGTTAATTTTCTTTTGCCTGTCATATAAATAACAGACCCAATACACATAAAAAGTAAGGCCTTGTATAAAATATGATTAAAAACATGGGCGACGGCTCCATTTACGGCTAAGGCGGTTCCTACTCCAACTCCGGCCACCATGTATCCAACCTGGCTTACAATATGGTATGAAAGAAGTCTCCTCGCATCATTTTGCAGTAATGCAAATATAACACCGTACAGCGCCATAATGCCTCCCATGTAAGCAACAAATTCAACGCCCGGAAAGCATCTGGCCAACACATACACACCTGTCTTTGTAGTAAAGACTGACAGAAAAACACTTCCTGTCACAGTGCCTTCAGGGTAAGCATCCGGCAGCCAGGTATGGAGGGGTATAAAGGCGGTATTTAATCCTATGCCTAAAAGCAGAAACCAATATGCAGCATTAGGTTCTATAACACCAACTGCTATAGAGCCTTTATTGATAGTATATAATATAATTCCTGCCAATAGGCTACATCCTCCTGCTATGTGCATTAAGATATATCTCAGGCCGGCACTGAGGGATTCCTTTTTTCTTTGGTACAATATCAAAAACAGAGACGCCACGGCCATGATTTCCCAGAAGGCAAAAAGGCTAAAAAAATCCCCGGAAAAAACAACACCTAAAGAGCTTCCAATATAAAGGAATGCTGCAATATGCTGACCGTCCTCCTTCACATGAATCGAGTAAATTATAGCCAGAAACCCTATTATGAGAAATATGTAACCTATTATGAGGCTCAGTCTGTCGACATTACAAAAAACAAGATTATATCCAGAAAAACTGTATGACCAGCTCATGCCTGGAGACAGTTTTATAATGTCTAAAAAGGCAATTGCCGGTACTATAAGAAGGTAGGCTTGTTTCAGTTTTCCCTTCAAAAGTGGAATCAGAAAGACCCCAAGAATAAACAGAAATGCAGGAGGAAATGGGCTAATCATAAAAATCTTCCTTTTTTTGGGCAAATGAACTTAATAGTACAGTGGCAAATATGAATACAAAGGTTCCAAAAAAACCAAAAATAGCCTCGAACGACGGTATCCTATGCCAAGGAAAAACTGCATGTTCATGTTCAACGAAAAAGCCTATGGGTATGGATAACACCGCTAAAGCCATAAATACTATTTTAAAAATTTTTTCCATACAAAGTATCCTACAATGTTAAATTAGCTGCACTGTTTGCTGCTTTAAATTGACTGCTCACAAAGGCCAATATATAAAAAGTATTTTCTATTTTACAAATAAGCATTGTCAAGAGATTAATTCAGGGGCGAGGTCACCGTCAGCTAAATTAAACAAAGAAAGACTCTGTGCTAAAAGAGCCGGTTTGGTTATTCTGCTGATCTATCTTGACCAGGGATAGGAAAAAATTTTTTGCTTATCAGAGATCAGCCTCTTGAGAGTTCACCTGCCTAAAGAATTAATCCATCTTGATAAAATAGATTAAGCCATAAAGAAATAGAAATACTATTGCCAAAAGGACACCAGCACCTATTGGCCTTCTATATATATTTTCCTTGTAGCTGATTTCTTTTAATACATTAAGTTTGTATTTCAATTCATTTATCTTTTTTAGCCTATCCTCAGGTGGCTCGGAGTTATGATATAATATTGTATAAACCTTTAGCTGGATATTTCTCACAATTATCTCAGGAAGCAACACAGGGTTTTTGCTCAGTGCGGCAATTGTAGTTACCCCTGCAGTAAAGGCTTGTTGCAACCTTAATCTGATATCCTGCAAAGGATGACTGCATACCCAAAGGATAAGCACCCCTGGTTTCCTGTAGAACCAGTCTGTATCAACGCTGATGGTCGGCTCGCCTCCAAGTTTGTCTATGTAAAGCCAAAATGCAGCACCAGTAAGCAAAAGGAGTTGAATCATCGAAAGGACATGCTGGGGAGTATACGGATGGTAATAAACTGGATAGGGGAGAAGGTCATAGAGGACTTTGGGATAAACA
>JAGYMN010000101.1 GCA_018400395.1 Actinomycetota bacterium
CTTTTTTATAATACTCCATATATTTTTTATGCCTCTTACTGTCAGGATAGTAAAACTTCGATGGCTTCTTAATACTCTTATATGCATGGCTAAAATCCTTATATACACCTACACCTATTCCTGCACACATGGCTGCTCCAAGGGGAGTAGATTCCTCAATTTCGGGCACCTCTACAATCTTCCCGCACATATCAGCTTTCATCTGCATCCATAATTCATTTCTTACTGCCCCTCCGGTAACTATGATTTTCTCACCGCTGGTTTCTGTATATTTACTTATAGTCTCGTAAAGCTCAAACCCCTTATAATTTATACCCTCTAGCGCTGCCCTGATAAAATCACTTTTTTTTGAAGTACTGGATATTCCTATGAATGCTCCTCTGGAATAATTATCCTGTACCGGACAGGTGCTTCCGAATATATCCGTCAGCATGAATACCCCATTCGCACCCTGTTCTGACCTTTCAGCGTCCTGCATTAATATATCCCATATATTACTCCCCATTTTTTCCGCTTCCTGTTCTTCCATACCTGCAAAATTTTCTCTGAACCACTCCAGGATTCCTGAAGATACGGAAACACCATAAATATCATACTTACCTTTTATTACATGAGCCTGGCAAATTATGGTTGATCGTAAACCTTCCTTTTTTAGAATAGGCCTGTCCAGACATTTATGATAGTGTTCGTAGGTACCCACAACACCTACCAGGTCACGGTGCTGGTCTCCTGCTGCAGCATAAACCCCACACAGACCGTCAAGTCCACCAAGTATTACAGGCATGCCCTCCTTTAGCCCTGTTTTTTTTGAAGCTTCACGTGATACCCCGCCAAGGTATGTACTGCTGGGGTATGCATCCGGGTATATGTTCATATTTATACCAAAAATATTGAAAAGTTTTTCAGACCAGTCAAGTTTTTTCTGATCAAATACAAGGGTTGTTGAAGCCAGTGAATAATCAGTAGCTATTTTTCCACATAGCTTAAAATTTATATAATCTTCTATAAGCAGCCATTTATATATCTTTTTGTATATCTCTGGCAGATTCTGCTTTACCCACAGATTTCTGAATATTGTATTCAGGTTCCATGGTCTCTGCCCGTTAATAAGATATATTTCTTCGAAACTGTGGTAATGGGAAAGCCATTCAAACTGCTCTATTGTACAGGAATCATGCCAGCTGATAAAAGGATATATCCAGTCCCCTTTTCCATCAATCGGCACACCATCACAGGCAAATCCAGTAACCGATACGGCTTTTATGCTGCAGGGATCATCTATATATGACAGTGAATCCCTTATCGAACCACTAACCCTTTCCCACAGGTCATCAGGCATCCAGAAAGCATGTGTTTTACCACCTTCTTTTCTATAAGTTACTTTAGTCCTGCGCCTTCCAGCTGAAATCATATTACCGCTGTAATCAAATATAACAGCTTTTATACCGGTCGATCCCAGATCTACAGCCATCAAATACATAAAATACCCCTATCTGCCGTCAGGGAAAACAATAATCCCACATTTATGAATACAGGCAATAAAATACTCTGAGCCTTTACATCCATTAAATTTTCAAACGTGCATCCTATCCTGTAATATTCATTTCTATAAAATCTGCCAGGTTATAAATATGTATATTTGTTTTTTTTGCTGCACTTTTTAGATTGTATACACCTAATGCACAGCTTGTTAATATAATCTCACATTTATCATCAATACAGTCTTCTATAATATTACCGGCAATCCTATCAGATACATCACGGTCAAAAAGACCTATAAAGCCTCCGCAGCACCAGGATTCTTCCCCCGTTTTGAAGAAATCAATTTTTTCAAGACCAAATAAAGATTTTAATACATTCCTTGGTGCTTCACATTCTTTCATATACCTGGACATCTTGCATGGATCAAAATACTTGACATTGGAAGATATCCTTTTGGTTTTTATCTGTCCAGAGATTTCTTCGAGCATGCTGGTATAATGAATTATTTCTCTATCAAATTCATACCCGTTATTTCTGTATTCAACTTTCAGTCCATAGTAACTTTCGGGATCCATCACAACTATCCTCGATGACCGTAATCTTGAAATATTTGTATAATTTTTTTCCATAAGCTCAATACCGGTATCCCTCATACCAAGATCCAGGGCAAGCGTCCCGTCCGATATCTCATCAAGATCGAAAACATATTCAATACCACAGTAATCAAGGATCCTTATAAAGCTCAGAAAACTCTCTATGCCAAAACTTCTTGTATAGTCTCCAATATATATATAAATATCAGGTATTTTGTTTTTGCCGGTGCTTCTTTTCCGCGCATAGGGCTCCAGTTTTTCCTGCACCTTCTTTTGATGCCGCCAGCTGTAAATTCTACCGTTTTCTACAAGGTTGGAATGGATCTTTATTATTTCTTTCGGTGCAATATTTTTCAATATTGCAAATTCCCTTGCGGAACGGTTAATTGAAAGAACATCTTTTTTATCATACCAGCAATAATATTCACACCTCTTACAGTCATTACATAAAAAAAATGATCTTCCCATTCCAGGTTCCGGCTCTATAATCCCTTTACTTGCCAGGTAGAACAAGTAATTCTTCTGGTTTTGAAGTATCTTTTGATCCTTTGTAGCCATATAGGAAGGGCAGGCGAATTTACAAAAACTGTGGCAGTACATGCACTGCCTTATAGATTTTAAATCTTTCATATAATTACTTCCCGTATTTTAAAAGCTTCCCCCTGTTAAAAATCATCTTTGGGTCCAAAGCTTTCTTCAATTTTTCTAATATTTTATAACCTTCCCCCAGTTCAATTGGAAGCATTTTGTTCTTAACCATGCCTATTCCATGGTGATGGCTTATAGACCCACCATTTACTACCGTTATTTTCATTATATCCTTCCAGACCCTTTTGAATTCATCAATTGCCTTTTTTTCATTTTTTTCCCTGATATAAAAGATGTTATAGGAAGATATCCCATCAGAATAGGCATGGGAAAAATGGGAGGCAAGAGTTATATTTCTCGATGAAAAATAATCTTCAATGCTGGTATATATTTTTTTTATTCTGGACCAGGATGCCGAGACCTCGATTGCATCTGATATACCCCCCGGAGTTTCCTGCATTTCCATTATATGCCTTGTATCAAACCTGTTTTCAAACCATATATCGCCCAGCTTGCTGCCAATATATTCTGCACCCCTTTTAAGATTTATTCTTTCTGAAACACTGCACTCCGCTTCTACAATTTCCCTTTTTCCTTCGTATAGGAGCACAAGAAGACATCCCCTGTAGCCAAAACCCATACCTGCAAATTTAAGCTCTGATTCCTTTTTATTGTAAAGTCTAACGACGGGAGGTTCCAGTCCACTCTGCATTATTTCTCTTATTGCATCAAGGCCTTCAAATATATTATCGTATACAAAACATTGGAACTTCATAGCTTCCGGAATCTTTTGTATCTTCAAAACCGCCTTTGTTATTACCCCGAATATACCTTCGGAACCTATAAAAAGGTTTTTTACCTCCGGCCCTGCTGATCTTCTGGGTACAGCAGGCGTCCTTAATATTTTTCCATCCGGCAATATTGCCTCTATGCTGACTACAAAATTTTCTATACCGCCATATTTTGATGAAAACTGGCCTGTAGACCTGGTAGCAATAAGTCCCCCAATTGAAGCTGAACGGAAAGACTGGGGGAAATGTCTGAAAGTATAACCCGATTTATTTAAATAATTTTCAAGAACCTGTGCAATTATTCCTGACTCTACTTCTACAGTAAGAGATTCTTCATCCAGTCTGATTATGTTATCAAAAAATGACATATCTATAACTATTCCGCCCCCCATAGGAATAACTCCTCCCACTGTTCCTGAGCCGCCGCCGTATACGGTTATCCCCATACCTATTTTACCTGCATATCTGATAATTTTTTCAAGAGCTTCTATAGAAAGGGGTTTTACTACATAATCAGCCAGATACGGCGGTATGCCGTAAAGGTCTATCCATTTGTAGCTAATAGGCGTAACATCTCTTGAAACACATAGCCTTTCACTAATATCATCTGTTGCATTATCTCTGCCAGCTATTCTTCTTAGTTTTAATAATCGGGAATCCATAAATTAATCTATTACCTATTTAAGTATTAAAAATAAAAGTCTAATGTTTGTTATATTCAAAAATATCGGTCACCTTTTCTGCTGCTGCTCTACCCAGTTTCTCATGAGCGTCTCTGTCAAAATGTATTCCATCTACCTTGCTGGATTTTATAATCTTACCTGCATCAAGGAAATTACAATCAAACTGATCTGCAATCATATTATAATAAAGTGAAAATTTTTTAGATTTATTGATTCCTTCCTCAAACATTTCACTAAATCCTGTCAGCGGTCCAATCGGAGGAGGACTGACCACAAGTATATCCGGTGATCCGCCCCTCT
>JAGYMN010000102.1 GCA_018400395.1 Actinomycetota bacterium
AAATTTACTATATTTTTGGTTCTGTTATAATTGCCTAAGTTATATATTTTTAATTAGTTTCCGGAGATCTTTGATGCCGGCATATTTTTATATAATCATAATGGCAGCTATATCGGCAGTCCTTCTGGGTCTTGTTATATTTTACCGTTCGAGGGCAAAATATATCTACTACCAGTTTAAAGGTTTTTCAGGTGTCATTACATCGGGTATCAGTGAATTAAAAAACAAAATTGGGGACAGTAGAAAGAATACTGTAATAACAGGGGATAATTACAGGGATATAGAGGGTATCAGGGAACTGATAAATTCATTTTCAGCGGAATATAGAAAAAATTCAGGACTTCTTAATCTTCTGACTGATAATATAAAACAGGGTCTTTTGCTTGTTGATGAAAATAAAAAAATAGTCAGAATAAATAAATCCCTCTCAGATCTTTTTTACCTGGATCCCCGGAAAGCAAAAGGAAAGAAGACTATACTTATCTTTAATAGTGAAAAATTGGAAGGATTATTAGCAAAAGTACTCGATTCAGGGTTATCCCTTAAAGAGGAAATAGTTTTTTACGGTGATGAAGATCTTCACCTGAATATCGAAGCTGTCCCTTTCAGGTTTACAAGCGATAAAGGTCAGTCAAAAACAGATGTCCTTATACTTGTTGATAATATAACCCAGGAAATAGAGTTTTCAAAGCTAAGAAGCCAGTTTGTAGCCAATATATCCCACGAGATGAGGACTCCCCTTACATCGATCAGGGGCTACATCGAAACTGCCCTGGAGACTGACTCAAAAGAAAGTGAAATAATAAGAAAATATCTGGCAAAAGGACTTAAAGAAGCCGAAAAACTAAACTTCCTTATAAAAGAGATCCTGGATCTTTCCAGGATCGAATACAGGAGAAATGTCCTGTTTGAAGAAGATAAAGACCTTGCAGCAATAATAAGGGATGTAATAAGATCCCTTGAGTTTCTGGCAGGGGAAAATGGAGTAAAAATACATTTTGAAGACCCACAAGATAATATATACTACCGAACAGATGAGGAGCTTTTCAGGCAGATGGTCAAAAATATTATAGAAAATTCCATATTTTATGCTGGTAGCGGTTCTGAATTGAATATCCGGCTCAGGAAGAGTAAAGATGATATATTGCTTGAGTTTTCAGATAATGGCATGGGGATAAAAAAAGAGGACCTTCCGTTTATTTTTCAAAGGTTTTTCAGGGGTAAACCCGGTACTTCTGTAAGAAAAATAGGGTCGGGCCTGGGCCTTTCGATTGTAAAACATACTGTAGACCTTCACGGCGGGAAGATAAATGCTGACAGTAAACCCGGAGCAGGGACAGAATTTAGAATAACCCTGCCTGCTAAAAGCACTGATTAAGAAAGCGGTAAAGACAAATATATATTCATTTTGAAAAAAAAGTCTAAAATATGATACATTGGTAAAAAATATATTTTTCAGTCTTAATAAATAAAATGGCCAAAAAAATCTATGTTGTGGATGATGAAGAGAATATCCTGGAAATAATAGAGCATAATCTGAGTAAAAACGGATATGAAGTCAGGGGTTTTAAGGATGGCAGGAGCTTCTTTGACTATTTTAACATGAAAAGACCTGACCTGGTAATACTGGATCTTATGCTTCCAGATACAGACGGGTTCGATATATGTAAAGATATTAAGCAGAAGACAGATGTGCCTGTTATAATACTCAGCGCCAGAAGCGAAGAGTTTGACAGGGTGCTGGGGCTGGAGCTCGGTGCTGATGATTATATTGTAAAGCCCTTTGGCGTAAGGGAACTGGTTGCGAGAGTAAAAAACATTTTAAAAAGGGTAAAAAATTTATCCGGGACAGACAGTTTAAAGTCCCTGGAGGAAGGGTACACATTTGAATCAATAAGTTTGAATATCAATGAGGACAGGCATGAGATTTTTCTTGACGATAATAAAGTAAGCCTTAATCCTAAAGAATTTGAGTTAATGGCCATGCTGCTCAGGAATATAAATGATCTTGTCCCCAGGATGGAGCTTATTAAGAAAATATGGGGCGAGGACTATTTTGGAGATACAAGGACTCTTGATGTACATATCAGAAGAATAAGGGAAAAGATGTCTTACAGGGATTTTGGGAAAACATATATTAAGACCATACACGGTTACGGCTGCAAGATATCAAATGAGATTTAATTTTTTTTTAACAATTATTTAATTTTTTCTTAACACCATCTAATTATTATCTGATAGAATTTCCAATCGTTGTTGTTTGATTAATACTATTACGTGAAAGGAGTAAAAATTGCTAAAAAGTGGAAACAATAAATGGATTGTTATAAGCATTCTAATTGCAGTTTTATTTACAGCAAGCGCCATGTTCTTTGGCTGCAGCGCAGGAGAATCCAGCATAGATGAGGATACCGCTGATGAATCATCTACAGAAGAACAGACATCAGAAAGTACAGGTAAAAAGTTTGAAGGCCAGGAGCTTAATATCTCCGGTTCAACAACCATTCTTCCAATTACTACCCTTGTAGCAGAAGCATTCATGGAAGAATACGGAGGAACAGTAACTGTAAGCGGCGGAGGATCCGGAACGGGTATATCTGAAGCAATAAACGGTATAAATGATATCGGCAATGCTTCAAGAGCAGCTAAGGAAAGAGAGTGGGAACAGGCTGAATCCCTTGGAGTGGAGCTGATAGAAGAAGTTATTGCAATTGATGCAATATGTGTTATTACAAGCGGCAATGTCAGCGGAGTCAGCAATCTTACCAAACAGCAGCTTTCTGATATATTCAGGGGCGAGTTAACAAACTGGAGCGAAGTCGGCGGTGCAGATGCGGAAATAGTACTGGCTTCCAGGGATTCATCTTCTGGTACATTTGAGTACTTCCTGGAAAGCGTTGTACAGCTGGATAAAGAGTTTGAAGACTATACTTTTGCAGCAACAGCCCTTGCACTTCAATCAAATGCCGATGTGCTAAATACGGTAGCGGAAAACAACAATGCGATAGGTTATATAGGCCTGGGCTATCTTGAAGAAGCTGTCAGCAGCGGGGCAAAACTTGTAAACGTTGAAGGTGTGGAACCCTCGCTTGATACTGCACGTTCAGGAGATTATCCGATATCAAGGCCTCTTTATAACTATTACAGGAAGGGCGACCTGAGCGAGATGAGCCAGGCTTATCTTGGTTTTATGTTAGGTGATAAAGGTCAGTCTATGGCTGAAGAAGCCGGTTTTGTACCTCTGCCATAAACTGTTATAAATATATTTGCTGAAAGATATTATTAGGGCTGCGGGTCTAAAGGATCTACGGCCCTGAATTTTTAAAAAACATGGCCAAAAACCTTAATTGTCTGTATTATTTGTATTGTTTATAAATAAAATTTCCCGGATTGATGAAAAGATTTAAGGTAAGACTAAGAGATTTTAAAAGCTTCCTTATCGGTAAATTCATCCTTATAAATGGGATAGTATCCATCGTAGTACTGGGGCTGATACTTACTTTTCTTGTATATAATTCAATAAACTTTTTCAGACAGTACCCCATATTTGATTTTCTGGGCGGTACCCAGTGGTCTCCGACAGTTGTTGAAAAGTTTGGCTTTGTTCCGCTTCTGGTCGGATCACTTGAAGTCTCATTTGGGGCAATATTTATTGCTGTACCCCTGGGTGTCGGGGTAGCTATCTATATTGGAGAGCTGGCACCCCGGATTTTAAGGGAGGCAATAAAGCCTGTTATAGAGGTGCTTGCAACCCTTCCATCAGTTGTGATAGGTTTTATAGGCTTAAAGACTGTTGTTCCTTTAATAAAAGAGGTATTTGGCCTGAGTATAGGACTGACTGCGCTGAGCGGATCCATAATGCTGGCATTCATGACGCTGCCTACTATAATCTCTATTTCAGAGGATGCGATAAATGCTGTTCCAACAAGGTTCAGGCATGCTTCTTATGCACTGGGAGCTACAAAATGGGAGACTACTATAAGGACCGTTGTCCCCGCTGCTTCATCCGGGATAATAGCTGCAGTCATGCTGGGACTTGGAAGAGTGGTGGGTGAAACGATGACCGTCCTTATGATAACCGGGAACTCACCCAGGATAGTATTTTCCTGGCTGCAGCCTGTAAGGACAATAACTGCTACGATAGCTGCCGAGATGGGCGAGACTGTCCGGGGAGGGCTGCATTATTCAGCTCTTTTTGCGATAGGCCTAATACTCTTCATAATAACATTTTTGATAAATCTTATTGCTGACAGATATGTAAGCAGGATAAGGAGCATATAGTTATTATTATATGAAAAGAAGATATTTAAAACAGAGTATCTGGTATTCTATACTACTATTTTTTAGTTTTATAGTAATAGCATCGATCTGCAATCATGGTTCTTTCCC
>JAGYMN010000103.1 GCA_018400395.1 Actinomycetota bacterium
AAGATTAAATATATTACCATCAGGCGGAACAGGTACCGGCAAGACGACCACGCTGAATGTGCTTTCATCATTTATTCCGGATGATGAAAGGATAATAACAATAGAGGATGCAGCAGAACTTCAATTAACACAGAAGCACGTACTGAGGCTGGAATCAAGACCTCCAAACATAGAGGGAAAAGGGGAGATAGCCATAAGGGACCTTGTAAGGAATTCATTGCGTATGAGGCCTGACAGGATAGTCGTAGGGGAAGTAAGGGGAGGAGAGGCCCTTGATATGCTCCAGGCAATGAATACCGGCCATGATGGAAGCCTGAGTACCGTACATGCCAATTCGACCCGTGATGTACTGTCCAGGCTGGAGACAATGGTCCTGATGGCAGGAATGGAACTCCCGATCAGGGCTATCCGTGAGCAAGTAGCATCGGCAGTTGACCTGATTGTGCATATGAATAGATTAAAAGACGGTACCAGGCGGTTTATAAAGATAACTGAGGTACAGGGAATGGAGGGGGAAGTAATAACCCTTCAGGACCTGTTTATATTTGACTTTTCTGAAGGTATCGATGAAGAAGGCAGGTTCAGGGGTAGTATAAAATCCACAGGGCTGCTGCCCAGGTTTAATAAGAAACTAAGGGATATCGGGATCGAAATACCCGCAGAATTATTTGAAAAAGAAATCTAAATAAACCACTTTTGATTTTAAAAAAAACTACAATGGCTAAAGGTATTATTAAAATAACAGTTTTACTGGCAGTAGTATCTATCTGTATGCTCTTTGCTATTCCCGGGTATCTTTCTGCCCAGGAAACCGACGAAGAACTGATAGTTAAAAGATTTGATATAGATGATTATCCCGGGGTAGATATATATTTAAATTTTGAGGAGGACTCAATCCTTGCTTCCCTTGATCTCACTGAGGAAGATTTCAATATAAAGGAAAACGGCAATCCCGTAAATGATTTTAAGGTTGACAGGATCTCTACTACTACTGAGCCTATTGGTGTGGTACTGGTGATTGATACCAGCGGAAGCATGGAAGGGGAGCCCATAGAAGATGCAAAAAGCGGTGCAGTAGTGTTTATGGATGAGATGAGGCCGATCGATGAATTTGCTCTGGTAGGTTTTTCTGATGGGGTTAATCTTTATACCGGATTTACGACAAACCGCCAGAAGATAAAAAATTCTATTGACCTTATGGCGGCAGAAGGTGAGACTGCATTGTGGGACGGGATAATAGTAGGCCTAAATCAGTTTGAGGAACGGGACAAGATAAAACACAGGTATCTTGTAGTGCTTACTGACGGAACAGACACTGTAAGCAAGCTTAAGTCAGAAGATGTAATATCAAAGGCGCTTGAGAATAATGTTACTGTCTATTCTATTGCCCTGATGTCCTATGATTTTAATCCTGAAGAGATAGGGGATATAACCGGCGCGACCAGGGGGGAGCTTATGGTAGCCGCCAGATCAGGTGAATTGAGAAGCCTTTACCAGGAGATCTCGAGGAAAATAAGGAACCAGTACAGGGTATCATATAAAAGCATCTGGTCCGATACAGAATCTATTGATATCGGCATATCTGTCAGTAAAGACGACAGGAGCGGTTTTGCATCTATAAACTATGAAAATCCTTATTATGCACCCTCTCCTACCGGAGTGATCAGAGAAACAGGCCCCTGGTATTCTTCATATTTTGATATATTATGGGTAAGGCTGGCAATATATCTGGCAATTTTCACTGGGATAGTACTCTTTCTGTATCTTTTTATAATGCTTCTTATTCCGCGCAGACAGCTCCTAAGGGACAGGACAGAAATATACGGATACAAGGCAAAATCTCAAAAGGTTAATCTGGAGGATGAGATAAGGCGCAAAAAGGGCAAAGTAGGCCTATTTGACCGGCTGTCGATAATGGTATCAAAAGCAGCAACCAGAAGGGGATTTATAGAGATGTTTGATCTCAGGCTGCAGAGGGCAGGTATGAGCATAAGGAGCTCCGAGTTTATAACCCTTCATCTAATATCTATTATTATCGTAAGCATTGCAGTGCAATTTATAACAGGAAATTACTTTTTTACCTTTATTATTCTGGTAGTGATGATATTAATTCCGTTTTTGATAATAAATATGAGGACATCTTCACGGCTGAAAAAATTCCATGAGCAGCTGCCTGATACGCTGCAGCTAATAAGCGGTTCACTTAAAGCAGGATATAGTTTTAACCAGTCTTTAAGTATGGTCGTGGACCAGACAAAGCCGCCTATCTCTGATGAATTTAAGAGGGTCTTAAGTGAAATAAGGATGGGAATGTCAGAGAAGGAATCGCTGGAAAATATGGCAGAGAGGATCAAAAGTGAACACTTTGACTGGGTCGTGATGTCGGTAAATATACAGAGGGAAGTCGGGGGCAATCTTGCAGAAGTCATGGAGATAATTGCAGGGACCATCCGCGAAAGAGATGCAGTGATGAACCAGATAAAAGCTCTGACTGCTGAAGGAAGGCTTTCTGCAATAATACTTATCGCCCTTCCTTTTGGTATAGGAATCCTTTTGAGTATTATTAACCGGTCATATATTGGGCTTTTATTATCAAACAGCCTCGGCCTGGCAATGATAGGTATTGCATTTGTACTGATGGTAATAGGCATAATATGGATAATAAGGATCATTAGGGTTGAGTATTAAAAAACATTGAAATTAATATTTATAAAATAATATAAGAGAAGTGAATAAAAAATGTTATATTATCTTATTCTGGGCTCAGTTTTTGCATCAATAGTCCTTCTTATAATTGCCATGGCTGCCCCGGTTTTTGTAAGGAAAAAACCAAAAAGCAGCATAAGCCAGCTCTCGTATTATACAGAAACCTCAAATGAAGAAAAGCAGTCAGCTCCTTCATTTACAGAAAGGATGATAATACCTTTATTCAGGGGGGTTAGCCGTATTGTAAAAAGAATAAGTCCCAGAGGGGTGATAGAATCAAACAGGAGAAAGCTGGTGCTTGCCGGAATCTATGGACCCTATGGCGTGGATATTTATATGGCTTTAAAATTTCTCCTTCCCCTGGGTTTTCTTTTTCTCCTCATAATACTCACAATATTTGCAGACATAGGACTTCTTTTAAGGATAGTCCTTCTGGTTTTAATTGTAATATCATATTTTATACCCGATCTCTATGTAAGGAGCAGGATAAACAGCAGGCAGCTGCAGATAAGAAGGGCGCTTCCGGGCGCACTGGACCTTTTAAGTATAAGTGTTGAGGCAGGGATGGGGTTCGATATAGCGCTTTCCAGGGTTGCCAGCAATGTAAAGGGGGCACTGGGTGAGGAATTTATGAGGATGCTACATGATATGCAGCTAGGTTTTTCCAGAAAAGATGCTTTTAGGAATCTTAACAGCCGGACAGATGTATCCGAGCTAAGTTCTTTTATAGTTGCCATGACCCAGGCGGATGTATTTGGTATTTCCATAGGTAAGGTACTGAAGGTGCAGGCGTCAGAAATAAGGTTAAAAAGGCGCCAGAGGGCAGAGGAAGAAGGGGTAAAGGCTCCTGTTAAGCTGGTTTTTCCATTAATACTCTGCATTTTTCCTGCACTCTTGACCGTTATCCTCGGGCCGGCAGTAATAAGAGTATCCGAGGTTTTATTTAACATGCTTGGCGGATCCTGATATCTAAGATATTACCCGATGTATAGGGCTGTAGGCGCAAAATTTTAATGCAGTAAATATATTCGGCATTTATTTAAAGAATGGTATATCATGAAGTTAAAAATAGTATTTAAGGAAAAAGTAAAAAGGATATTCTATCAGGCGGGGGCTTCATCTGTAGAATACGCTATTATAATAGCCCTGATTGCTGCTGTTATAATATCAGTTCTGATTATTCTGGGGATACAGGTCAGGGACCTTTTTGATATACCACCTTTTTAGATATAAGTTTTTCTGCCGGATTGTTAAATTACAATTATTTTTAGAATATAAAAGAGAGGAGATACGATTATGGATGCAGAAGAGAAAAAAGGGACCCTGGCAGTCCTTGCACTGATCTTTGGCATAGCAGGGGTTGTTATTTCATGGGCACCCATAGCAGGGTTTCTGGGTCTTGCATTAAGTATTGCCGCTATTGTTATGGGGGCCATAGCCCTTTCAAGGATAAAAAGGGGCGAGTCTTCTGAAACTGGTAAGGGTTTTGCTGTTGCCGGGCTTATTCTTGGCATAATAGGGGTTATCGTCTCTGTGGTATTTATTATACTATTTACCATGGTTCTGGGCGGGCTGCTGGGATATTTTGGAGGATGGAGCTTCTTTTCATAAAAAATATT
>JAGYMN010000104.1 GCA_018400395.1 Actinomycetota bacterium
CCCCCAACCATTATTGCATATCCGCCAAGGTCAGCTGCCAGTCCAATAGCCCCGGCTGCATTATATTCGTGAGGCCTTATGAGGGCTTCTGGCAGATTTTCCACAATAAGGCTGATACCTGTTTCTGCAATTTTCATTGCCTCTTCAAAAAAAGGCCTGCTGGTAGCACCGCATACTACTTCAAGGCAGTGTGCCATGCCGTCCAGTGCCCCGTCTGCCTTCAGGTCGTAAGGCGCCCCCATGTTTGTCCTGTAATCAAATACCGCAAACGGCGGCGTGATCGCATCATCTATTATAAGTTTCTTCTGTCCTGTCAGAGGATCAGTAATATTAGAATACCTTGTAAGGTGTGCCCCGGAACTAGCAGTGGTCTGGACCGCAATTACTGGAGGAAGTTTCTTTTTCTCAGAGTTTAACCTCTCGGTTACAATGCCTTTACCAAAATAAGCTTCTACATCATCCGGATCCAGAGTAGCAAGTACACCTGCAGCCTTTACCGCGTCGATTGTACTGCCCCCTCCAACAGCCATTATGCTGTCAGGATTTTTCTTGCCTATCTGATTGGCAATCCGGTAAACATCCTCACGCGGGGCATTTGGCCTGGCTCCCTTTATAATACCTATTATATTAATATTTTTATTTTCCAGAAAAGATTTAATTTCCCCTACAATTGGATTAATCCACTTTGAATTTCCCCAACCTGTTGCAACAAGCATTGTAGATCTGCCGGCTCTTTCAGCAAATTCTCCTGTTTTTTCCAGTGTGCCCATACCAAAGGCATAGCTTTCCTTTTTCCAGCTCTTAAGCATTTCTATTGCTTTACTACTATAACTCATGTGCACCTCCGGATGGCATTATTAAAATAGAACATAGAATCATTATAAACGAGTATATCTAAATTCCTCAAGGACTCGGCGGATTGATATCTTTTAGATATAAGATATGGAACTTCACGAAATAAGAACCCTCCTATTAAATCTTCTGATATTATTATAAAATTGTTATCTAAGATTTATATATCTGTAATAAAAGGTATTATTATGAGTAAGCAGTCATAAGGGGGTAAAGATGATATCGCGTAATCATGGTGGGTCCGGAATGGCAGGTGCTGTATATTTTATGGGTTTTATAGGTGCTGCGGTATATTATATACAGAGTTCATCTTCTTTCTGGATGGGTGTTCTCGGTTTCCTTAAAGCTCTGGTATGGCCCGGTTTTATGGTTTACAATCTGCTGCAATTTATCATGTAATCCATGCAGCCATAAAATATAATATATAAAACAGTAAAGCTGATATGTTTTAAATCCTTTTAAGTTCGGGAATCTGCCTTTTTCTTACGCTTTCAGCTATATCCTTTATCTCTTCAAGTGTCTCTCTTTTGATTGGTACCGGGATCTCTTCAGAGATAGTATTTTTACCATTTATTTTATCCAGCCTCAAATACAATTTCATTTCTTCTTCAATCCTGGCAAACATAACATTATCAGCAGATTTTTCCCATCTTTCTATTCCCTCCCGGAAAGCACTCGTACTTACGGAAAAAATATATGTCCTTCTTTTATCCCCGGATAGCAGCTTTACAAATTTATCTAAATTCAATTTCCTATAGGTCGGTGAGAATAACAAGAGATTTAGAGCCGAGGCAAATACCAGTACACCGGGATCATGTATATCAGAAAAAAATCCCTCAGCTTTATTGACAGACTCTTCCCATATATCCGGCTTTAGCAGATTGGCATCTAATGTATTTTCCCCAATACTTTCCCATGAATCTATACCATGATTAAACTGTATATATGCTATCTTATCAGAGTACTCATCAACATTTATATTATAAATTTTATTTAAAGACGCTTTTACAAATTTTGCTTCAGGGTACTGCAGGGCAATAAATATAACACTGCCTCCAGCCTTCAACCAGTCAGACACAAACGCAAACCCTATCAAAGGCTTTCCTGAACCGCCGGGCCCGCTAATTATTGTTGAAGCAGGATACGGCAATCCTTCCGGTAATAATTTTACAAGCCAATCCTGACTTAATTTTAAATTTTTCATCTTAATTCTATTTTATATCATAACTGTCAATAGTCAAAAACCCGGCTTGATCCTATTTCCTTTACATATAATAAACTTGCTGCAGGACTACCTAATAATAAGACTCCCTAACATTTTTCCAATCTAAATCGTTTATATATAAAAAAGGAGGAAAATAATGGCAAAAAAGACCATAGTGGCAATAATAATTATAGTTGTTTTATCGCTTACTGCTTCTGGAAGCATTTACGCTTTCCAGAAAGAAAAATCAGAGTTTTCAGACAGAAGTACTGCTGACAGGCCCTATAACCATGAAATAAATTGTAATGGAGAATCCGCCAGAAACAGATTTCAGGATTCAGAAGACTGCCTGATGGGTAATAACACCAGGAATAGTTTAAAGTTAAATGAACAGGATGAGCAAGGCAGATACCTGGAAGGAGAGGAAAATTGTTACAGCTACAGACATGAATACCATTACAGGTATGAACAGCAGGAAAATGAACCGGAAGGCAACCAGCATAAAAATCAGAATTATAATCAGTACAGGAAAAGGATAGATCAGTGAAATTAAGGATAAGACTAAAAATAATAACCGATATATTAATGTTTCTTTCAGGGCTTGTAAGTATGATTACCGGTCTGGCCCTTCTAATTCTTCCATCAGGCCCTGGAAACAGGGGTGGAATTGCATTAAGCACCTCATCTATTCTTGATCTTACCGCCAGAAGCGGGCTTAAGATATTGCATGACTGGAGCTCAATGATTCTAATTGCTCTAATAATTTTTCATCTGATTCTGAATTGGAAAGTAATAGTCTGCTACTTTAAAAATAGTTTTAAACCGGCAGCCTGACCGGGTTTTTATATAAGAGTTTTAAATATATAATTATACAAGTTATACATTTAAAATCCGGCTGCCAGTCATATGAAAAATATCGGTGAATATATAAAAAAATATAAAAGAAGCAGTGATAAAAAATGGTTCTCTTTGATCTATCAGGAAATGATGCCCAGAATATACCGTTTTTATTATTTCAGGACCATGGACAGGGAGATTTCAGAGGATCTTGTAAGTGAAGTATTCATAAGGGTCTATAGAAATATCGGAAAAGCTAATTTAAATGGAAGGTCGTTTATGGCCTGGACCTACAGAATAGCCAATAACTTACTGATAGATTATTATAGAAAAAATTCCGGTATTAATACTGAACCTCTTGATTATCAGCTGAATCAGGAAGAGATGTCTGCCGATGAGATTTTCAAGAAAAACAGCAGCTTTTTTAGAAAGGAGTTTGGTATTCAAAACTCTGAATTGTTAAGGGCTATGGGAAAGCTTACCGGTCTTCAAAAGGAAGCTATTCTTTTAAGGTTTGTTGAAGATATGGACTACGGTACAATTGCAGGGATACTGAATAAAAATAAGGGGACCATACGGGGAATTATTTTCAGGGCTATGGAAAAAATAAGAAAAGAGATCGGTTGATTATGGATAAAAAAACCGAAAGAATAATAGATAAATGCCATATCCTTATTGGAAGGGGATATAATATAGGATATTGCCTGGATAGATTTAAAGACCATCGTAAGGAAATAGAAGAATATTTTTCTACTGCAGACAAGATTGTTACACTAAGAAATGTACTGCCGGATAAAGAATTTAGAGAAAAAAGCCTGGATCTTATAATAGAAAGAGCTGAAAAACTTCAAAAATCCCATGAGAAAGAATCCAATAAAAATTTTATCCCTGTCAGAAGAAAGATACTTAGGCCTGCTATAATATTTATGGTATTCTTTTTAATTGCCGTATTTTCAATAAGCGGCACATTATTTGCATCCCAGAATAGCATTCCCGGCGAGACACTGTACCCGGTTAAAATATCCTTTGAAAATTTCAGATTAAACATTTATCCTGAAAACCTCAGGGATGAACTGCATTTGAAGTTTTTAAATAACCGTATTGAAGAAGCAAATTCGCTCTTTGAATATGATAATGGCGAATCCCGGTTACTTATAGAAGATCTCATAATAGAAATCGACAGGCGATATCAGCTGTGCAGGAACCGTAACTATTTAGATCCCTCAAACTGTGATGAACTCGTGGGTTCAATAGAATCTATTAAAAAACAATATCAGAAAAGGTTTGGACAAGACCCTGGAAAAGGGACATGGCAGAAAGAGGATGGATCCGATACACAGAATAAAGGCAGTATGAATGGAAACGGCTATAACAAAGGTGGATCACATTAAATAGAGATAATAAAAATATGTATACATATTG
>JAGYMN010000105.1 GCA_018400395.1 Actinomycetota bacterium
TAAGAACATCCATTATCTTTTTATTATTAATATTTTTAATATATTTATTAGGCAGGAAAATTATTTGAGCAGGATATTACTTATATTAAAAAATAAAACGGCAGCAGTTTTATTTGTTACTGCAGCAGCTGCTGGAGCAGTGCTTATATTCTGGTATCTTAATAATATAAGGCATGATGAAAGCATGGATCAAAATTATGAAATAGTAGAGGAAAACGGCACTAAAGAAGTTGATTGTAAGGGCCACGACATACACCAGGAAAGATTTTCAACCGGGATACCTCCGGGAATGAAAGCTGTAAATATTCCGGTATCGTTCTTTGGAGATTGTTCAATGATTACAAAAAGTGACAGGGTGGATATTATATCAATCTATTATAATAAAGAATCGGACAAACTTGATTCAGAAATAATACTCAGAGGAAAAGAAATAATTGATTTCGATACAGGTCAATCACAGAGCGAAAATATTACAGAATCTGTTGGCGGCCTTATTCTTTCTGAAGATTATTCCCGGTCCGGAATTAATAGTAATATAAAAAATATTTTAATTATTACTTTTTATCTCGACAGTGAAGAAGTTGGCAGGGCCCTTGAAGCACTCGAAAGCGGAATGCTTTATCTTGCGCTTTGTTCCGGGCAGGGAATCTCAGACATATATTGAAATAACTCTTATTTTTATCATGAAAATGTCATTTTTCTGAGGAGAGAGAAGATGGGGAAAAGAAATAATTCAGAATCTGGTGTAATAATGTTTACTTCTGCAAAGGGAGGAAGTGGGTGCAGTTTTATGGTGAATTCAATATCTTCATGCCTTGCTCTAAAAACTACAGCGAATATTCTTCTTCTAGATATGAACATAGGGAAAAGAGATAGCAGGACAGCATTTGATGTTGACGAACAGGCGGCAAGGGATTTTGGCGATATAGAAGAAATTGTAAAAGATATGGATACACAGGTCCTAAGAAAGCTGGTTTTGAACCTTGAGAGTAGTTTAAATATTATATTGCCGCCTCTTAAAATGGACAGGACCGGGATATTAAAAAAAGAAAACTTAAATATTTTTATTGAATGCCTGAGAGATCATTTTGATATAATCCTTGTTGATATGCCCTATTATCTTTTCAGCTATATAGATATGGTTGAAGTAGATATAGCAGACAGGATTGTATTTGTTACTTTACCAGATATCTATTCCGTAAGCAATTGCAGAATACTGATGAATCACATTGAGTATATAAGACCGGGAATTGACCGGTACATGGTTGTAAATAAATATAATATAAGAGCCTCAATATCACCGACGGGACTGGCAAATATTTTGAAATATCCTGTGACTGCATTTATTCCTTATGACAGGGATATTGAATTTCTTGTACAGACGAGAGGTCCGTTCCAGATGTTTAATTATAACTTGAGGATAGTAAAGAGCATAAAGGACCTTTCAATGAAGATATACGAGGAGCTCTGGCAATGATTTTCGTTAAAGATAATGAGACTATTGAAAAAAATATAAGGCAAAAATTATTTAATAAAATACAGGGAAAAGATTTTCTAAAATTACCGGCAGCAGATCGCAGGGAGATAATAAGAAAGATAATAAGTGATATCATTGATGACGAAGATATAATCCTCCCGGAGGATGAACTTGATATTATGGCACTTAAATTTGAACAGGATAGCTTTGATCTGGGACCAATAAGTATCTTAATTAGAGACCCTTCCGTAACCGAGATAATGATAAATGATTATAATGAAGTATATATTGAAAAGGAGGGCCGTCTATTAAGGCAGGATATTGAATTCAGGGACAGCAGGCATATAAGAAATATAGTGGATAAGATACTGGGGCCCCTGGGCCTAAAAATTGATGAAAGCAATCCCATGGTAGATGCAAGACTTGAAGACGGATCAAGGATTAATGTGGTTGTCAGTCCTGTATGCACAAAGGATATAGTTGTTACTATCAGAAAGTTCAAAAGCGATCTGATGACCATGAGCCATTTGATTGAATCCGGATCACTTAGTTATGAGACAGGTGAATTTCTTTCAGAATGTGTGGCCAGAAAAGCTAATATAATCATAAGCGGTGGAACGGGCACCGGTAAAACAACTCTTTTGAATATATTATCCGAATTTTTACCTGAAGACGAGAGAATTGTAACTATTGAAGAGACACTTGAGCTCAAATTAAAACATAAAAATACTGTAAGGCTGGAGGCCAGGCCCGAAAATATCGAGGGCAAGGGAAGGATAAGCATAAGAGACCTGGTTAGAAATGCTCTAAGGATGAGACCGGACAGGATTGTAATTGGCGAGATTAGAGGTTCTGAGGCAGTTGATGTATTACAGGCAATGAATACCGGTCACAGCGGTTCCATGACTACAATACATGCCAATTCACCAGAGGACATAATAACAAGGCTTGAAACAATGATACTGCTTTCAGGTTATAATATAGATCCTATTACGGCTGAAAGGATAATAGCCACTTCTTTAGATATTATAGTTCACTTAAAAAAAACCGGTCATGGGATAAGGATAATAGATCGTATTAGTCGAGTAACATACAGTCAGAATAAAAATGGGATAGCTCATCCCCTATTAAACATAAAGGACTTATCTATAGGCGAGAATATGATTTTCCCGGAAATGAAAATTATGAGCAAGTAGAATTTAAAAACCCTTAATCTGTTTTTATGAAAAATTAAATAAAATATTAATCAATAACAACCTAATCTATTTGAACTGAAAAATTAAAAATTGTCAGGTCTGTTGAATCTAATAAAAATAAAAAGGATAAGAAATCTTGTTATACCGGTTATTCTTGGAGGTATTTTTTACATTTTTTTTAAGAATATATTGCTTGCTTTATTTATGTCTGCGTGTTTATCAGTTTATGCAATTGATGCATTGAAAGGAAGGGATGAGGTACTTGCTCAAAATCTTCACAGACAGATAATAGAATTTTTAGAACATATGGTGATAATGCTGGGTGCGGGCAAGACACTCAGATATATTTTTTTAAACTCGTGGAAAAAATTCCCTGTCCCTCTTGGAAGATGTCTAAAGGAGGTGGCTGAGAATATAGAGATAAATCCGGATCTTGAAGATGTTACGGCTGTTTTTGAAAATACTATTAAAACCAGGGAGGCAAAACTTATAGCTTCGGGAATAAGGATTAATAATAAAATAGGAGGAGATATTGTTATATTACTTAATTCCATATCAAAAACTCTGAGAGAAAATCTCAGGTTAAAATCGCATCTTGACAGCCTTACCCTCCAGAGCAGATTTTCTGCAAATATAATAGGCATTTTACCTGTAGCGTCTCTTATGTTTCTATACTTTTTTCATAGTGATAGAATGCTTGATTTCTTTTCAAGACCTTCCGGGATGATTGTTCTCATTATAGGAGGGAGCCTGGAGATAACGGGGATAATTATTTTGAAGAAAATAACAGGAAGATAGGATTTTAATTAGATTATGATCTATTATGTCGTAATAGTCTGCTATATATTGCTGATATCAGGTTTGTATTACTTAATTTTTCCCGGCAAAAGTATTAATAAATTTAGATATATTGGCGGGGGTAGACAGAAAAGCCTGCTTAAAAATTGTATCATTTTTTTAAACACAGCGGTTCACAACATAGGTTCCGTTCTGACAAAAACACCCATTGGCAAAAATAAAAGAAAGATAATAAAAATACTTGAAATACTGCAAAATGAGAAAGGTTTGCACATCACATCTGAAGCGTTCATTGGTTACAAATCAATCTCTTCTTTTCTTCTTTTAATAGGAGGATTATTTGCAGGCAGCAGCATTTTTCATAAAATAATTTTTGGAATACTCGGGGCCATAACAGGTTTTTTTATCCCTGATATCGTAGGATATAGATTTGCTGTTAAGATATCAGAAGATATAAACAGGGAACTTTCATACTTTATGGATCTTTTAAGGATATCAACCATGTCTGGCCAGAATATATATAATTCTTTCAGTATAATTATTGAAAAGTACAATGGGAAGATATGTTATTATCTTAAAAATTTTATAAGAGATATAGATATGGGTGAAGGAAAGGATTGTGCTTATGATAATCTTATTGAAAAAAACCGGTCAAAACAATACAGGGAGCTTATCTCTGTTATAAGGGAAGCGGATAAATACGGCGCCCCGATTAGCGAGATAATTCAAAAAAGGTCAGAACAGTTAAATTTCGAAAACCTGGATAATGCAGAAAAAAAAGCAAAAAAGACAGCGCTTTTAAGTTTGTTTCCACTTATATTATTG
>JAGYMN010000106.1 GCA_018400395.1 Actinomycetota bacterium
AAATCTAATTGATTTATAAAATTAATTAGTGTTTATAATATAAAATATTATAAAAAGCCAGGTAAAAGTTCTTTATTTCATATTATCTAATAACCGGACCCGGAAAATTCCTGTTCATTATCTATAAAAATATTTTTTAAAATGACAGACACCATAATAATTATACTGATATCATCAGCTATTGCACTTCTTCTTGGTATCTTAATTTTACTGGTAAACACAATTCTGCCAAAGGAGAAACCAAACCCCGAAAAGGTGGAAAAAATTCTTGAGATTATACCGAAAAGAGATTGCGGAGCCTGCGGCTATCCGGGTTGCCAGAGATATGCTGAAGCACTGGCGGAAAATCCTGAAATAGTCTTAAAGCATCAGTGTCCTTTCATGATGAGAGATAAAGAAAAGCTTGCAGCCCTTGAAAAAATACTTGGCACCAGGCTTAAAAAAGATTAATAATGTTTTTTAAAGCTTTTATAGATAAAGAAATCATTCAAATAAAACTCTAAACTTTCTGTATCCACGCTCTTCCATCTCCTCAAGGGGTACAAAATCCAGAGAACCGCTATTTATGCAGTAACGCAGTCCTCCTTCTTCGTCAGGGCCATCATAAAAAAGATGCCCCAAATGGCTATCCCCGCTCCTGCTTCTTACCTCTATCCTTTCCATACCCCCTGATCTATCTACATTATAGGTTACAACATCCCATTGAATGGGCCTTGTAAAGGATGGCCAGCCAGTACCGGAATCATATTTGTCAATGGATAGAAATAAGGGTTCACCTGTTACTATATCAACATAAAGGCCGCTCTCTTTATTGTCCCAGTATTTATTATTAAATGGATTTTCTGTGTAATTTTCCTGGGTTATACTAAACTCGAGGTCTGTTAATTTTTCTCTTATCTCCTCCAGGGATGGTCTGGGGTAATCAGCAGGGTTTACATCAGGCTTTTCCTCCGGTATTTTGTTTAAATCTATATGACAGTAACCACCCGGATTTTTTTCCAGATAACTCTGATGGTAATCCTCTGCTAAAACATAATTTTTAAGAGGCTGGATCTCCGTTGCAATCTCCCTGTCATGCTTTTCTTGCTCATCTGAGGTTACCTTCTCGATTACCTTCCTGTCATCCTCATCCACGTAGTATATACCTGATCGGTACTGGGTACCCCTATCATTGCCCTGCTGGTTTACGCTTGTGGGATCTATGACCCGGTAGTAGAATCCCAGAAGTTTACTCAGGGATATTTTTTGGGGATCATATACCACATATACAGTCTCTGCGTGTCCAGTTTCTTTAATTGAATTATAATCAGTCTGGTCACTGTTCCCATTTGCATATCCCACATTTGTATATTCAATTCCACCTATCCTGTCAATATAGGCCTGAAGCCCCCAGAAGCATCCTCCTGCAAGATATATTTCTTTATAGCGGCTGTTTTTATAATCTGGAATAACCATTATAGTTTCCCTTTCATTATTGTCTTTAGAATTATAATCTGTATTGAAAAACTTAAAAACCAGGAATATTGTAATAGCAATAATAATTATTGCTATTACAATAATTATGTATAAATATATTTTTTTGATTCTTCCTCCTTATTTTTATTTGCTTTAAGAAAAATTTTTACTTCCAGCAGCAGTAAACTTAAATGCAGCATACTCAATGATGATACCGTATATTATTACTGCTAAAAAATATCACTTCTTTAACCCCCATATGAATAGTTATCCGGCATAAAATCACTGACAGCTCCCCATCTCTCTATACGGTCAGCTTTTTTCTTCCTTGTATGAAAATGGACATAAATAGGTGCACTTAAAAAATCCTGGTTTTCTTTTATAAACGACCTGTCACCATAACAGATAGCCTTAAGGACCATTTTCATATGCTGCCTGAATATTGACCCACGCCATTTTGCCGGTCCGATAGCCATTCCGCCACTTACAAGACAATGGATATCCAGCCTGATTTGATCCGCATTTTTCCATTCTCCCAGAACTTCGTCTCTCATAAGTCTGGAATATATACCCGAAAATTTCTTATAGTTATAGTCAATTCCGATAGAAAGATAGAGTTCACCGGTTCTATCAGAATGTGTAAGTGTATATTTTCTTGGAAATACCAGCTTTTTAATATTTGTCCTGTCAATAAAATCGATATGAAGTTTTTTAGGATCAAATTCCGACATTAATTTTCACCTTATATATTTTTTTAGTGTGTTGTTTTCATAGTCCTGACCTCTCAATAAGAAAGAGCAGACCGATAATAAATACTGCAACAGGTGCGGTAACTGCCCAGGGATTTATCTTTAATAACTGAGGAAAGGTAACATCTCCAAATTCCCCCTTATCAAGAATATTTTTTTTAAGTCCTGGATAAAATGCGGCAAAGAGTCCTGCACCAAAAATTATACCGGGTACACCACCAAATAGAGCATCGAGCCAGCCCTGGCCTGCTGCACCTGCAACGGTACCGGGGCAGTAGCCGAGAAGGGCAAAACCTACCCCAAATATTAAACCACCGGGTATAGTCGATCCGAAAGAACCTGCTTTTGGGTGAAGCCTTATCAATTTCAATGATTTTAAGACATAAATTCCTATCATTCCCACAAGGATTGCGCTCAATATTATTTTAACTACTGTAAAATCTTTTAATAATAGCTGGCCTATTATTACATCATAACTGGTCACTCCACCTTTCTGGAGCAAAAACCCGAATATAATCCCTATTATAAAACCTAAAAGTAATTGAAGCTTTCTGTTTTTATGAATTACTTTTAACACCCGGATCCCCTCTAAAAAATAAAATTGAATAGAAAAAGGGCAGTAAGGATACCTCCTGCAAAAATTGAAATTGCGGCGATCCAGCTGCTAACAGCAAGCTGCATGGTACCGCTTATTCCGTGTCCGCTTGTACAGCCTCCGGCCCAGCGGGCTCCAAATCCCATAGCAATTCCCCCGATAAAAGCTACTGATAAACGCACCAGACTGTTATTTCCTACTGTGTCCTGCCACAGGGAAGGGACGAAAGCAAACTTAAAACCACCCGATAACTTTGCTGAAATAAAAGAGCCTATAACGATCCCCAGTACCAGCATCCATTCCCAATCAATTACTGGCTCGAATTTCTGGTAATATTGTTTTTTATTAACCCTTTCTTTTCGAAAAATCTTCTCAATCATCCCGCTGGTCCTGCTGAATGCAGTGGAACAGCCTATAGGTTTATCAGATATGATAAAAGAAATCCAGCTTAATACACCGATAGCACCACCTACTATGTAGGGTGACCATTGCCAGGCCGTCAACCATTCCATAAAGTCTCCCTGTATAACAAATTATTTACAATTAATTGAAAAAATGCACAGTCATTTTAAAGCTCATATCCTGCTGCGGCATATCCAGTCATACCTCCGGCAACATTATATATATATTTAAAACCATGCTTCTTAAGAATGCTTGCTCCAAGGCTTGACCTGTGTCCGGTGGAGCATATCAGCGCTACAGGCTTTGACTCATCCAGTTCTCTGTAGCGGGTTCGAAGTTCGGGCGCAGGAATATTTAAAGCTTCCAGTATATGGGATTTTTCAAACTCGCCGGGAGCTCTCACATCAACAATAAGAATACCTTTATCTGCTGCAATCATATCGTTAAGTTCGTGAACAGATAACTGGCTGACATGTTCAGAAGGAAGACCATCCCTGGACCAGGCAAACATCCCTCCCTCCAAAAAGCCGGTAATATTATCGAGGCCTACTCTCCTGAGCCAGACAGAAGCCTCCAGGGCATGTCTTTCCGATTCGGCTATTAAAAATATATTTTTATCATCAGGAATTACCCATGCTGCAAAAATGGCGAAATTACCGCCAAAATCAATATTATATGATCCTGGGACATGCTGCCCCCCAAAGGCATCATAGCTTCTTATATCAAGAATTACTGAATCATCTCTTTCAGTTTCTTTCTTAAATTCCAGGGGCGGCATTGCTTTTAACTTACTTAATTGACTGACAGGTACAGGGCCTTTCCCATTTATCGCACTGCAGCGGCTGAAATGATCGGGTACAGGCGGCATATTTGTGGTCAACGACTTAATAAAAAGATCAGCATCTGCTATAAGCAGGGGTGCGTTAAATTTTTTTTCATAACCAATTGTACTTGTGCGTTTTGCTCCCATTGCGCGGCCGCATAAGGAACCTGCTCCATGTGCCGGGTAAATTTCGCAAAAATCAGGAAGCTTAAGAAGTTTTT
>JAGYMN010000107.1 GCA_018400395.1 Actinomycetota bacterium
AACCTCCGGCCCCCTGCTCCCAAAGCAGGTGCGCTAAGCCAAACTGCGCCACACCCCGAGAAACTTTTTATTGATTGAGCAGTGGATATAATACCATAATTCTATAATTTTACAATAAAATCAAAAAAGTCTGCCAGCGCCCTTCCCCTGTGGCTTATCTTATTTTTTTCATCCCTGCTAAGCTGTGCCATTGTCCTGTCAAATCCTTCAGGTATAAAAATAGGATCATAACCAAAACCTCCATATCCTTTTTCCTCAAAACTAATTCTGCCCTCACAAACACCTTCGGTTTTGAATATAAGACCCTCTTCTGCGCCCCAATAAATCATGCTGCATATAAACCTGGCAGTCCTTTTAAAGAAATCTTTAATCTCCTTTAGCTCTCCCAGCAGTTTATCCCTATTATCCTTATCAGTTGCATCGGGCCCTGCATATCTGGAAGAATAAATACCCGGCTTCCCGTCTAGAGCATCAACAATAAGTCCGGAATCATCTGCAAGGGCTGACTTTCCTGAAAATTTTAAGACTGCTTCTGCCTTAATAATCGCATTATCAAGAAAGCTGTCCCCTATTTCTTTTATATCCGGCATCCCTTTTAAATTCTTGTAAGTTAGCCACTCGATTTTTTTTATATCTTTGTTATATCTTTTTATCTCTTCTATCTTACCTTTGTTTTTCGAAGCTATCACTATTTCCAAAATAATTTCCTCTAATTATTTAAATTTTTATACTCTGATTACCAATAAATATTTTAAACACTCAACTTTTCTGGCTCAGGATCCTTTTCTGAAAATCTACTATTTCCTCAATCGCATCCATAGCCTTTGAAAGCATTGCGTCGAACTGTTCCCTGGAAAAAGGTGAACCTTCTGCAGTTGACTGGACTTCTATCAGGTTGCCTTTTGAATTAGCTACCACATTCATATCAACTTCAGCATTTGAATCTTCGCTAAAACACAGATCAGTTAATATCTGCCCATCTACAATGCCGACACTTACAGCTGCTACAAAACTTTCTACGGGCATCTCATCGATCAATTTTTTTTCTATCATCCCGCGGAGACAGTCAAATAAGGCAATAAAACTGCCGGTTATTGAAGCTGTTCTGGTACCACCGTCGGCTTCTATTACATCACAATCTATCCAGATGGTTCTTTCTTTTAATTTTTCAAGTTCTACTGCCGCCCTTAGCGATCTTCCAATAAGCCTCTGTATCTCATGTGTCCTTCCGTTTATTCTTCCAAGGGTCTGGGGCCTTATAATCCTCTGGGGCGCAGAGACCGGTATCATATCATATTCAGCAGTTATCCAGCCTTTTCCCCTGCCCCTTAGGAACTGCGGAACTTTGTCTTCAAAAGTTGCAGTACAGACTATACGGGTATTGCCCATTTCTATAAAAACTGATCCGTATGCATGAGAAATATAATTTCTTGTTATCTTGATATTTCTGATTTCTTCATTTTTCCTTCCATCAGGTCTTGTCCCCATTTTATACCTTTCTGTTTCTATTAAATGCCGGATTCCACTCTTATGACTTTTCTTATCTCCGCACCCAAAAAAATCTGCCCGGTCCTGAAAAAATTACTATTCAAGGATGTTTCATAAAACTCTCTTTTCACTTCACTTTCAGCATCTGCTGAAAGCCCTTCTTCCATGAGTATTTTTTTTACATCTTTTGCAGTCTCTACTGCTGAGCTTATTACCCTGATACCATTTCCGCTGACAGCCAGAATCTGTTTCTCTATCAGTGGAAAATGTGTGCATCCAAGCACAAGCACATCGATATCCTTTAAAAGGAGAGGCCCTATGTACTTTCTTATGACAGCATCAAGCTCTTTGCCCTGGAGTATTCCATTCTCCACATAATCAATAAGCATTGGTGCCGCCACCTGATATACTCTTATACCGGGATCCAGTTTTTTTATTTCCCTCTCATAAGCTCCGCTCTTTACTGTCGCTTTTGTAGCTATTACGCCTACCCTCCTATTTTTAGTATTTTTTACGGCAGTCCGGGCACCGGGCTTTATTACTCCTATAACGGGTATGCTCAACCTCTCTTTTAGATGATCGAGAGCAGCAACAGACCCGGTATTACACGCAATTACCATCATTTTTACATCTTTTTTCTGTAAAAATTCTGATGCCTTTATCACAAAACCCCTGACCTGTTCAATATCCCGGGGTCCGTAAGGGAATCTTTTAGTATCTCCAAAATAAATAGTACTTTCTCCGGGGACTTCTTTGATTACTTCCCTCAACACTGTAAGACCACCCACACCGGAATCAAATACTCCTATTGCCCTGTTATCCAAATCTATATCTTCTTTCTAATCTACAATTACTTCAGAATACCAACGGGTTTTTTTATTATATAATTTTGACTGCTAAAAATAAAAGATATAAATAAATTATCATAGAGTTTAATGAAAAGTGTCCGTCTTTTCGATTCCCTCCGGTCGCTGCAGAGACGCAGACTCCTTTATACTTGGCCTGCCAAAGTCCAGGTTTTGGTATTCGTTTTGATTTATTTTCTTTTATGGGGTTGCGCTCGGTACTTTACATTTCCTTGACATTGAGCCTAAAAAAACCCGGAAAGATTTATAAAAAAACTCCACCCAGGACACTTCACTTATACCATAGGTAACCGGGTAACCTGTGACATAAGCTCGGAAGCTAAAAACTTAAAAGGTAATCTTATTTACGAGGAGGCGGGCATAAAATAAGATTTAAGGCTAAAGAATTACGGATGGAGGTTTGTAAAATGGCACCAGCTGGCGTATAAGGGCCTGTGTTGGCTATGATGAGCGTGATTATCCTATCCAGTGGCGCCATGCCGTTCACGGCACCAAAAGAGAGGCTGAAGCACTACGGTAACTACTTTTAAAAGTTGATAAGGATGCTAACGTAAAACCTGATAAAATCACCGTATCTGAATATATGCCCAAATGGTATGCATTACATAAGGTAAGCCTCTCCCCCACCACCGACATACGATACAGGAATTTTATCGACTGCCATATAATACCAAGACCTGGAAAGATAAAGCTTCAAAAGCTTTCCACCCTGCAGATTCAGGAGTTTATATCCTATATGCTTGAACGCGGCAACAAGACCAGCAGAGGAAAGGAATATTGGCTCGGTTTATTAAGACTTAATAATCGACAATACAGAAGCCCTTATGCAGTATTCATATCGATGATTCCTTTAACTGTAATTGAATGCTATAATTCTAAAATTAGGAATACTAAAAAATCAGCTCTTTGAAAAACCAGATAAGTTGAGCAGAATCCATAAGAGATTTTTGTTACCAGTATAACACTGGTATTTATTTCCTAGCATAGCTACTTTAACTTTAAGAGGTTTTACGGAACTAATATTTTTACTTATTTAAAATCTTTTTCTTTTCTTAATTGCACTGAAAAAATCAAGTTAGTTACACCTTAAGCAATACTACTATTTTTTGTCTTAACCAATAATATTAAATTAAATTTGACAGAGAGGCTTATTATGAAAGTTATAAAATTCTTAACTGTTTTTTTAACCATTAGCATACTGGCCATAGGTTTAACTTCTACTTCCGCCTGTTCAGCTGCAGAACCGGAGGCTATAGAAGAAGCAGAAGAAGAGCAGCCGGCTGTTGTTGAGGAACCGGAAATTGTAGAGGAGCCTGTAGAAACTGAACCAATAGATGAGCCCGAAGCTGAAGAAGCAGAAGAAATAACCGCGGAAGGCCACCCTGAGCTGGTATGGAGCTACAATCACGAAAACAGCATCAACAGCATGGATGTGGATCCTGATGGAGAGATACTGGCAGTAGGAGAATTTAAAGTTTCATATATGCACATTTTACCTAATGGCGACTTAATAGATGTAATCATCCATGAGCATGCAGTTGAAGACCTTGAGTTCTCACTGGATGGTGCAATACTAGGTGCTGGCCAGGGCTATCACGGCATACTGCTAACTGATTTAGATAGTGGAGAAGAATATATGACTTTAGAACATGGCCATAACAGCCGGCTGGCTTTTGCTCCAGACGGAAAACATATTGCTACTGGAGACCGTAATGGGATTATATGGCTATGGAATATTAGCGACGGTGAACTGCTTGCTGAACTTGAAGAACCTGAAATCAAAGATAAGGCAATCCAAAACCAGTGGATACTTGATATAAACTACCATCCCTCCGGCAATATTTTATC
>JAGYMN010000108.1 GCA_018400395.1 Actinomycetota bacterium
AGGGAAGCGGATATGCAATTGGCCAGAAAGCCCTGAAAGCTTTGATGAAGGCATATGATGGTAGAGGAGGTAAAACTCTCCTGTCAAAAACAATATTCGAAGATTTAAATATAAGCAGTATTACAGAACTGGTAAGCTGGACCTATAGCAAATCTGTTTTAAAAGATGATATTTCTGCAATAGCTAAAACTGTCTGCAGAACTGCAGAAATGGGAGATAGCATAAGTATAAAAATACTGGAAGAAGAAGTCGAAGAGGCATTTATTTCTATAGTCACGGTTGCAAATAAGCTTAAACTGGCAGAACAATATTTTGATCTGGTTTTTGTGGGAAATGTATTTAAATGTGAAAAATATTTTAAAAATATTTTAATAAAAAAGCTGTATGATAGATTTCCAAAAATTAATTTTAAGCCCCTTACTGAAAAACCAGTTGAAGGGGCAATAAAATTAGCTATTAAAAATTTGTAGTCTTAATTTTTTTGTTTTGGCTTTAAAGAATTATGTAAACCATAAGACCTATGATAATAATAACAGCCATAAATATTATTTGACTGTGAACCTGACCATCTCATATATTTCATCATTCAGATAAACTTCAGCATTATATTCCCCGGCAGGAAAGCCCTGATCGAACACTATTTTAAAGCTTTTGTAGCCGGAACCGGCTTCTTCGGTGGTAAAATCAGTAGTTTTAATCTCATCTCCTGTTTCCATATAGATCAAGGTAACCGTAATTTTATCCTCCGGGGTCATATTATTTACTCCTACAGAGATATAGATAACAGAAGTATCCGGGGGAAATTCATCAGTGGGGTTTACAGGAGAATAGTCCTCGCCCACATCTTTACATACGGTGATAGATCCGATTGATAATGGTTCGGGTGCGCAGCTGATGAGAAATAAGAATGTTAGTATTATTGCAATCAGCGCAAGTGACCTTATTCTCATATCTGCCTCTCATATTTGATTGATACCAGTTAAATAATAAATAAAAAAGGATGTATTGTAAATAAAAAGGTATAAATGCAGGCATGGGATTATTTGGGCATTGATAATAACTGTATAAATTACTATTATTGTTTTTAAATTTTATGTTAAAATTTTATCTTATATGAAAAGCAGAAGGGAAAGATTAAAGGAATTCTTCCTGGAGATAAAGGATTGCACAAGATGCGATCTCTATAAGACCAGGACAAGATTTGTTTTTGGCAGCGGCAGTGCGGATGCAAGGGTTATGCTGGTAGGGGAAGCCCCGGGCAAGAACGAAGACCTGCAGGGCCTTCCTTTTGTGGGACGGGCGGGGAATATACTTGATTCCCTGCTGGAATCGATAGGGATGACCAGAAAAGATGTGTTTATCGGTAATGTATTAAAATGCAGGCCGCCAGGGAACAGGGACCCGCGCATAGAAGAGATAGATACCTGTAAGGGCTATCTTTCCAGGCAGATAGAAATAATAGACCCGGAGATAATATGCACGATGGGAAAATTTTCCACACAGCTTATTCTTGATACCGGACAGGGTATTACAGGACTCAGGGGGAAAGTCTTTAAAAGGGATGGCAGGATAGTCCTTCCTATAAATCATCCTGCTGCAGTCCTTTACGCACCATCAAAGATAGAGGTGCTCAGGGAGGATTTTGCCAGGATAAAAAGTATTATGGATTACGGTTACAGGGCTGAAACTCCTCTGGAAAATACTGAGAATGATCGGTCAATAAGTGCAGCAGAAGAAAATGAAGACACTGAACAGTTAGGGCTTTTTTAGATGCATCTCGAGATTTTATTAGAATCACCTGTCCATACAGCAGATATTGGCATAAAGCTTTCCAGGATATTGAAAGCAGGGGATATATTATTGTTATCCGGAGAGCTCGGCGGTGGTAAAACGACTTTTGTCTCCGGTCTGGCCAGAGGGTTAAAATTGAAGGAAGATGTTTCAAGCCCAAGTTTTACAATAATAAACGAGTATATAAATGGAAAATTAAGGCTCATCCATATTGACCTATACAGGCTTGAGGGCGAAGCGGAATTTGAAAATGCAGGTATTGATAGATACATTTCTAAAAAATCAGGTATTGTGTGTATAGAATGGGGAGAAAAGCTGGAGAAGTTTATAGATAAGGATTATCTTAAAATAGATTTTAAGTATTGTCCCGATAAAGGTATTGATAAAAGAATTATAATGATTAACTGGAAAAGTACATACTGGGATAGGAAGATTAAAAGGTTCAGGAAAATTATAAGAAAGAAAGAGGGCCTTCTTTAGATGAAGGTTTTAAGCATTGACAGCACAACAGAGAGATTATCGGTAATAATAAGTAACAACGGAAAGGTAGCCTCGAAAATCTCCAGGGTATCAGAGCAGAATTTTATGAAGAAGATAATAGGAGATATTGATTCTGCTGTAAAAAAAGCAGGTACAGACATAAAAAATATAGACGCCTTTGGAGTTAACCTGGGCCCGGGTGATTTCACCGGTACAAGGATAGGAATAAGTGTGATTAAAACTATGAGTTTTATACTGGACAGACCAGGGTATGGTATAGTATCACCTGATGTATTTGCTGTCGGTATTGCTGTTTCAAACCTGGATACTTTATGGAAAAATATCAGTAAGAATAAGAAAGCCCTGATAGTAACCTGTATGGATGTCAAAAAGGGCGAAATTTATTATACCATTTATGATATTGTTAAAGTCGGAATGCCAGATTCTAAAAGTGCTGCAGTTATCGGTATTAATTCAGGGCAATATATTATAAAGAGGATAGATAGTTTCCTTGTAAGCTCGGGTTCTTTTGCGGAACATTTGCCTGATAAATTAGGCAGGATATACAGTGAAACCGATAAAATTGTGATAATGGGCGGAGATGCTGTTATTCGGTACAGGGCAATTTTTTCCAATTTTGTAAGAGAAAATGATGGCTGCATTGTTTATAAAAAGAATACTTTCCCTTTACCGGAATCTCTTGATATGTGTGTAAATCACTGCATAAAGACAGGCAGGGCTGCTGGAAACATGAATCCTGTATACGTCAGGGAATTTATTCCTTTTGGTAAAAACCGCAGTAGTTTTAATGAAGAAAAGGACCATGACTGACAGAGACATATATATTCTGGGTATAGAAACATCCTGTGATGATACATGCGCATCTGTTATTGCAAATGGGACCAATATACTTTCTAATGTAGTTTCCTCACAGAATGAGATCCACAAAAAATATGGTGGTGTAGTGCCGGAGGTGGCCTCCCGCAGGCACATAGAGATGATTGATATAGTAATAATGGAAGCCCTGAGTATTGCCGGTAAGCATATAGAAGAAATTGATGCGGTAAGCGTCACAAACCGTCCGGGCCTTATTGGTTCTCTTCTGGTAGGGGTTGGTGCTGCTAAATCCATATGTTATTCTAAATCACTGCCTCTTATTGCGGTCAACCATCTTGAAGCCCACCTTTATTCAAATATGATCGAAAATCCCCTGATTGAAGGGGGATTGCTGGGTCTTATAGTTTCAGGCGGCCATTCGAGCCTGTACCTTGTAGACAGGGAATGGAATATAACCGAGGTGGGTCATACGGTTGATGATGCAGCAGGTGAGGCTTTTGACAAGATTGCAAGGTATCTCGGTCTGGGGTATCCAGGAGGTCCGGTAATAGACAGGCTGGCTGAAAGCGGCAGCGAAGACCTTATAGAATTTCCGAGGCCCATGATGGAAAGCGGGGATTTTAATTTCAGTTTCAGCGGTCTTAAGACATCACTTATATACAGGACAAAAAAGCACAGGGAACTTATGGATAAGGGCAGCATACCGGATCTCGTGGCAGGCTTTCAGAAAGCTGTAGTCGACGTACTTACGCACAAGACAATTGCAGCAGCCAGAAAGTATGGGATGGAGAGGGTATTTGTAAGCGGTGGTGTAGCCGCAAACAGTAGGCTAAGGGAAGAGTTTCTGAGGCTGGGCAGCGAAAACAATATAAGGATATATATTCCTCCTGCAGGGCTGTGCATGGACAATGCAGCCATGGTAGGCTGCCTCGGATATCACCGTTTAAAGAGGGGACTTACAGATGATTTTGAAATAGACGTGTATTCAAGAAGTGATCTATGAAATTACGGATT
>JAGYMN010000109.1 GCA_018400395.1 Actinomycetota bacterium
GTTTGCCCTGTTTATCTGCTGCAGGAGGTTTGACTGAACCATGGAAGCAAACTGGCTTGAACCGCTTACTCCATTCGGACACCAGAAAGTCTCGGTTCCATGTGCGTATTCGGTAAATACTGCATTATTATGGATTGAAAGAAAGATATCAGCCCCGCTTCTGTTTGCCATATCTACCCTGTCATCAAGGCTGTAGTATTTGTCACTGGTCCTTGTCATAACGACAGCAAAGCCGCTGGCTTCCAGTTTGGCTTTTAGCCTCAGGGCTATATCAAGGTTGGCGTCTTTTTCATTAAGCCCGAACCTTACGGCTCCGGGGTCTGCTCCCCCGTGGCCTGCATCAATAAAAACCTTTATTCTGTTATCGGCATCCAGATCTCTGCCTTCCGGAAGATAGGTAAAAGCCATTATAAATACTGCTATAAAGAACAAAACCGCAGAGACTCTTATAGTTTTATATATCTTTTTCATATGACCTTTTCCTTAGCCGTCTTTAATTAAATCACTGCGCCTGAATACCGGGTCCTTTACGTCAAGCTGGCCGAGTATATCAAGCTTTTCACCGTCTATATATAAAGTTACGGAGTTTACTTCAGGAAACTGTGTAAGGGTATTTACTATGGAATACAGAAGGAGTATATCGACTGTGTCGCTTACGAACCTGTCATCCAGAAATTCCTGGGAAAGGTCTACCTTTGCATTGCCGTCCTCTACTGTCACAGAATTTACAGTTGTGGTATCCGGCATGAGTGGAGTGAGAGTTTCATCTACGGGCTTTTTCATAAGTTCATGCAGTGCATCAACATACTTATTTTCTGAAGAGATTATCCTTGATTCAGGAACAAGATATTCTGCCATTGGATCAGAGTAGTATACGTTTATAGTTATCTCTTCTCCCCCGGTCTGCTCCTCTGCCTCTTTTTCAGTCTCATCTTCAACCACATCTCCCTCAGGTGTTTCTTCCTGGGCGGGCATCTCTTCTTCTACGGCTTGAGTATCTTCCGGTACATACTCCTCTGCAGCTTCTTCCGTTTCAGTACTATCTTCTGGTTCCGGGGGGATAGTTGGTACAGGTTCACAGCTGAAGAATAAAAGTGAAGCTAAGATTACGTACAGACAAAAGATTGTAATGCAGGATTTTTTGAAATGCTTTTTAATAAATATATTATCATTCATTGCTACAAATTTTAATATTATTTTTACTATTAAATTACTACTTTTATTTCTATATTTATTTATAAAAATATACAAAAGAAATAATTACATAAATGTAGAATAATGTCAAGTCTATCAAAAACAGTCTATCAAAAACAGTCTATCAAAAATATTTGTCATTTAAGTTTTAAAAACGCACACCTGTTCCTTTTTTAGGAAAAGAGTATATTGTATGATATTAGATCATTTCTCTTATACCGCCTATAGCCTCTTTAATAGGGATAATCTTGATTCCGTCAATATACATTTTTTTTCTTCCTCCATATATGAAAAAAGCTTGAGTATCCGGATAATCTGATATAAAAGAATTAAGACCAGAAAGCATGCCTGATGAGACTCTTCCGCCGCGTTTTACTTCAAATGCTCTTATACCCCTTTTACCATAAAGAATAAAATCAACTTCACGTCCGGCTGCAGTCCTCCAATAATATATCTTATAACCCAGTCCATAATAATCATTTACAGCCCTCAGCTCCTGTAAAAAAAGACTTTCTAATGTTATTCCCCCGGCAGCTTCAGGAGAATCAAGAGGTCCCATGGGCCGGATAGTCCTGTAAACTCCTGTATCAAAAAAATAAAATTTTGGATGCTTGCTCATCTTTCTTTTTGCTTTTTTGGCAAATACAGGGATCATGAATCCTATAAGCAGGTCTTCCAGTATACCAAAGTAGTTTTCAACAACTTTTCTTTCTACGGCACACTCACGGGATACTTCAGATATATTGAGGACTGAACCCTGAGAAAAACTTGCCGCTTCAAGAAATCTGGCAAACGCACCAAGGTTTCTGGTAAGACTTTCCTGGAAGACCTCTTCCTGCAGGTATGTATTTATATAGCTTTCCAGATATGCCTGTGGATCTTCTTCGGTATAGACAGAAGGAAGACTGCCGTATTTTAGAGAATGCTCCAGATTAAAATCATCACCTAATTCTATTGCAGTCAATGGATACATATAACAGGTAAGGGCTCTTCCGGCTAAAAGATTTTGGCCTTTTCTTCTAATCTTCCTTGCGCTTGAGCCGGTTAGAATGAACCTGTATCCCTTGCTTTCGATGAGCCTGTGGACTTCATTTAAGATTAATGGTATTTTTTGTACTTCGTCTATGATAATCCAGCCTGTATGGCCTTCAGGTATATAATCTTCCAGCCTCTGGGGATCTGCAAGCAGTTTATTAAACATGCGTGATTCTAAAAGATCTATATATATTGCATCAGGAAATGACCTTTTTACCCAGGTTGTCTTACCTGTTCCCCTGGGACCGAAGAGGAAAAAGCTTTTGTTTTTTGGTGTATTTATTATTCTGGAATACATAATTCCATTTTACACTAAATAATGGAATTTTCAATTCCAAATTATATTAGATGCAAGATTAAATATAATATATCACCTTAATCTATAATAGAAGCACAATGTCCTTGATATTATCTTTTTTAATGCGAAGATTCGGTTTCAATTATCTGCAGAAATTATGCTGTTAATCTACTGTCACATTAAGGGTTATATTGGCCTGACTGTAGCGCCAGCCATCCGCAGCACCATCATTATCTGTAAATGCGCCGCTAAAATGGACCCTTATCTGAAATCGTGATTTACCGGCACTTACAGCCTTCTGCAATTCATCTAATAATTTGGAGACATTGCATGTTATAGCGGGGGAATCATAGCTTGAAATTGCTATGCCTGTCAGTTTAAAGTCGCTTTGAACTATTGGTTCTGCCCCCCAGTCCAGGACATTTATCCATAGCCTGTCAAAAACCCCGAGAGGATCTCCCGATACGGAACCGCTGGCCAGTGTCAATTTTGCAGATTGTATGGTCCTGTTTTTTATTGATGATATATCAAAGCTTATAAAACCGCTGCAGGGCATGTTGCCTGCTGAATCACCTGCATATATATCGCCTCCGGAATAGGTTGTTCCGCCGTATTCAATATATCCTCCCTCATTTTCTTTCCTCGGAAGATTAATATTTTCAGGTATATTTTCAGGTATATTCTCAGGCGTATCAACAATTGTAAGGTCCCCCACATAAACCTTGATTGAAGTCTTCGATTCATTTCCCACTGCGTCCACTACGCTTACAGATAAGCTATAATCACCGGGCTCAGAAGGTGTGCTCCATTCTGCCGGGTTGGAAGAATTATCTTTAAAGCTTCCTCCTTCTGCACTCCAGGAGTAAGTTATTGGATCACCATCAATATCCACTGCCTCTACGGATACATCATGCTGCTCATTTACATACAGTGTATCCTTTGATATTGATATTCCACCTATATCAGGGCGCCTGTTGCAGTTCCAGTTAAGAGTTATCGTATCTGATGCTTTTCCACCCGGATTCCCGGCAACTGCTTCAAGGATAAAAGACGGGCTTTCCCTGGTAAGGTTAACCTGTGCCCTGTCTTTGCCAAGCGAACCAAGACTATCATCCCTGTTAAATTCAATGTCAGGAAGCGGGTCTCCTGTTACTTCTGCAATCACCCTATAATAGCAGATATCATCGCCTTCAGAATACAGCGGTCCTTCAATTGTACTGAGGTTTATTGTCGGGGCAACATACTGTTGCGTATCATCTTCCTGCTCTTTCTGGCCGGTAACATTCCCTTCACCGGATTCTTCCAGATTTTCTTCCGGGGTTTCATCCGATTCATTTTTTTGGGTATTTTCCTGTGTATTGTCCTCTTCTGTTTTTACGGAAGTATTTTCCCGGGTCTCTTCCTGAACTACTGTTTCTTCGGGAGGTTTAAAGAGATATCTTATACCCCTATCTATAAAACCAGAAACTACTGGAAAATACAGATAGGCCAGCAATATCAATGAAACGGCAATTAATCCACCAACTATG
>JAGYMN010000011.1 GCA_018400395.1 Actinomycetota bacterium
TTACTATCATTTTTTACTAATTTATTGAATACTTTTTCCTTTTTAAATATTGCTGTTCAAAAGGAGTAATGATTGTTTGTTACTCCCAGTTAGTCTAACATCAACAATAATTTTCCTTTAAAATTTTTAATTTTATTATAAAATTATTAAGTTTAATAAATTTCTTATAACCTTATGCCGGAAGAAAATAATAAGACCTGCAGACTTGTATCAATAGTAAATCAGAAAGGCGGAGTGGGAAAAAGCACAACTGCTATAAATATTTCAGCCTATCTTGCTAACAGTGGAGCAAGCATCCTTCTGGTGGACCTCGATCCACAGGGCAATGCAACCAGCGGACTTGGAATCTATAAAAAAGATATTAGAAACTCAGTATACGATGTCATAGCAGATCATAACCGCATTGCTCCTGAAGAAGCAATCTTTAACACGGTTTATGAGGGTCTGGATATCCTGCCTTCTTCAGAAAAACTTTCTGGAGCTGAAGTAGAGCTTGTATCAGCTTTTAAGCGTGAATACAGATTAAAAAAAGTACTTGATAAATTAAAACAGTATTATGATTATATACTGGTTGACTGCTCGCCTGCTCTTGGGCTCCTGACAATAAATGCACTCACAGCCACCAGCGAAGTAATTATTCCGCTGCAATGTGAATATTTTGCCTTCGGAGGGATAGCCAGTCTTCTCCAGGCAGTAGAATTGGTAAGAAAAAATCTTAATAGCGGACTGGAGATTTCCGGTATAGTACTTACAATGTATACAAAAACAAAACTTTCAAACCAGGTGGTGAAAGAAGCAAAAAAATATTTCTCCGGAAGGGTTTTTAAAACAATAGTACCACGTAATGTAAGGCTAGCCGAAGCGCCGAGTTTCGGCAAACATATTTTTGCGTATGACCCTGAATGCAAAGGAGCAAAGGCTTACGAGAAGCTTACAAAGGAATTCATAAAGAACCGCAATGGAGATGAAAAGCGCATCAATATAGAAATTGAAAATCTATCCAGAAGGATGAAAGATTTCTGGGATACAGGCGCACCGCCAAAGCATGCATTTGGAAGATGAGAATCAGTAATCATATATTATATATGGTTATATCTATAAATCCTCTATAGATAAGTTCTGATATATAACCAAATATCAGCCAGAAAGGAAGATATATAATATTTACAACTCCTCCTATTGTCAATTTTCCCTTATATTCCCACGGACATTTTTTTATTGTTGCTTTTAAAAAATATCCATATCCCAGTTCTCCTATAAATATTAGGACCAGATAAATAAGACCCCTGGCAAAAAAAGGTACGTCTCTTAAAATATAATACAGTGGACCCAATACAATACCCCAAATCCCATAAAGAGGAAACATCCATAGATATGACCGGCCCTTAAGAGAGATATCTCTGTATCTTATATAATCATGTATCGAGGAGAAAAATACTTCTACCCCCACACCGAAAAAACTGAAAACTAAGAATAATATCAGGTACTTCATTCTTAAATATTACCACCTGATGGAAAAACTGTCAGCAAAATATACCATCTTATAATAAATCATCGGGCTGTACAGATATGAATATCCTGTAAGAAAATTACAAAAATATCCGGCTGTTTTATAAAAATTAACGGAAAAAATTTGCATAACAATAAAATAAAAGCAATAATCTAATTGTTTATCTCATAAATGAAAGTTAAAGACATGGAACTAATATTTTATGGTGCAGCAAGGGAAGTGACGGGAAGCTGTCACTGCATTCAGGCAGGCGGTGCAAGATTACTGGTAGACTGCGGCCTGCAGCAGGGACGGGATGTAAAGAACGGCCAGGCACTGCCGTTTAATGCCTGTGATATAGACTTTGTTATATTAACCCATGCACATATCGATCACAGCGGAAGATTACCATTACTGGTTAAGAATGGCTTTCATGGCAGGATATATGCAATTAAAGCCACCTGCGACTTACTGGCAATAATGCTAAGGGATTCTGCTCAAATCCAGGAGATGGATGCGAAATGGGAAAACAAAAAGGGTAGAAGGGCCGGTAAAAACAAAGTCGAACCTCTTTATGATATGGCTGATGTTGAAAAAACCCTGGAATATTTAGTACCATGTGAATATGGTAAGATGGAACAGTTAAGTGATGCGATTAAATTTAATTTTGTCGATGCAGGACATATTCTGGGCTCAGCATCAGTTGAAGTTTTTTTGAGAGAAAAAACCATAAACAAAAAAATAGTTTTCTCAGGAGATATAGGCAATACAGATCAGCCAATAATAAGAGATCCCCAGTATATAAAAGCAGCTGATTATGTGGTAATGGAAGCAACCTATGGAGACAGAAATCATGAAAAAATCCGGGGCAGCACATCAGTACTTGCAGAGATAATTGATAAAACACTTTCAGGAGGCGGGAATGTTATTATCCCTTCTTTTGCTGTAGGCAGGACACAGGGAGTTTTATATCTCTTAAGAGATATCAAGGAAAAAAGATTAGTCTCCAACCCAGGTTTCCCTGTTTATGTGGACAGCCCCCTTGCTTCTGAAGCAACAAAATTATACGAGGATGATCTAATCCTTTATGGAGACCGTCAAACAAAGGGCATCCTGGAGAAGGGGCTAAACCCGATCTCTTTTAAGGACCTATCTTTTACTGATTCGACCGGAGAGTCAATAGCTTTAAATCATGACCCTGTCCCAAAGGTAATTATCTCTTCCAGCGGCATGTGCGAAGGAGGGAGAATAAGGCATCATTTAAAGCATAATTTATGGAGGGAGGAATGCTCTGTAGTATTTGTGGGTTACCAGGCCTATGATACGCTGGGAAGGATATTGCTTGACGGTGCAGAAAAAGTTACTATTTATGGAGAAGAGATTGCTGTCCGTGCGAATATTTATAACTTTACAGGCTTGTCCGCCCATGCAGACAAAGATGGACTCCTCAGATGGATAAATAATTTCAGTAAAAAACCGGAGAAAGTTTTTGTTATCCATGTCGAGGATTCTGTAAGCGATAAATTTGTTGACACTCTTAACGGATCAGGGTTTTCCGCTGATGCTCCCCTTTACATGTCAACCTATGATTTAAGTAACGGAAGTCTTATTGTTCCCGGTACTGAGATTGAGAAAAAAGCTCTTTATGTAGAAAAACCTGCGGGTATTTCAGTTGCCTATGAGAAACTACTCGATGCTCAAGAACAATTGGCTCGAATTATCCACAATAAAAGGGGTTATTCAAATAAAGACCTGGAAAGATTTGCAGAAGGTATCATAAAATTAAATAAATATTGGGGTAATTAATACTGTTAAGGGCTGATCAATATAAATTTTATTTACATTTTATCTACCTGCTGATAACCTTTGGATATGTGTTGCATTATTACGGCATTATTTATCTTCGGGCCAAGAATAGCTATATTCGTATGGTGGGTTATTAACCCTTTCAGATTTGCCTCAGCTTTCAGTACATGGATAATCCCTGTTATATTTGCTGTATTTGCTCCATTCACCATGATTGCATACTTGATTGTCTGGCCTCCCGGAACGGGTCTTTACGGTTTTGACTGGTTATGGATAGCGTTAGGGGTACTTCTTGATATTTCCTCATATACCGGTGGAGGGATTGGAAGGCGGAGGCGCTTTAAATCATGCTAATAAATAATAATAGGACCTAAAATTGGTTTTTTATATCACTTCTTATTACTAATTTATTATTCTTATAGTATTATAACTTACATCAAATTGGTATAAAATATGGTTGTAAGGGGGTGTTTAAATTGAAAAAGCCCGTAGCAAGGATAATGCCTATCAGGGGAATGATTGTCTCAGGAGAATCTTCTCCCAAAGGATTTATACCAATGATGCCTTTTGCAGGAGGCGGTGCCACTTTTTCAGATGATGTTGTCAAATATCTAAGAACTGTTGATAAAGAACAAAGAGTGAAGGCCGTAATCTTTGAAATAGATTCGCCGGGCGGTACCCCTTATGCCAGCAAGGAAATTGCGGATTCCATAAAAAGCCTGGATAAGCCGGTAATAGCTCATATAAGGGAACACGGAACTTCCGGGGCATACTGGATAGCTTCTGCATGCAATAAAATAATTGCTGATCCCCTGTCAAGCATAGGGGGAATCGGCACCAGGGCTGACCGTCTTGACTTATCGGAATTAGCCAGAAAGATAGGCATAAAAATAGATACATTCGCAAAAGGTGAATATAAGGGTGTTGGCTCCCCCTATTCCCAGATGTCTGAAAGGGAAAAAAAGTTCATAGAAGAGCATGTTGATTCTTTTAACAAATATTTCATCAATGAGATAAGAGTTAACAGAAATATAAAAGACGAAAAACTTCTTGAAGATATTACTTCAGGAAAAACTTTCCTGGGAGAAGAAGCCCTCAGGCTCGGACTGATAGATTATATGGGGGGAAGCGAAAAAGCCCTTGAAATAGCCGGGGAACTGGCAGGAACAGAATTGATTTCTGATTACCGTAAAGGCAGCGCTGAAAAACCCGGTATAATTGTCAGGATGCTAAGAAAGATGTTCCAGTAATAAAATGTAATACATATATTCCGCTTAACTTCTTTTTCTATATCTAAGGTCTATCTCCTTTATTTCTTTCTCAATATCCTTAAGGCTTGCGACAATTGCATTTATAATATTCTTTACTATTTTCTGCACAAAGTCATTCAATAAAATAGGCCTGCTGTTGATATAAATCTTGATATCCTGCTCACTGTATGGTTTTATAAATTCAATCTCTAAAAGGTCTGCTACCTTCTTTATTTCATATTTTCCAAAATAATTTAGCTCTGTTTCTATCTCTGCTTCCCCTGCAACAGCCATGATCTCATCCCGGTCATATTCCCTTAGCTCTTCCTGATCCCGACTCTTCATAATTACTATTTTTGGATATTTACCCACCTTATAACCTTCTATAAGTACCAGATCCATGTCGTTAAAGATATCTTCAATAAATTTTTCCAGGTCTTTTCTCTCATTAAAATCCCTGAATATACTTATACATTCATCTGTGAATAATCCTCCTATAACGCTCCCGCTATTCTTCAGACGGTATGAATCCTTTCCCCTACCGTCCATTTCAAAAGAATGAGAAGTGTGTTTTAGCGTACCTATTTTATATCTTCTGCTACTTAGCTCCCGTACGAGACCCTCTAAAAAAGTTGTCTTCCCACTTCCTGATTGTCCCACCACTGAAATTATAGGAATCATATCCCTCTACCCCCTTTTTAAAGATTTGTGTAAATTTTGCATTATCTTTCCCTGAATTTATGTTAAAAAAATTATACATATCAATACCTGCTGCATTCATTCTCATAGCATCCAACCACTTTACCCTGAGAGTGCAGAGCACATCAGAAATCCTGTAATTGCCATTCTTTATATTATTTTCTATTATTTTGATATATTTCTTTGAATATACTCCGCACAGCGGTTCCATCCCCTTCTCACTTTTTACTATTACTGAATCATAATCTGGATTTTCTTTAGCCGTATTTTTTAGTACTTCAAGCAGTTTGAAAGAAATAAAAGGCATATCAGAAGCAATGACAATACACCTGTCGTTAATAGAATTTTTAAGTCCCGTGTATATTCCTAAAAGCGGCCCAATTATTCCAGCACTGTCTCCCAATATATTTTCATCAGGGATTATCCTTATAGCAGGTATTTTAATCTTTTCAGATATCCCCAGAAATTTTGTATAATGTTCAATCTTTTTTACTGTACATTCTGTAAACTTTTGATTCTCTCTGCTGGTGCATACTATTATCTCTTCACATAAAAAGCATAATTTTATTATCTGGCCAGCAAGTATAGGGATCCCATAAGACAATATCTTTAACTTATTTGACCCAAACCTGCTGCTTTTACCACCGGCAAGTAATAATCCAGAAAGATTCATACCAACTAAATCAATGTCTGAAATGCCTTTTCCCCGTAAATATCATTGAAATACCTCTATCGTTACATGCCTCTATGACTTCTTCGTCTCTTACAGAGCCCCCCGGCTGTATTATTGATACAATACCGCTGTCTGCTGCCATATCCACAACATCCTTAAAGGGTAAGAAAGCATCAGAGGCAAGGACTGATTTATTACATCTCCCGGAAGATTTATCTATAGCTATCCTTGCAGCATCTATCCTGCTCATCTGTCCGGCGCCTACTCCAACTGTGGCCATGCCTTTAACAAGTACTATTGCATTTGATTTGACATTCTTTGCTATCTGCCAGCCAAAAATAAGATCCTCCCACTGCTGGTCCGTGGGTTTTTTTCTGGTAACCACCCTGAATTTATCTCTATTATCTATCCCTTCGTCAAGCTCCTGTACGAGAATTCCTCCATCGACACTTTTGATATCTACTGCATTTGTAGTAAAATCCTTTTTTTGAAGCCTCGATACATTGGATTCAACATCAAAACCTATATTCAGTATCCTGAGGTTTTTTTTATCAGAATGTATTTTAAGAGCTTCGCCATCAAATTCCGGAGCAATCAACACTTCCACATATTTATCAGAAAGGAACTCTGCAGCTTCTGCTGTCCACCTCATATTACTTGCAACAATACTCCCAAATGCAGAAACAGGATCACACTCATAGGCTTTTTTATATGCTTCTGCTACGCTGCTTCCCATAGCAGCACCGCAGGGATTATTATGCTTTATTACAGCAACACAGGGCTCTTTAAATTCTTTTACTATCTGAAAGGCTGCGTTTGTGTCCAGTATATTATTATATGAAAGCTCTTTTCCCTGCAGCTGTCTTGCATTAACAAGACTCCCCGCATTTGAAGGCAATGAACTGTAATATGATGCCTTCTGATGAGGGTTTTCACCATATCTTAAGTCCTGTATCTTAGTAAAACTTAAGACGATATCCTTTTTAAATCCGCCGCTATCATCCTTATACCTGCCGGCATATCCTTCAGATATCCCTGTTTCTATTTTAAGTCCCGGACGGATATTTATTTCTGTATCTGAATAGTTGTCTATTCTCCCGTAAAGGTAATCAAATATGACACTGTCATATTCACATGTATGCTGGAATGCTTTTACGGCCAGCCTGTAAAGTGTTTCTGTTGAAAGGGCCGCTCCGTTTTCCTGCATTTCTTCCAATATCTTTGAATAATCAGAAGGGTCTACTACTACAGCAACGCTTTCGTGGTTCTTTGCCGCACTTCTTATCATGGTAGGCCCACCAATATCAATGTTTTCCACAGCATCCTCATATCTTACATCGGGGGCCGATACCGTCTCTTTAAAAGGATAGAGGTTCACCACAACCATATCTATAGGCAATATTCCGGCAGATTCTATCTCTTTCATATGACTTTCCTTTTTCCTGTCAGCCAGTATACCACCATGTACTGCAGGATGAAGGGTTTTCACCCTCCCTTCCATCATCTCGGGAAAACCAGTAACTTCATCAACCTTATGTATACTGATTCCAGCTTCCTTTATCTTATTATAGGTACCGCCAGTTGATATGATCTCCACACCCATTTTTACAAGATCACCGGCAAGATCAGTTATTCCTGACTTATCGGATACGCTGATCAGGGCTCTGTTTATTCTAACTTTCATAAGTTCCTCCAAGTATAATAAGATAATAAAATTTTATTTATAAAATTTCTACTTTTCTTCCATTTATCCGCAATCTCCCCTGGCATAAAAGCTGCACTGCCAGCGGATATATTTTATGTTCCACAATATGTATCTTCTCCTCAAATTTTTCCACTGTGTCCCCCTGGTCAATATATACGGGCTCCTGCATTATTATTGGGCCATGGTCAAGCTCTGCATCTGCGAAATGTACTGTTACTCCGCTTACCTTTACGCCGTAGTCATATGCGTCTTTTATACCGTGTGCTCCCTTAAAGGACGGAAGAATTGCCGGATGGATATTGAGTATCCTGTTCCGGTATTTACTGATAATCAAATCTGTAAGAAGGAACATGTATCCTGCCAGGACAATTATATCTATTCTTTCCTTCTCAAGCACTTTTAATATTTCCCTTTCAAATTCTTCCCTGTTTGCATAATCTGCCGGGTCAAGATGAAAGGAATTAATACCATGCTTTGCGGCCCTCTCAAGGGCTTTTGCTTCTGCATTATTGCTAAAAACCAGTGAGATATCCCCTACAAGATCATTTTTTGCACTAAAATCTATTAAAGCCTGCAGATTGGAACCGAATCCCGAAGCAAAAACAGCAATTCTTTTCCTCATCCAAGCCCCCTCCTGGATTAATATTAACTTATCCGAACAGTACCTTTCCCGGAAGACACCTCTCCAAGCAATATGATATCTTCACCTTTTTTACCGACTGATCTTTTTATATTTCCCAGGCTATCAGGAGATATGATCAATACCATTCCTATGCCCATATTGAAAACATGAAACATTTCCTCTTCTGCAATATTTCCAAGACGCCTGATATAATTAAAGACCGGAGGAATGTCCCACCTATCCTTCTGTATTGCAGCATCCACATTATCAGGTATTATCCTGCTAATGTTATCATAAAATCCGCCACCGGTTATGTTTGCTATTCCCTTTAAATTTATTTTATTATCTTCTATTATATCCTTTATAAGAGGTGCATAAAGCCTGGTTGGTTCAAGAAGCAGTTCTGCAAGACTTTTACCCTCTGTCCATTTCAGCGGCATTTTTATATCGACGCCGTTTTTATCTATTATTTTTCTTATCAGCGAAAAGCCGTTTGAATGGAAACCTGACGATTTAAAACCGGCTATAAGGTCACCTTCCCTGACAGATCCAGGCTCCGGTATCCTTTCCCGGTCAACCAACCCAAGTGCAAAACCCGCAAGATCTATATCCTCATCGGCATACATCCCGGGCATCTCTGCAGTTTCTCCTCCTATAAGAGCAGTACTGCAATACCTGCATGCATCAGCAATTGATTTTATAATAGATTCTATCTTGTCCTCATCAATTTTCCCACAGGCAATATAATCAAGAAAAAACAGGGGTTTTGCACCACAGCAGATAAGATCGTTTATATTCATTGCAACCAGGTCCTGGCCAATGCCGCTATAATCACCTGCCTGCTTTGCCAGCATAAGCTTTGTTCCTACACCATCCGTAGCAGACGCAAGTACCGGATTTTTGTACCCGGATATTTCCGGCCTGAAAAGCCCGCAGAAAGATGATAGATCACTTAATACATTGCCGCTATGAGTTGAACCAATAATACTTTTCAGTCCGGATAACAGGCTGTTTGCTTTATTTATATCTACTCCGGAATCCCTGTAGGTATACTGTCCCTGAATTTGTTTGTCTGACTCAGGCATTTGAAGATATCTTTGCCTCCCTGTCAAATGAATGCTTGTCATATTCAATATTTTCTGGTATCTGTACGGGATAATCACCGTTGAAGCATGCAAAACAGAATTTATCCTTTGATTCCCCTATTGCTTTTACAAGACCTTCTATGCTCAAATATTTCAGGCTGTCAACATTAAGAAATTTCCTTATATCCTCTACTGTCTTATGATTCGCAATAAACTCTTTTTTGGTTGCCATATCTATACCGTAATAGCATGGATATAAAAGAGGCGGAGAAGATATTCTCATATGCACCTCTTTTGCTCCGGCATTATAGAGCATCCTTATTATCTTTTTGGAAGTATTGCCCCTCACTATTGAATCATCGACCACTATTACTCTTTTACCTCTTATGATATCTTTAAGGGGGTTAAGCTTGAGCTTAACACCGATTTCCCTGACTTCCTGCACTGGTTGTATAAATGTTCTTCCAATGTATCTATTTTTGATAAATCCCTCTGCATAAGGTATCTTTGAAGCAGCAGAATAGCCAATGGCTGCAGGAGTTCCCGAATCAGGAACGCTTATCACAATATCTGCATCTACCGGAGACTCTTTTGCCAGTTCCTGTCCCATTCTGTGCCTCACATCAAACATATTTTTTCCATGTATATAGCTGTCAGGGCGGGCAAAATATATAAGTTCGAATACACACATGGATGTCCTTTCTACCGGAAGCAGCATCTGTGACCGCAGCCCCGATTCATTTATCACTACTATTTCTCCCGGATCGATTTCCCTGACAAACTCCGCATCAACAATGTCCAGCGCACATGTCTCTGAAGCGATTATATAATTCCCATCGAGACTTCCAAGCACCATGGGCCTGAAACCATGAGGGTCTCTGATGCCGAAAATGCTATTTTTTGTAAGTACAAGAAGCGAATAAGATCCCTTAATCTTTGTGATTGTTTCTTTTATTGCCTCCTCGATATTATCACTTTCTGAGCTCTCTATAAGAGAGGCAATTAGTTCTGTATCAGTAGTGGTCTCTAACTTTATGCCCTTAGCTTTCTGTTCATTTCTAAGCTGCTCTATATTTATAAGATTTCCGTTATGGGCTATGGCAAAACTTTCATTTTTAAACATCCCGTATATTGGCTGAGAATTTTTCCATATATTCTGCCCCCTTGTAGAATACCTGGTATGGCCTATCCCTATATGGCCCACGAGCGGAACTATATTCCTTTCGTTGAAAACCTGGGCCACTAGCCCCAGATCCTTGAATATAAGGATATCCTCCCCATCAGAGACTGCGATACCGGCACTTTCCTGCCCCCTGTGCTGGAGGGCCTGAAGGCCGTAGAAAATGATTTCAGATACTCTTCTACCCGGTGCATAGATTCCAAATACCCCGCATTCTTCCACTATGCTTTCAGGTAAAAATATACTGCTATTTATTTTTCCATATTCTCTATTCATAATAAATGTTTCAATCTCACTTTTTAAAATTTTCTTCTAATCTTTGATTTTAATTATATCAGAAAAGAAAATTATTTTATCCCACTTCCTCACACCAAATCCTTGCATTTTGAAACAACTTTACCCAGGGTGAATATTCAAGCTCTTCCCTCCAATCCAGGGGCATCCATGGCCACTGCCAGGTTAAGAAAGCTCTTTCCGGATGCGGCATCATTGCAAGATGTCTCCCGTCCCGGGAACAAAGCGCGGTAATACCTTCGGGTGAACTATTTGGATTATATGGATACCTTTCTGTTGGTCTTCCATCATCATCTATAAAGACCAGGGGAGCCAGTTTTTCTTTTTTTATACATTCAAGTATACTGCTGTCCGGACAGTTAAAATATCCCTCTCCATGATCTATCCAGATACCCAGTTGTGAGCCTTCCATACCTTTAAGCATTATCGAGGGGCTTCTATTTATTTTTACAGATGCCCACCTGGACTCAAATCTTCCTGAAGGGTTGGCTGTAAATCTTGGCTGTACCGTTTCTTCAATACCCTGCCAGGGAACCCATCCCAGAAGCGCCATCAGCTGGCAGCCATTGCATACACCAAGTGAAAAGGTATCCGTCCTTAAGTAGAAATCTTCAAACATCTTCCGGAGCCCACTATTAAACTTTATTGTCCCGGCCCAACCTTTTGCACTGTCCATGACATCTGCATAGGAAAAGCCGCCTACGAATGCAGCCCCCCTGAAATTTTTAAGATCTGCTTCACCGGAGAGAAGATCGGTCATTGTTACATCCCAGACTTCAAATCCAGCCATGTAGAAGGCTGATGCCATTTCCCTGTCTCCATTGCTTCCTTCTTCGCGGATTACTGCAACTGCAGGTCTTGACGCATTATTGATTATTTTTTTGGGTAGATCCATTGGTTGAAATGTCAGCCTGTAACGAGGCCCCCTTCTTTCATGAGAACCGGCCTGCTCCGCTGCAAGGGAGGGGTTCATCTGTTTAGTTTCCAGCATGTCTGCCGTTTCTTCCCACCAGCACAGGAGCCTTCCTGTTTTTATATCAAGACATTTCCTTCCGCCAATCTCAATTTTTACCTGCTTTATTTTTGATGTCTTTCCTGCAGGAACAGGAATAATATTGTATATGGAAAATTCATCAATTATCCTTTGCTCATCACGGGGTAGATATTCTATTACAAACCCGGCTTCCTCTGAAAAGAGCTGCTCTATTGCTCCGCATTTTAGAGAAGGCAGGTTTATATCCATTCCGCAATTTCCTGCCATCGCCATCTCGGATAATGTTGTTATTAAACCTCCATCACTTATATCGTGACCGGAAAGTATAATACCTTCTGATATAAGCTCCTGCATAACCCTAAAAGCCGAAGCCAGCTTCCGGGCATCTTCTATATCCGGACATATATCCCCGGTCTGGGCCAGTGCCTGTGCCAGAGCAGATCCCCCTAATCTTGCCCTGCCTCCTGATAGATCTATAACAGCCAGCCTGCTTTGTCCTGGCTTTTTTATATCCGGTGTGACAGCTTTTCTTACATCGGGCACTGAAGCATAGGCAGAAATTACGACTTCATTGGGGGCCTTAACGGTTTCTCCCTTTACCCTGGCAGCCATTGATATACTATCCTTCCCCCCATCTGCTGCAATCCCTATCTCTTTCATGATGCTGCTGATGGCTGAAGCAGCTTTATATAATTCAGCCCCTTCCCCCGGAAGTTTTGCGGGCCACATCCAGTTAACAGAACATTTTATATCTTCAAGTCTGCTTATAACAACCCAGACCATATTGGTAAGGGCCTCCGCTACTGACATTCTTGCTCCTGCAGCTGCATCTATCATTATTTTGAGCGGCTGTTCCCCAATCGATACGGCAGCTCCGGTGTATCCAAAGTGGCTCTGTGCTATAACAGAAAAATCGGAAACAGGCAGCTGAAGCGGACCACAGCACTGCTGCCTGGCTACAAGCCCGGTAACACTTCTATCAACCTTTCTGACCAGAAAACCCTTTGAACCTACCGATGGGAGCCTGAATACCAGCTTCAATGCTTCTTCTACCGATAATCCTTCAGGAATTATCAATCTCTTCAAATCTTTCTTCCTGCTTTCAAGTCTGAATGTCTTCTGCGGTATATTGGACAGTATGTCACCCAGATCCAGATCCACTGGAGTCGAGCCGTCACTTTTGTCATGTACTTTTATTCTTCCATCTCCTGTTATCTCACCAAGGTTTTCAAGGTTGACCTTTTCCCTGCGGCATATAGATTCCAGAATATCAAGGCTGTCTTTTCTTATAAGTAATGCATTCCTCTCCTGATATTCAGCACCCCATATTTCAAGCACAGACATAGTCCTATCCCCTGTCTGTATGTTTCTTATCTCTATCCTTCCTCCCGCAGGTTCGACTATCTCGGTAAGTACGTTACAGGGGCCTCCGGCACCCTGATCATGTATGCTGAGTATAGGGTTGAGGTTCCCCATCTCGATACAGGCCCTTATTACCCTGTTTAGTTTCTGTTCCATCTGGGCATTGCCCCTCTGAACAGCGTTAAAATCCAGCTCTTCCCTTTCTTCGTCCTGAATCAGACTTGAAGCAGAGCCGCCTCCTATCCCAATCCTGTATGCGGGGCCGCCTATCTGTATAATAAGCATACCCTCCTCAGGTTTATATTTCTCGGTATGTCTGCTATCCATCTGGCCCAAACCACCGCTGAACATTATCGGTTTTATCCACTCCCGCCTTTCCATACCTGCTACATTCTGGCCAAAAGTCCGGGTAAAACCACCAATAACAGGCTCCCCGAATTTATTACCGTAATCAGAAGCGCCGTTGCTTTCTTCTATCATAATATCCAGAGGGGCTGCCATATTTGTTGGATAAATAAAACTTTCATCTTCGCCGGGAATCTTATAACCATCCATATTTAGATTTCCTGTACAGTATCCTGCTGTCCCTGCAACCACCAGACCCCCTCTTCCTGTTGCCTCTACATCCCTTATCCTGCCCCCTGTTCCAGTCTCTGCTCCAGGAAAGGGGGCTATCCCGCTTGGAAAATTATGGGTCTCGGCAGTAAAAATTATATGATAGGCTGTTTTCTCTTCATTAAATAATGAGCAAAACCCGGGTTTTGAAGGAATAATGGTATCTACATCGTACCCCACAATTGCGCTTGAATTGTCTTTAAACGCTATAAGGCTGTTTGATGGTTTTACATCGAGGGGTCCCCTGATAATCTGGATAAGTGTACCGGAGATCTCATTTCCGTCAATTATTAGACGGCCTTTAAAAAACCAGTGCCTGGAGTGCTCGCTGTTTGCCTGGCTGAGCTGAAAACATTCTACATTGGTTGGATTCCTGCCAATTTTATTAATAAAAAGGTCATAGTAAAAATCAATATCCCATTTATCCAGTCCAAGACCCATCTTTTTATTTATTTCCCTGAGAGCGCTTGCGCCATTCTCAATAAGTGGAATTTCATATACCTTTTCCGGAATTATGCCTGTTTCAAATGACTCAAGGGGTTTACTGTAAAGACATTCAGTCATTCTATCATGTCCTGTCTTTATAAATTCTCCGATATCTGCATTATCCGGAACCGTATACCTTCTTGACCTTTCCAGCCTTAATATTTTTTTTATACCACAGGAATTGCAGATTGCCACAGCGTTTGTGGAATATGAAGTTTCAAAATTAAGACGGGGTCCCAGTTCAATGACATTCTTACTGCCAAGCATTGACTTCTTTGAAAATTTTTCAGGTTCAAAAGTCTCGGCAAGCAGCCATCTCAATATGCAGTTCTCACTTTCAGTGAGCTTCCCTGAAATATTGATATAGTAACAGTATTCAAAACCATCCTTTACGGAACGGTAGTAATGTAACACTATCTCATTCTCCTAACAATACCTTCCCCTTAAATAGAGTCAAGCCTTCCTATTATTTCATCTACGTACCTCAGGTGATAGTTATAATCAAAAAGGGTTCCAATCTCCTCTTCTGTTATAAGTTCCCTTACTCTTCTGTCTGAGGAAATATTATCTCTGAAACTTCCTTCTTCATCCCATGCCTTATGGGCATTGGACTGTACCGTAATATAGGCTTGATGTCTGTCCATTCCCCTGTCTATAAGAGCCAGAAGTACCCGCTGGGAAAAAATTATACCGCCGTATTTATTAAGGTTCCGCTTCATTTTATTTTCATTTACAACAAGGCCATCCAGAACAAAATAGGCCATTCCTAGCAGATAGTCTATAAGAGCAAAGCTATCAGGAATTATTATCCTTTCTGCTGAAGAATGTGAAATATCCCTTTCGTGCCAGAGGGCTATGTTCTCCATTGCAGCAACTGCATTCGCCCTCAGTACTCTTGCCAGGCCGCATATCCTCTCGCATATTATAGGATTTTTCTTATGCGGCATCGCAGATGACCCTTTTTGACCTTTTGCAAATGGTTCTTCAACTTCCTTAACATCTGTCCGCTGCAGATTTCTTATCTCAAGTGCAAGTTTTTCAAGTGTAGCACCGGCAATGGCAATGGTCGTTATGAGTTGTGCATGCCTGTCTCTCTGCAATATCTGGGTCGAAACAGGAGAAGGTTTAAGACCTAAAATTCTGCAAACTCTATCTTCAAGTTCTGGATTAACACTGGCATATGTTCCAACAGCACCGGATATCTTCCCGTAACTAATTGATTCTCTTGCAGCCAAAAGCCTTTCAAGGTTTCTATTCATCTCAAAAGCAAACATACAGAATTTAAGCCCGAGAGTTACTGGTTCAGCATGCATCCCATGAGTCCTGCCTACCATTACAGTATGCGCATATTTTTTTGATTTCTCTTTTAATAGAAAAATTAGCCCTTCCATCTTCTTCTCAATTATTTTTACCGCGTCTATCATCTGCAGGGAAAGTGCTGTATCACCAATATCAGAAGATGTGAGACCGTAGTGAAGATATTTTGAAGAATCTCCCAGATGGGATGATACATCAGTAAGGAAAGCAACAACATCATGATGTGTTCTGGACTCTATCTCTAAAATCTTTTTAATATCAAACTTCGACTTTTTATTTATGTCTTCTGCGGCCTGTCGGGGTATCATATCAAGTTCTGCCTGAACGGTAGCTGCAGCTTTCTCTATTTCTAGCCATTTAGTGAACTTATTTTCGTCCTCCCAGATCTTCCCCATTTCTTTTGAAGTATATCTGGCAATCATGTATAATCCTCCCGGGTAAACTACCATTAATATATATAGATAACTGCTTCTGATTAATAGTACAAATTAAAGAATTATATCAAATCAATACTACAGTTACATCATATCCTCTATTATTTTTTCCCTGAAAGTCTGGTAATTATCAGGATCATTTAGATCCAGCAGTTCTTCACCGCAATCGAAAAAAACCTGGTCATATTCTTCAAGGCAAAGTTCGCTTATCTTGAGCAGCCATTTTATATTAATTCTCCAGCTGTTAAGGTCAGCCAGCCAGCTATTATCTTTCGCCGGGATTTCTTCCGAAATAAATTTTGTTATCTCCCCGGACTCCCTGGACACCTGCAGGAGAAATTCTTCCTTCCGGGTAAGGCAGGAAAGATTAGCTATGCTAAGATCAGTATTTTTTGGCATTCAGATCGCCTTCTCTTAATCGATCAGCAAAAAAATAACAAACTTTTAAAATATAAAAATATTCTTTTTATATACTTCTGAATACCCAATAATAATTTTATACTATAAAAAGTATCCAGTATATCTATATAAAATTATTTCAAATAATCTGAAAGAAATTCCTTAACCTCTTTTTCGTCTACTATAAGGTAACTAATCCCTTCTATGCTGGCAGGACTGGTGGGTATGGTAACCCTGTCTATATCCTTATTTGAAAATAATAACACAAAACCAGTAGAACAAAAATCCCATAAAGTAAAATCCGATCTTGTTTCTTCAGCCAGCACCTTGAATATATCAGATGCATCATTAAAAGGATTCAATATTTTCATAATTGTAGGGATATTCATTTTTTGTTCCATAATCTGGCTAATAATATATTTTTGCCTGTCTACTCTGTCCAGGTCCGCCCCTGCAGTAGAACGGCATCTGGCAAAAGAGAGCGCCTGTTCACCATTCACAAGATGCTCCCCTGGTTCAAAATCAGCTCCCGATAGAGGGTCATGCAGGGGCTCTTCCACTTTTATATTGATTCCTCCCAGCACATCAATAATTTTCTTAAAACATCTAAAATTTAAAATCATCGTCCTGTCCACATCAATCCCTGTTAATTCCTTTATCTCATGGCAGATCATATCGGTCCCACCATATACATATGCTGCATTTATCTTATTCCAGCCTTTTCCCTCCAGATATACTCTTGTATCCCTGGGTATTGATATAAGAGAATTGCTGCCTGCCCTACTGGAAATATGGAAAATAATTATCGTATCGGTCCTGCCGATGAATTCATTGCTTTCTTCTCTTTCATCAAGACCCAGAAAAAGGAGATCTCTGGAGCCCAAAAAACCCCGGGGAACCCTGCTGCCGCCTTCACTGCCCGTAAAATTGGTATCTATAAGGAAGATGCAGAGAAGGGAAAAACATACCAAAACAAAGAGGCTTAGTATGGTAATGAAACAACTTCTGGTTTTATTCATATTATTATTTAATTAACGGTGATTATATTATCCTATATTTTAAGGGCTACTTATGTTGCATATCCTGTATGAGATAAATAATACAGAGTGTGCAACAATTTTTCAATAGGATCAGTAGTCTGTACTTTGACATCTCTGGGGACCTTTACCGGTACAGATGTATAATTAATAATTACCTTTATCCCTGCAGCAACCATCATATCAGCTACCTTCTGAGCCTCGTCCGGAGGTACTGCAATAATTGATATATCTATATTTTTTTCTTTAATTACATATTTGGCCTGTTCAATATTCCTCACGTACTTTCCTGAAATAGTCTTTCCTATCTTCTCGGAATCATTATCAAAAACATCTTCAATCCTGAAACCAAATCTGTCCAGCATCTTGTAATTTAGAATTGCTCTGCCCAGGTTGCCTGCTCCAACAAGCGCAATATTAACTACACGGTCATAACCAAGTATTTTATTAAAGGTCCCTATAAGTTCGTCTATACTGAAGCCGACCCCCCTTTTACCCTTTACTCCAAAATAAACAAGGTCTCTTCTAACTTCTGCACTGTTTATAAGAGTATTTTCACTTATTTCCCTTGAAGTTACTGTACGCTTACCTATCTCCTTAAGGTGAACAATATATTTTAAGTACTGCGACAATCTGGAAATAACACCTTCGGAATAAATCTCTGCTGCCATATTTAGTTCCAATCTCTTAATCTGTTTTTAATTTTTCTGATTATTATAAAAAATCACCAAATGAAACTTTGTTACAAAATTGTAACAGTTTGTAGCAGTTTTTACAAGAATAAGAATGGGTATTTGGATTTTATCTAATTCATAATGTCTGATGAAAGGAAAAAACTAAATCCTGAAATCAATTATTCCCTTCTTTATACTAAAAGACCTTCCGCAATTGCTGCATTCTATCATTTCCTGTCCAGGCCTAAAGTTTGTGTTCCCGCATCCTGGACAGATTATGATATCAGTAAAATCTGATAATCTATTAATAAAATTATTTTTCTTGGTGTGTGTAGACTGCCTTATCCCGATAGAAGCTTTATGGTGCCTTTGCGGATCCTCTTTTATGCCTTTGATGAATATACTTGGCCCCAGAGCTATAAAAGGTAAAAATCTTTGATATAGGTTTTCAAGCAAGGCCAGTACATTGGTGCCCGGTACTTTCTTTAATAAACCCAGTCTGAAATTTGATACACTTACAGATTTCTCTACAATAATTCCTCTTGAAGATAATTGGTCGTTTATATAGGCAGGGTGGTAATTTTTTATTGTCTCACCCACCTGGGACGGTATTTTATTAAAGGGTGAAATATCTATTTTCCCAATAAAAAACCTCAATATGTTTTTTGTATTCCTCTTATTTGCAAACTCCAGAATGTAGAGACCTTCTTTTTTTAATATTCTTCTAACCTGGTCAAAATATTTTTCAGGATATTCCAGGTGATGTACCATTCTAACGGTAAGAATAATATCAGCAACTTCAGCTCTGAAGGGAAGCCTGGCTGCATCAGCAGCTACATAAAGGACTCTGGGTATATTACCGGCGGTGTCGGACAAAAACTTGTTAATCCTCATTCTTGCATTCGCAAGATTGGTCATGGAATAATCAACAAGAACTATCCTTGAAAAATGCCGGTATTCATTAAAAAGTCTGCCGTATCCACATCCTATATCTAAAAATAGTCTGTCCCTGGTCTCTTCACCTCTAAGCAGTCTTCTAAGTGCTATGCGCTCGGAATAATCTTCATACAGCCTTTTATTGCCTTCCCAGAATTGCTGATAATCATAATTTTCATAATCAGATTTTCTTATAGACAATCCTGACCTCACGATTACATTCTCTTTTAAGCTAAAGCTATTTTAGCCTAAATAGCAATAAACTTGTAATTATTTTCCCTTATTTTTACTGTCTGTCTTATCTTCAACGTTTTGCAAAAGCTCTTTATCGTCATCAATATATGTTATCCTGTTAAATTCAAGACTCGCAGCTATGGTATCTGCTGTAACATTTATTATATTAAACTTTTTACCTTCCTTGTTCTCCCAGCTTCTCAGGTTAAGGTGGCCATTTAACAGCACTCTGTCACCTTTTTTAAGGGAGCCTGCACAGTTTTCTGCCATATTATTCCAGCATGTAATATTGAAAAAATCCACACTTTCGGATTCCCTGCCTTCCTTATCTGTCCATCTTCTCCCTACAGCTATGCCCATTTCACAAATAGCTGTGCCTTCATTAGTATATTTTATTTCTGGATCTCTGGTAAGATTTCCCAGCAGATTTATCTGATTTAATTGGCTCATCTAACCTCCCTTGGTCTTTTGAAATTAACTTTAACTCTAATATGGTTTATAACCAGACTCATAATAATCACACAGCCCCAGCTCCCTGTCCCAGGGATATTTTATTCTTACGCAGGAACTTGAACATACCGTCTTTAAACTTCCGAGGCCTATCCTGTCCAGGATGGCTAACCTTACCTCTTTTTCAACTGATACTTCTACCCTTTCATATTCAATGTTTAACTTTCTGATGCGGCAATTACTTTTACTGGCCATCTTTTCCGCCAAAAGATCAAGCCCCTCATTTCTAAAGAAAAGCATCTCCTGGACTAAAGATAGCGCTATAGATTCGGATAAGGCTTTGGTATCTTCTCTAACTATAAATATGCAGCATAGGTCAAATAATGCCAGCAATATAAATATGCAGATCGTGGTTAGGGCCACAAAAAATATAGCACTGCTCCCCTTTTGGATTTTTAGCATTTAAAACTTTGTCTCCATCCTAATAACATTCCATCCGCATGCTGGTACCTGCTCTTACAGTCACTCCATTACCTAATATCTTTTCCATTGTTTTCAGTATGCCGCCAGGAGATTGTGAAATATATACTGTTACCATATCCCCGACACCTCTTTTTGAAGCGCTGGCAGGTTCTATTATTATTTCTGCATCCTTCCCGCATAATCTTTCTATAGATGCAATGGCCAAATTATTATCATTGGTAGTAGATATTATCCTTGCTGCTTCCCGGGAAGCCTGCTGAAAGATACTTTTCTTGTAAACAGTAAAACCTACCTGGGAAGCAGCCAGGATAATTATTATCACAAAAGGTATTATCATTACAAATTCCAGGGTCGATTGACCTTTTTGATTATCACATATTCTTTTATTCCTGCCTGATGTATTCATATGATTTCTGTTTATAATTTTTTAATAAATAAAACCTGGCTGCAGACCCAACAGCAAACACGTGATCTCATACAAGATTAGATATCTTCTCAAATGCCTTTGATATAATATCTACGATATAAGGTTTACCTACAGAAATAAGTACAGCTGATATAATACCCGCGATTACCATAACCATTGCATACTCCAGTGTAGACTGTCCTTTTTGACACAATAGCAGTTTTTTCTTAAAATAATTAGATTTTCTAATTAGCACTTCTATATTCACCTCCTTACACCTCTTATTTTTCGTGATATCATTTTCACCCCTTTCTACTTATTAATTGTGCTTTTATGCATTTACACTAATAAATCTACCATATTATTTTTATTATGTAAATACATATTTGAGCTATTATTGAAATATTTTATCTATAAAACGACCGCCAGGAAAATTTCAGGACAGAAATTAATCATTCAAAAATAATTTCCTGGATAATCCCACTATAGGGCCTAAAATGATCCATTTTTGGCAAAAATCAAATTCGATTTAAGGAAGTTTTTGAATTTTTTTTGCTGTAAATATGATGGAAATTTATCTATCATATATAAATGGAGTTCATCTTATGAAAAGAACAGCCATGGAAAGGCTGAAAAGGACCTTCTGTCAGAGATTGCCAGAATCCTAAACTATTCGGAGTATATCCATTCCAATCTGTTTACCACGGAAAGGACATGCGGAAACCGTAACTGCAGGTACATAAGGGAAGTAAAGAAACATAAATCTCTCTATCTTGCCACTATGACAAAGGATAAAAAAAGAAAGATGATATATATTCCATCTTCTTTCAATTCAATTAAGCTAGAACCCATTTTTTAAATTTTGCTAGCTTACTATTTTTTTAATAAAATACCTATTAAAATTGTCTGAATTATCAATATTGAATATATTATCAAAAACAATAGATACTGCTCCAACAATACCCACATTTTCTCCCATTTCAGAAAACTTAATATTATAATTTTCTTTTACTCTGGGAAATGTATTCCTTGAAACTGACTCTTTAATCTTCTCTAAATAATTTTCGCCAAATCTTATAACAGCTCCATGAATTATAACAAGCTCGGGATTAAACATTTTGATTGTATTGGAGATTCCGATACCCACGTATTCAGCATTTTTCTCTACATTTTTTGTGACTATCCTGTCACCATTTTTATATAGTTTATATAAATCCTCAATTTCAAGTTTGGAAATATTATAATCAGCAGACTTCCCGCTTTTTTTAATATCAATCTTAACATCCTCAAGCAGGGAATTTGTAGAGCATAAAGTTTCAAGGCATCCTATATTTCCACAGTGACATCTCCTATTCCCGGCAAGATTAGTTATTATATGCCCTACCTCCCCGGCCATCCCCTTTTTTCCAACTACCAAATTGTCATTTATAAAAACACCTGTTCCAACTCCTATACCAACAACAAAAGACACAAAATTACTGATATTTTTTGCAAGGCCATATTTTTTTTCTGCAATTGCCCGGACTCTACACTCATTTTCGATAAAAACAGGAAGACTAATTTCCTTTTCTATAATATCTTTAAGTTTTATGTTTTGCCATCCAGTTAAATTTGGTGAAAAAATCACCAATCCCTCTTTACTATCAATCAGGCCTGTTGCACCTATGCCAATACCTATTATTTCTTTACCAACCTTATGTTTCTCTATAATCTTTTTTATATTTTTAAATAATTTATCTATAACACTATTTGGTCCAAGCCATTCCTCGGTTGGTATTTTTACCATATCTATTATATTTGAGCTTAAATCTGTAAGTGCAATCCTAATACTTTTTACCCCTATCATTGCTCCAATTATATAACCTGCTCTACTGTTAAATTGAAGAAGTACTGCCCTTTTACCGCCGGAAGAAGTAGAATCACTCTTACCTACTTCCTTGATAAGCCCATCTTCAATCAATTCACTTATATATGCTGTGGTGGTAGGCCGACTAATTTTAAGACTTCTGGAAATATCAATTCTAGAAATCGACTTCATATCTATTACTATCTTAAGTATATTTTTCTTATTTATCTCTTTTATAGAAATATTTTTAAATTGTTATGGAGTAACAATTTTGATTAATAAA
>JAGYMN010000110.1 GCA_018400395.1 Actinomycetota bacterium
AAAACCTGTCTCTGCTTTTTAAATCAGCATCAATTATCGATCTGTATGTTTCAGGGCTTCCGGTTTTAAGCCATGACAAAAGGGTAGGCCCAAAATTAAAGCTGATTTTTGAATAATTATTTGATATCGCCCTTATTTTATTCCTGTTATTTAAAAGATGAGAAGAGCAGTTTGGCCTGTAGCATTCTGCCGTGATCCTCTGGTTCCAATCATGGTAAGGATAAGCATCTTCCTGGAGCTCTACCATTTCAAGCCAGGGATTTATTCTTGTCGGCTGGTAGAAGTGACCGTGGATGCAGACATATCTTTCCATTTTTACCTGCCGGTCCTTTTTCTAATAATCTTTTTAAAAAACAACACTGATAGGGGTGGAAGTGTTATGGTTATAGAATAAGGCCTGTCATGGGCAGGTACCTTTTTTGCTTTTACCTGCCCAAAATTACCCTGGCCGCTGCCCCCGTATTGCTCAGCGTCGCTGTTAAATATCTCTTTCCATATACCATTAAAGGGAACTCCGACACGGTACGAGTGTCTGGGAGATGGGGTGAAGTTACAGGCCACCAGTATAACTGAGTCATCTTTTTTCCTCATAAAAAAAATAGTGCTATGCTTGCTGTCATTGAAATCTATCCACTCAAAGCAGTCGGATGAATAATCATTCTCATAAAGTGCATTCTCAGTGGAGTATATAAGGTTAAGGTCGGTTAAAAGATTCTGGATTCCAAGGTGGCCTTTATCCTCTAGAAGGTACCATTCCAATTCATGTTCATGGTCCCATTCCTTTACCTGTCCAAATTCACATCCCATAAATATTAACTTTTTACCGGGGAACCCGAACATATAGGAAAAAAGCAGCCTCAGATTTGCCAGTTTCTGCCACCGGTCTCCAGGCATTTTTTCATACAGGGATTTTTTACCATGTACTACTTCATCATGAGAAAGCGGAAGGATATAGTTTTCAGAAAAGGCATACCAGAATGTAAACAGAAGGTCGTTGTGGTGAAATTTTCTGTATACCGGGTCCCTGGAAAAGTACTTAAGGGTATCATTCATCCACCCCATATTCCATTTTTTCCCGAAGCCAAGCCCGCCTGCGTATGTCGGTCTTGTTACAGAAGGCCATGCAGTTGATTCTTCAGCTACTGTTTGAATGTCGGGAAATTTTCCATATACTGTTTCGTTCAGCAGCTTTATAAATTCTACTGCCTCAAGGTTTTCCCTGCCCCCGTATTTATTAGGCTCCCACTGCCCTGCCTTTCTGGAGTAATCAAGATAGAGCATGGAGGCAACCGCATCTGTCCGCAAGCCGTCAGCATGATAAATATCAAGCCAGAATAAGGCACTGCTTAAAAGAAATTCCTTTACTTCATTCCTTCCATAGTTGAAAATAAGGCTTTTCCAGTCAGGATGGAACCCCCTGCGCGGATCTTTATGCTCGTACAGGCAGGTGCCGTCAAAAAGGCCCAGTCCATGAGGATCGTCGGGAAAATGGGAGGGCACCCAGTCCAGTATCACGCCTATGTCATTCTGGTGCATAAGGTCTATAAGATACATCAGATCCTGCGGAGTGCCGTATCTGGAAGTTGGTGCAAAATATCCTGTGATCTGGTAACCCCAGGACCCATAGAAAGGATGTTCCATAACGGGCATGAGCTCAATGTGGGTAAACCCCATCTTTTTTATATAGCCGACAATGTATTCAGCAAGTTCTCTGTAATTTAGCCACCTGTCGTCTTGTTCAAGCTTCATTCGCCAGGAGCCGGGGTGTATTTCATATATAGAAAAAGGTGAATCAGCAGCATTTTTATTTTTCCTGCTTCTCATCCATTTGCTGTCGTTCCAGCCGTATCCAGGGTCCCATACTATAGATGCAGTACCGGGCGGGACTTCAGAATAAAAGGCGAAGGGATCCGCCTTTATTATTTCATGATCCGATAACGCAGACTTTATAAAGTATTTGTAGAGAGATCCTGTCCCTATATGGGGTATGAATAATTCCCAGATTCCGGTTCCGTCCCACCTGACGCCCATGGGATCAGACCTGCTGTCCCACTGGTTAAAATCGCCTATTACAGACACGCTTTCAGCATTGGGGGCCCATACGGCAAAGTTTGTTCCGCTGACGCCGTCAACTGTCTTTATGTGTGCTCCCAGCTTCTGGTAGAGATTAAAGTGGCTTCCTTTTTTAAAAAGATAAATGTCAAGGTCACTGAAATGACCTGTATTATATTTAGGATTTTTTGTGTTCTCTGCCATTTTTAGTAAAATGATACAATATATATTGTTGTTTGTATAATTTAATAAAAGAGTTTGTAGTCCGATTTGTATCCCTGAGGATATTTTAAAGAGTATTAATTTTAAAATGAATATAAAAGTTGCCATATGTGTGTCAGAAGCGGTACCGTTTGCAAAAACGGGGGGCCTGGCAGATGTTGCAGGAGCCCTGCCTGCGGCTCTTAAAAAGACCGGCATAACACCTGTTGTGCTAATGCCGGGCTACGGCCATATATTTGAAAGATTTAAGGGTATCGAAAAAGTAAATGAAAGAATTTCACTTTCCATGAACCGGGAATATACAGAGGAGTTCGGGCTTTACAGGATTTTCCACAGAGGGGTTTATTTCTATTTTGTAAAGAATGACAAATTTTTTGCCAGGGACAATCTATATGGTACCTCTCTGGGTGATTACAGCGACAATGATATAAGATTCGGGTTTTTTGCCAGGGCAGTCTTTAAGGTACTTGAGGAATTAGACTATATACCCCATATTATCCATCTTCATGATTATCATTTTGCCCTTTCCGCTCTTCTTTTAAAGGATATTAAATCCAGGAAGGAACAATCAGCTTTCAGAAGGACAAAAACTGTTTTTACCATACATAATATAGCCTATCAGGGAATCTATGAAAGGGACATTCTAAGTACCCTGGGCATAGACAATAATTATTTTAATATCGACGGGCTGGAGTTTTACGGAAAAGTCAATTACATGAAGGCAGGTATAGTTTATTCTGACAAAATAACTACTGTAAGTCCCACTTATGCCAGGGAGATACTTACTCCAGGATACGGCTACGGGCTTGATTCTGTTTTAAAAGCAAGAGAGGATGATCTTTCGGGTATCATTAATGGAATTGATTATCAGGTCTGGAATCCGGAGAGAGACTGCCAGATTGCGGCAAACTATAGCATGGATGATTTTTCAGGCAAAAGGAAGTGTAAAAGACACCTGCTGTCCAAACTTTTTGATGGAAATATTGATTTTCAGAGTCCGGTTATAGGAATGGTGTCCAGACTGTCCTATCAAAAGGGACTGGATCTGATTGCAGAAACGATAGATCTTATTATGGAGAATGATCTTTACCTGATTATACTGGGGACCGGGGATGAACAGTACCAAAAAATCCTGATGCATCAGGAGAAAAAACATGGCAAAAGATTCAGTCTTACCCTGGGATATTCAGATAAGATGTCGCATGAAATATATGCAGGGGCTGATATATTTATAATGCCATCGAGGTATGAGCCCTGTGGGCTGGGACAGCTGATAAGCCTTAAATATGGTACAGTTCCCCTGACAAGAAATACAGGGGGGCTCTCTGATACCATCGTAAATATAGACACAGAAGAGGATATAGAAAAGGGTGGAACAGGGTTTTTATTTAAGGAATATGATTCTTTAGAATTTTACAGGAAAGTTAAAAAGGCGCTTGAACTCTTTAGCAATAAGAAGCTCTGGGAAAAGATAATATTAAATGGCATGAGCCAGGACTTTTCCTGGGAGTATTCTGCTAATGAATATAAAAGGCTTTATGAAAATATGATAGGTTAAAAAGAGGATTAGCAATAAAATAACGTTTGGTATATACAATAGTTAAATGAAAAACCAAAAAATAAAAAATTGATAGGAGATCTTTTCCGCAATCTTTTTATTTGAATATCTATAATAAATCCATGCTCTAAAGGCTTGCTGTCTAATATAGTAAATTATAGTAAATATTGCTTAA
>JAGYMN010000111.1 GCA_018400395.1 Actinomycetota bacterium
GGTATCTTTTCTTCTGGATTATCGTTATTATCCTTATCGTTTCACTGCTGCTTTTCTTTAAAAAAAAGAAATGGTTATAGAATAATTAAAAATAATATATATTTGCATATTGTTTAATCATGAGGGACTTGTGGTCCACAGACAAAAGATCCTCAGCAATTATTTTATTTCAAATGAATATTTTTGTTGCAAGACTTTCGTACCAGACAACGGAAGAACAATTAGAACAGCTATTTCAAAAATTTGGCGAAGTAGAATCAGCCAAGATTATCTTCGACAAATACGAAGGAAGATCCAAAGGTTTTGGATTTGTTGAAATGCCCAATGAAGAAGAAGGCCTTGAGGCTATCAACTCACTTAATGACACTGAATTTGACGGACGTCAGATTGTTGTAAAAAAGGCCAGGCCCAAAGAGGATAACGACTCCCGGAGCCGCAGAGACTAAAAAAAGAATCTCTGATTTAGTCTAATCCTGATATACTTCAGGCTTACAGGCACTTAAAAATATTTTACCAGGCCGGCAGTAAGCAGACTGCTACCTGGCTGTCTTTTTATCCAGTAAAATGGATAAACAAAAAGATCATTGCCCTGCCAGGATAAATAATGAAATATCATTTTATCATCCGGCATTCTTTTATGATTAGTAATTGACATAAGTATTGCTAAATTTGTCAGCGATAATACTGATAACATTATATATTTTTCATTATAATATTTCCAGCCATGAAGAAAATCATTTTTAGCCTGGTAATTTTTACTTTTTTTTCTGCCGCTGCCCTTGCTCAAACAAGACAGGCAAGCCATTCGGCAGCACTAAAAACCGGAATCAAATCAATAGATCTCATTAACGGTCTCAAAGTTAAGGTTGACTTCAGTCCTGAAAAGGAAACATTATGGTTTACCGGTGAGTCTAAAGATCTGAAAATGTTTATCACCGAATTTATTCCTCTTAATAACCCGTCCGGCACGGGTATTGAGCCGGGAAAAAGTTACAGGCTGGACAATATGTTTGCCAGCATTGAATACAAGATACTTGAAATTGAGAATAACCGGGTTACGCGTATATGGTTCAGGGTGGCAGCCAAAACGCTTACTTTACCTGAGAAGAACTGGATTTAGACAAAAATTTTATAGATATACAATCCCGGCAGGTGAAAGCTGGTATCAGAACAGAGAAGAGGACAATTTATGAGGGCAGTAATACAGGAGAAACCGGGAGATGAATTATACGTATGGGATATACCAATACCAGAGCCGGGACCGGGTGAGGTGCTGGTAAAAATAAATTATGCACCTGTTAACCCTTCTGATCTGAGCCTTCTTCAGGGCACCTTTGCCACAAAGCCTGATTATCCTCTTATACCAGGCATCGAAGGGAGCGGCATAGTTGTTAAAAGCGGAAAAGGTTTAATCGGCAAATTAAGAAAAGGGAAGCGTGTTGCATGCACCTCTTCCAGAATGCGGGGAGGAACATGGGCGGAATATATGGTTACCTCGGCTTTCAGAGTTATTCCCCTTGGCAAACATATCAGTGATGAGCAGGGGTCAATGCTGCTGGTCAATCCCCTGACGGCCCATGCATTTATTGAACTGGCAAAAAAACATGATGCAGAAACAATTGTAAATAATGCAGCCGCAAGCTCGCTGGGACGTATGCTTATCCATTTATGCAAAATGAACGGACTGACACTTATTAATATCGTTAAGAGGGAGTCGCAGATAAAATTGCTTAAAGAGGCAGGCGCAAAATATATACTGGCAAGTGAATCCGCTGATTTTGAAAAGGAGCTGGAATTTTGTTCGGACAGACTGAATGCTAATCTGTTTTTTGATGCTGTGGGCGGAGAACAAACGGAGATATTATTGAAAGTATCACCACCCGGAAGCACAGTTATTTCCTACGCTAAACTATCTGAGCAGGACATCAATATAGATCCCCGCATACTTATTCAACAGGACAAGAAACTGGAAGGCTTTTATCTTGGCAGTTATACAGCCGGTAAATCTGTTCTGCAAAATCTAAAAACAATAAATAGTGTTAAGAAGGTCTTATCCGGTGATACAAAAATAAAAGTGTCAAAGAGTTATGACTTCTCAGATATAAATGAGGCCCTGGAACAGTACCGCAGTAATATGTCAGAGGGAAAGGTTCTTCTCCATCCCGGTAAAAAAAAACGGTAGCCTATAAACAAATAAACCGGCCCGGACCCATAAAAAATCATCGCGTCTCAGTACTGTAAACAATCAAAACGGTCAGGCCCCTTACATTGCTTAAGGGCCTTCATTAAAGAATGATGATGTTTCTGCAATGCTTTTCTTAGCCCTGACAAGGGCTCTCCTTTTTTTCGTCTCCAGTTTTTTATAAAGAGTCTCGTATTCCTTAGATATTCCGGAATTCCTTTTTTCAACGGCGCTAAGAAATAAGGATAATGACACTGAAAGAACCTGCAGGTCATGCCATTTGCCAATGGAGGTTTCAGTATCATTCAGTTGCCTGTAATGTGCCTCGCTGAAGACACTGTAAGTAACCGGATAGACCAACAGCAACAATGGTTTAATATTCTTAAGCATTATACGAATGTCATGTATATATTCAGTCTTGGCTAAATCATCTGTCAAACACCTTATCCTCCCGGTCTCATAACGGATAAACCCAGTGATCAAATCGAGAAGAGCGGCCTCCCCATGCTCTTCAAACAAATCTCCCACCCTGCTGCTTATTGTATGCAGCCTGGCATAATCAAACCTTCTTAGTGCCATGTCAAGGTCGCCTGTCATAACTTGCAGCAGCATTTCGATATAATCATTATATCCCTTCTGTAACTCCTCTGCTCCAGAAAACTCATTTAACAGGATACGGTTAAGCTGAATCTCCCTTACCATACCGGCACTTTTAAAAACCGGTCTGAATAAACCGTAGTGCTCTTTAGCACTGAAACCAGAGGGATACATATATTGCAATAAGCGGAATAATGCTTTCAGCCTTTTTATCCTTACCCTCAGTTGATGAATGTCTTTCTTTTTATGTTTTCCCGGTATACATTCCATATAGAAACATATATCCGCTATCTGTTCATTATAGTAATCTGCTATTAATATTTTTCTCTGAGCTGGCATTATTATCTTTTATTATACATCTCCAATCCCGACAAATTTAGACTTATTATAAGCATAAACTATATTCCATTTATCATAATAATACCCAATTGTATTAACTTTGAAAAAACTCTCATATTATTATGATGAAATTTGAGTTCAAAGCGGTGGGATTCATAAGAACAGAGCACAAGGAATTATCGGGTTCCCCCATACAGCCGGCTTATGCAAAAGACAATACGGGTAAGGCCGAGATACTTCTTGAATATATACCCGGACTAAAAGACCTTGAAGGTTTTTCTCATATAATAATAATATATGTCTTTGACAGGCAGCAACAGGGCGATTTCAAGCTTCATGTAGTGCCTTTTCTTGATAATAAAAAAAGAGGAGTGTTTGCGACAAGGGCACCAAAAAGGCCAAACAGGATAGGTTTATCGATAGTGAAAGTTGAGCAGATAAAGCATAATATGATATTTTTTTCAGGTGCCGACATGTATGATAATACACCCATACTGGATATCAAGCCTTTTATCCCTGATTTTGACGGCAATGAAGAATACAAAATAGGCTGGCTTGAAAGAAAAATTGATTTAAGTGAAAAGAAAAACTCTGATGACAGGTTCAGGTAAAACAGGTCGATGGCAGCTCACTCATCCGGAAGAAATCAACATTTCAGGATTAAGCATCTTCTGGATGAGAAGGGATCTGAGACTAAATGATAATGCCGGGCTGCACCATG
>JAGYMN010000112.1 GCA_018400395.1 Actinomycetota bacterium
GACATTAGCGGATGATATTTTTATATTAAATAATATTCTACAGGATTTTTTTAAGTATCTCAGTAAAACTTTCTAATTTCCAATTTACCCATAACATATTCTGTCTTATCTATATATTAATAACACATATCTTCATCTGAAATTCTTTATAAGAATTAGAACCTATCAGCAGCTGCCTGTTATTTTTTACAGTATTTTCCAGTACCGCTATATCTGTACTGAATGGTTCCAGACCTATTACCCTTGACATACCATACCATGGGTAGCTTTCCGTCTTATTAAACTCCTGCCAGAACCAGACATAAGGCATAACCTTAAGATCCCACTCTACCCTTATCTTTGCTTTTTTCCTGCTGTTTTCTATTTCATATAATCCTCTCTCCAGCCCACTGAGATACAAAAATTTTGAAGTCCTGGTATTAATTGAAGGAACTATAGAAAGATCTATATTATCCCCTTCCTTAGTGGTAAGCATAGGCCACATTATCTCTTCATTCAGACCTATATTCTCATCCATCACATCAGGGATGTTGTAGGTGGTACCTTTTGCTGCAGAAATTCCGATTCTGGAACCTTCTTCCAGAAACGGTTCCCCGTATGCCAGGTGATGACCCCATATTACCGGTATATCAACACTGCTTTTATTAATAGCCTTTTCTGATATCGTAAGGCAGGATTTACCTTTTTCCAGCTTTAAATTCTTTTCAAGTCTTATGGGTGTCAGCCGTGCATCAACAGACAGACTGACCACAACCCTGGAAGGGTCATCTTCAATTATTTCAGATTCCCATGGCAGCAGAGAAACTTCGTCATGCTGCCCGAATTCAGCCCCTCTGTAGCTAGAAGGTCCTCCCCCATTTGGAAATATTTCCTGCCATCCGCCTTCATAAAAGTCCATAAACCTGCCGCCTGGCTGGTTTTTTGTAAGGATATATTTAGATGGATTTTTTATACCAATGGGAGAAAGCCAGATGAAATCAAGATCAAAAGGTTTATAAAGAAATTCAAAAATATCAGAACCTTTGTCCTGCAGTATACCCACCCTGAGCATTTCATTCTCAATGATGATTGTCCTCATCCCCCTGTAAACAAGGTCATCCTTAATACGGCAGCCAAAATTTCTATCACTTGCTCCTAACATTTTTTCCCCTCCCCCATTATTATTAACATAATCTCAAATCAAAAGATAATCTATATCAAGGGTTTCAGCCATATTTATACAGGACCGGGAAAAGTCTCCATAGGTAAGGGCATAATGTTTTCCACATCCGAACCTGCATATCTTTTCAAAATATTCCTCTACTGATATGTTATCCAGCCTTATTACTGCAATAGGTGTATGTATATCCAGCAGCTTATAATCTACAGCAGTACCTCTTATTATCTTAAACTTATATTCGTTATGCATGGCCCCCAGGGTCAGCATGGTTACCCTGCCCGGTTTTAGTACAAAGTTGAAAGCAAAACCCTTCCTCACCTCGCCATTTGGAAGAGTATATTTATCATACATTAGATTTCTGACAAACACCCGGTCAGGGTCGGCCGCAAGTGCGGTAGCACCTATCCCGCTATGGCCGCCCATGATCAGGTTTTCCTTTTTGTCAAATGCCCAGTTCTCCCATTGCTGGATATGTCCCCCAGATAATTTTCCAAGAAGGTACTGGGCTATGACCAGTGACATATCACCTTCATCAGAACAGGCAAACTTATCATTCATAAGCTTTGAAATAGTATAATATCCAAGTACCCTGAAATCCATAAATTCACTGCAGTGTCCGGGATCAACAGTAATAGTCAATCCTGAAAGGTTCCTATCCCTTATCAATCTCTTTACACCCAGATACATCCTGGCTTCATCAAAAAGGTCAGCATCCTCTGGTTCAATTACTTTATATTTTTTTTTGATATCATATACTTCTTTTTTAACCTCATTCTCATCAATATCTGCAAATTGCTTTACCAGATCAGAAAATGTAAGCCAGTTGATCTTTACCCCAAATCTTTTCTCCAGTTCAGTATTATTGTCCCAGTTATCATGCATTCCAAGGAATACTCCAGGAAGGTATGCAAGTTTTGCCTTTTTAAGGGAATTTATCGCCCATGAAGCTCTTGCTATACTGTTTATTCTTGATATAATACCGGATTCACCTGGATTTCCTACCAGGAACCGGTATTTAAAATCATCTAACATATTTGGTATCGAAGCTGTCATCTGGATGGTACCGTTTATACCCCACGACCTCGAGAAATCCTTCACTGTCAGGTCCTCAGGGATCCCCTCATATCCCTGTACCATGAATACAACTATTGGAATATCTTTTCTAATATTTTTTAAAAATCCAAGAATAGGCTCGTCAAGGGTATACACAAATTCACTTATTATTATAAGATCCAGATCCAGTGAAGAGAAGTGCTTGCCAATTTCTTCCCCGTCACTTTCGTTTCTTGCTATCTTTTCAAAAAATACCTCATTTTCACCGGAAAGACCATCTATTAAAGTCTGTATATCACCCTTTACCACATTGTCTATGTCCATCAGGTCAAAAGCAGTCGAATAGATCTCATCAACTGTTATAAATAATCCTATTTTCGGCTTTTTACTTGCCATTTTTACCCATCCTTATCCATAAGATAAAAATAAAAAATACTTTTTTATTTCTTGTAATTAATCCATTTAGACTTCTCCGTTATATGGCCTGTAAACTAATTCATATACTCTCTTCTGGGCAAAAATTTCAATGCATATTATCAAAATATTTTAGTTTACCGGTACTTATATGCGTACTTATTCATAGACCACTCTGCATACTTTTTCCAGTGTATCTTTAACATTTTCAGACTGGAATATTTTTCTGCCGACTATTGTGCCGGCAGCTCCTGCAGTAACTGCATCCCTGACCATCTTCAGTGTTTCCTCAATAGTACCGCTTTTTGGTCCCCCTGCAATCATTATGGGTGCTGCACAGTTTTTAACTATCCTGCTGAATGATTCGGTATCCCCGCTATACTGTGATTTAATTATATCTGCTCCTATTTCTGCAGCAATACGGTTATTAATTTTAAGATATTCCTCATTAAAAAAAATATCCCTGTTTTTAAAATTAGCCACAACAGGTTCCATGATAACCGGAAGTCCTACTTTTTCGCATTCCTTGATTACAATGCTGTTTTTCTTTATCTCATCGACCTCCAGCTGTGGGTCTTTAAAGCCAAGTGTTAGATATGTCATTACACCGTCCGCTCCATATTTTACTGCTTCCTCGATTGATGTACATATGCCCGTTCTAACTTCATTATAGGGTACTTCGCCCCCGTAGGCTTTAGTCATATTTATCCAGTCTATAACAAAAATAAGGGAAGGCACGCCTCTTCCCAGAAAATAATCTGCTATATACTTCAGATACCCGCAACTTATTATAATCCCCGTTGCCCTGGATCTCTTAAATATATCCATATATTTATTAATCTCGTTTATATCTCCCAGTCCCGGGATTGGACCCTGGAGAAGGCCGTGAGCATACGGGATTATAACTCCCCTTCCATACCGTGGATCTATAAGCCTGCTGAGCCTGATCTTTTTCCCATACATTAAAGCCTCCTTTTACTCAAGAAAAGTGTTTAAATTTTTTTCATTATATAACCAATAGAAGAACAAAAAATCTATAATCTTTATCCCTTTTTCTATTATCACGGAATACTGGTTGAAATATAATGATTTATACTTTTTAAAACTTTATATATCCTTGAATAAACTTTTTTATAATACTCCATATATTTTTTATGCCTCTTAAT
>JAGYMN010000113.1 GCA_018400395.1 Actinomycetota bacterium
CTTTCCCTGATCTTCAGGGTTATTGCTTTTCGCCAGTGTCCAGGGCTGGCTGTCTTCTATATGCTTGTTTGCCTTATTGATGAACTCCCATACCGTTATAAGGTACTCCGACAGCCTGAATCTGGACATCATCTCAAATGCAGCATTTTTTGTATCTTCCCAGGATCTTTCAAAATCAGCACTTTTTGTTTTTGAAGGTACTACCCCGTCCCTGTATTTTTCAACCATTGCCATAGTCCTTGAAAGGAGGTTCCCTAAGTCGTTTGAAAGATCCGCATTGTACCTTTTTATAAATGCAGGTCCGGTAAAAGATCCATCCTGTCCAAAGGATACTTCCCTTGTAAGAAAATACCTTACTCCATCAACACTGTATTTTTCTGCCATTTCATCGGGGTCAAGTATGATCCCTCTTGACTTTGAAAGCTTTTCATGTCCCATAAGTAGCCACCCGTGTACTACAATGTGCTCTGGAAGTTCGAGCCCTATCGACATCAATATTGCAGGCCATATTACAGCATGGAATTTCAGTATGTCTTTGCCTATATGATGCTGGTCCGCAGGCCACCACTTTTTAAAAATTCCATTATCTTTCGTACTGTATCCCAGGGCCGATATGTAGTTTATCAGCGCATCTACCCACACATAGCAGTAATGCTCCGTGTCAAAAGGAATAGGCACACCCCACCTTACGGCGGTCCTTGAGACGCTTATATCGTTCAGTCCCTGTTTCAGAAGGCCCAGTACTTCATTCCTCCTGGTATCCGGTATAATAAATTCGGGATTTTCTTCAATATGCTTCAAAATCCTTTTTTCATATTTTGACAGCCTGAAGAAATAATTTTCCTCCTTTACATATTCTACCTCTCCGCCGCACTGAGGGCACCTGCCGTCAACCAGTTGTGAATCCAGCAGGAATGTCTCACAGGGAACACAGTATTCTCCTTCGTATGTACTCTTATAAAGGTCTCCATTTTCCTTCAAATGTAAAAGTATGTCCTGTACCACTTTTTCGTGATTTTTATCAGTTGTCCTTACAAATCCATCATTGCTTATATTGTATAATCCCAGGAGCCTTTTCATATCTTTTACCATCATGTCTACATATTCGGCGGGGCTTACTCCTTTTTCCATTGCACTTTTATTTATTTTCTGGCCGTGTTCATCGGAACCGGTCAAAAAATAGGTGTCCCTGCCGTATATCCTTTTAAACCTGGCTACCACATCTGCCAGTATAAATTCATATATCTGCCCTAGATGGAGCTTCGCATTCATATAGGGTATTGCAGTGGTTATATAAAACTTTTTACCTGCCATGCTCTCCTTCTTTAACTGCTTAAAATTTAGTTGAAATATTATACAATTTTTGCCTGCTTATGTCATACTCAGACCTTATTATTCTGAGTGCATCTTTTTTATTGATCCCCTTGCCCATCAATTCTGCAAGCCTTTCCTCTATTTCGTTACCGGTATAAGCTTTTATTTTTTCTTCCTTTCCCCCTTCGACCACAAGGACTATCTCCCCCTTTACCTCTTTTGATTTTACAGCTTCAAGTATCTTATCAAGGTTTCCCCTTATTGATTCTTCATGTATTTTTGTTATTTCCCTTACAAGGGCTGCACGCCTTTTTCCAAACACCGGTATAAGTTCCTCCAGAAGCTTTTCTATCCGACGCGGCGATTCATACATGATAATTGTGTGGTAAAGATGGGAGAGCTCCTCTATCTTTTTCTTTCTTTTTTCTTTTTTTCTGGGAAGAAATCCCGTAAAAAGAAAGCTGTCTGTGGGAAGTCCGGATAACACAAGTGCACTAAGGGCTGCATTGGGACCAGGAATCACTGTAATTTCTATATTACCGTCTATGCATTTCTCTATAAGCCTGTATCCCGGGTCCTGAACCGCCGGCATTCCGGACTCAGAGACAAGGGCCGCAGTTCTGCCTTCTTCCAGAAGTGATGTCATATAAGAGATCCTGGCAGGGCTGGTGTGTCCGTGGTAGCTTATTATTTCCTTTTTTTTTATACCATATCTTGAAAGTAATTTCCTTATCGTCCTTGTATCCTCTGCAAATATCAGGTCTGCCTCTCTCAGGGTAGATAGCAGCCTCAATGTTACATCATCCAGGTTTCCTATCGGTGTACCGCATATGAATAATTTGCCCATTTTGTCTTCTGGCATATCGCTCTTTTAAAAAGTATTGCATTCAGGATTAATAGCTAATATACAATTTATGATATTTTTAAACAAGCACCACATTTAAGCATGTTAGAATCTTTTTAAGATACTACTTGAAAAAATATTACCAATAAGTAAAAATTTATTTATGAAACTCAGAAACTTATCTCAATTTGCAAAAAGGATCCTCATATCCACTGCAGTACTTATCAGCATCTTCTTTCTGGGTTCACTGGGTTATATATTAATAGAGGATTTAAGTTTCCTTGATGCATTATTTATGACCACCATAACTATTACTACTGTTGGTTATGGGCTCGTCAAGGAGCTCTCTGTTGCCGGGACCATATATACAATATGCCTGATTATCGGAGGTACCGGCGTTGTAGCTTATATAATTATTAATATCGGCGAGTTTATCCTTTCAGAATTTTTGATGGGTAGGCTCGAGAACAGAAGGAACAAGAAAATGATTGAAAGACTTAGAAACCATTATATTATTTGCGGGCTTGGAAGAGTGGGCATGGAAATAGCACATGAATTAAATAACAATAAGACCGATTTTATCGTCATAGACAATGCAGAAGAACCAATAGAGGCCTGCAGGGAAAACAAATGGCTGTATATAGAAGGCGATGCTTCAAATGACGATGTGCTGGTGGAAGCAGGCATTGAAAGGGCCAGGGGGCTTTTTGCTGCCCTGGACACTGATTCAGAGAATGTATATGTAACACTTGGTGCAAAATCATTAAATCCAGACATATTTATTGTAGCCCGGGCAAAGGCATTTGAAACCATAAGCAAACTTGAAAAAGCAGGAGCGGACAGGGTCGTATCGCCCCAGATTATAGGGGGCAGAAGAATGGCTGCAATGGCCCTGCGCCCGTCTATTTCTGATTTTTTTGACACGGTCATGCATACCGAAGAAAACGAGATCAGGCTTGCAGAAATAGAGATAAAACCGGGGAGCAAGATTGACGGCCTTACCATAAGCGAAGCCGGGAGCACTTACGGAGTAGACGCGCTGATAATCTCTGTGCTTGAAAAGGGTGAAAAAATATCGGTAAACAAAGCCAGCGGCGCTACATTGATAAGTGCAGGGCATAAGCTTATTGCTATAGGTACTCCTGATCAGGTAAGGCAGTTAGAATACCTCTGCTCATAATAATCTTTAAAATTCATAATTCATCATGAAACACTGAATAATCACCGGTCAAACAGTAAATGACCCTGTCAGCTATATTTACGGACTGGTCTCCTATCCTTTCAAGATAGCGGCTTGCAAGAGCAATATTAGCCACAAATTTTATATCTTCCTCACCTTTTGCTCCAATAAAAAGCTTTCTGAATATCATCTTCTGGATCTCGTCTACGGCATCATCGTTTTTTTCCATTTTTGAAGCAAGGCCTGTATCCTTATTTTTAAAAGCTTCAAGGGCCCGTGAAAGTTCCGGCTTTACAAGGTTTCCCATTTCCACAATAAGCCCTATTATTTCCTTATCCAGATTTTTATTTTTCTCTATCGAAAGCCTTTTTACTACTTTGGATATATTGACAGCAAGATCCCCTATCCTTTCCAGATTTTTTATTATAAGTGTCATAGAATGAAGGAGCCTGAG
>JAGYMN010000114.1 GCA_018400395.1 Actinomycetota bacterium
ATCAAGCTTTCTTACCTCTGAATTGTAATATTTTTTGTTTGTATCTATAAAATCCTTTTCCGGTTCGAAGTCGGATCTATGCCATATAGAATTGGCAATGCTTATTTCTACATCGCTGTCTGCATTGATTATGCTTATTATAAGATTGCTGAATCCCCTGTTAAGCTCTTCAATTTCCATTCCGGAAAACTCCATTGCATCTGCCATTGCTTCTGCAGTTTCGCCCACTGCCCCGTTATATGTCATTGCAAGTGCAAGAAGTATGGAAAGCGGGGAGATAAAGATATTCTGGCCCCGGTCCTCATCCATAAGTTCACTGAAAATATTAAATGCAAACTTTGTATTTGCCCCCACAGGCCCTTCGCCGATGTTTTCGGCCAGTTTATCTGATTCTTCTGAAGACACTGCAGGAAGGTTACCTGTTTCCCGAGAACCAGAAGTACTTCCCGGGCTGCTGCAGCCATATGATATTACAGATATGATAAGTGCTGTAATTATTGCTGCTATTAAAAATATCTTTACTTTACTCATATCATGCCTCCGCATATTAATTGTATTACCTATGATAGATATACGAATTAAAACACCGGCCAGGCGGGGTATTACTCAAAAATGCCTCTTATTTTAACCTGCATAAAATCTGTTCCGTCTCCAGCAGAAATAAACTCCTGTACTTTATCTTCACTTCCGAAATCTTTCAGGTCAAAATCCTTCTCTCCCGATATAATCCCTTCAGCCGAGAAGACAGAGACTTTAATATTTCCTGTAAATGAAAGCTGCGGATCAATGTTTTCTATCACAAGCAGTAGATCGAATCCCTCTTCAGTAGTGGATATCCAGTATAAAAACAGCAGATTGCCTGCCGCTACTTCAACGGGCTCCCCTATATCCTCTATTACAATCTCAAAAACCTCATCCACCTCGCCTTCGCCGGCCCGCACTCCTTCTACTTCTGTAACCTCAAGTGCCAGGTCCTCACCTTCGGCAGCTTCCTCTTCCTCCCGGGGAGCTTCCTTTTCCATAACCATTATATTCTCATCTCTTACTACTTTTTCCTCCTCAGCTTCGGCCACGGACCTCTCACCTGAAGGTATATACAAACCAGATATCCTGAAAAACCCCCATGCTCCAAGGCCTATTACTACAGCCGCTGCGGCAGCAATTGCAAGTGTTTTTACCCAGTACCTGCCGGTAGCTGTCTGAACCTTCTCAACCATTATCTCATCGCCTATTTCCAGCTCACCCTGCTCTACGGGCTGTCTTACAAACCTTCCCTCGCGGGTTAAGGCAATGCAGTAATTCTTATGTATTTCTATTACAACTGCCCTCATATCAATCATCGCCCCTGACAATATTTATATAGCTGAATCCGGATATAGCTGCCAGAACCATAGCTATTATATATATCCGGCCCCTCTCAAGCTTTTTCCGGTGTATGGGCACTTTATTTTCAATTTCCTTTAAGGGAAGCCTTCCTGTATCCTTAAGTTTTTCCAGTAAATGGCTGTCTTTTGCAATCATCCAGGCTATTTGCTGATATTTATCCTTTAATGACTGGCTTCTCGGAGAGACCCTTACAAGGTCGGCAAGCCTGATGCCCCATTCGGAAAGAAGAGCGGAATAACTTATTACTTCTTCCTTTCTGTCCTCATCTTCGTTTTCAAGCCTGTAAAAATCTATTGACTGCCTTTCCCATGCATTCTCTGCCTGATCATCATCGGTCTCTTCCTCAAAACCTCTGTCCTGTTTCCTGAAATAATCTATAAGCCTCATTGATATTACCATCCTGGCAAATGATAGAAATCTTCCCCTTTCAGGCCTGAAAGAATCTACAGCTTCCTTAAATGCCATCAGCCCCATAGAAAGCTCATCATCAACTCCGTACTCCAGATAACGCCCTACCTTCTTCTGGGCCACGCTGGCAATAAAAGGTTTGAATTCTTTTATAAGGGTGTTTAAAAGGTCACTTTTGCCTCTGGCATTTATGACCCTTTCCTCAAGTGTTTCTCTATGAATTACCATTTATGATACTATCAGGTTTTCTTATCGGTCAAAAACTCTTCAAGAATGCGGTCAAGCTTACCCTCCAGCTCTTCGAGGTATTTTGCCATATCTTCATTACCCTTACTGCTGCCTTCTATCTCCTCTTTCTTTTCGGAAATATCTTCCTTAAGACTGGCTATCCTGTACTCTATCTGTTCGAAATTAAGGCCTCCGGAGACTACAGACTTCCTCAGCCTCTCTATCTCCTCTTTAAGAGCTCTGGGTTTTTCCCTGGAGTAGTAATAAAGGATTATCACTGCTCCGACAAGTATAACTATTATTATATATAATGCTGCCATATCAAATATTATACATAACTGTCAATTACTATTAACTGCCCATCATGGGGTGTAGGTTACATCAAGCTTTATTCCGCTGCTGTTGTATCCCCAGTAATCAGCAAAATTGTCACCGTCAGATAACATCCCTGTGAATAAAAACATCAGCTGGAACCTGTCCCTTCCGGAATCTATGGCATTCTGCAGGTATATTCTTAGTTTATCGGTATCAGTTGAAAAACTGGCGGTGCTAAAATTATCAATTGGGTCTCCCGTCAGATTGAAATCACCTGTCATGATATGGCCCGGTTCCCAGTTCACAGACACAACCCATAACGGGCGGAACGAATCACAGTTCCCGGCTGTTACAATATGATTTACAGAAAGCTCAGCACTTTCCACTGTGGCCCCGCTGAGTCCTGTTATATCAAAACTCACATAACCCCTTATGGCAAGATTTATGCTTGTATCTCCCACCATATATGAATTTCCAACCCATATATTTTCATCTTGTCTGACCCTTCCGCCTTCCATGACTACAATCGGTACCTCCATTGCGGCTATCGGCGGTCCCAGCATGGGGCTTACTTCAACAGTCTCTGTCCTTGAATCACTGCCTCCTCTGCCGTCATCCACTTCAACTTTTATCTGATAATCACCTTCAGTATTAGGCATGGTCCATTTGACCGGATTTGTAGAATTGTTCTCAAGGGACCCTCCCGTAACAGACCATGAGTATTCCAGGGTATCGCCGTCAGGATCCGTTGCAGATGCGGCTATTTCATATTCGATACCTACAAAATGGTTCCCCATCATCACAATATCAGATACCCCGGGGGATCTATTACACTCCCAGCTGAGAACTATTGAATCGCTTGCCGCACCCTCTGAATTTGTTGCGGTAGCAGTAAGAGTGTAGCTATCAGAAGGATCCTCCAGGTTTACCTGTACCTTCCTTGAGCCCCATGCACCATGGCTGTCATCCTTCGAAAACTCGACAGCAGGTGTGGGGACACCGGTTACGTCTGCCCTGACCCTCCAGTAGCATACATCATCGGAAGAAGAATAAATAGGTCCCTCATATACCTCAAGCTCGATTGCAGGCTCCTTATAGTCGGCCTGGCCCTCTTCTTCCTCCTCTTCTTCCCCATCTTCTTCAGAAGGCTCATTCTCCTCTGATACTTCCGGGGACTGCTGTTCTTCTTCCTGAAGCTCTTCCTGGCTTTCTTCTGTCTCTTCTCCTGTCCCTATCTTTTCTTCTGTTTCGGCAGCACACATGTTGCACAATGCTGCAGTGGTAAAAAATACCATTACCGTTATCAGCACAAGCAGTATATATATTTTATTTTTTTTCATTCTCGCTGCCTGCTAGTATATTGATACATACAATTATACTCTATTTAGGTGCAAAACTTAAAAATTTTGTCACCTGGAGCATTACCCGGTAACATAAATTTAACCTTA
>JAGYMN010000115.1 GCA_018400395.1 Actinomycetota bacterium
ATATCCGTCAAAAGAAAATGAGATCATATCGAGGCCGGCATAAATGATCCTGCTGTCAAGATCTTCATCAAGCAGGGTGGCATTAGTATGGATCCTGGTCCTTATATTCCTTTCTTCAGCATATGCTATCATATCCGCAATATCAGGGTGAAGCAGAGGCTCCCCGCGGTGAAAAAGGTTTACATCGTATACGTCTCCCGCAGCCTCATCTATTATTTTTTTGTAAAGCGGCATGTCCATATCCTTTTTCTGATCAGGAGGAAGATCCTTATTCATGCAGAAAGCACACTTTAGATTGCACCTGCCCGTGGTCTCTATCCATAATCTAAGAGGCATGTAACCGACTACTTCTCTTTTAAGGAAGTAAGAGAAAAAGATTTTTGAAAGTCTTAAAAGGTTGATTGCACCCGCCATCCCGGTTATTTGATAATATCCTTTATGACATAGGTGGGCTTATTCTGGGCCTCATGGTATATCCGCATGTTTATCTCTGCCAGAAGCCCCATTGTGATCAGCTGAATTCCTATAAATATCATAAAGATAGACAGTATAAAAAGCGGCCTGTCTGCCAGGCTCTGGCTGAAGAATATCCTCATGACTATGAGGTACAGGGTAACTACAAATCCTACGGTCAGGGAAAGCAGGCCCATAAGACCGAATATCTGTATAGGCCTGTGTGAATAGCTCAAGAGGAACTTTATTGTTATTATATCAAGTATGACCCTTATGGTCCTTGATATCCCGTATTTTGATTTGCCGTATTTCCTGCTGTGGTGGGTTACCGGGATCTCTGCAACTCTTACCCCCATACTGCTGGCAATGGCGGGAATATACCTGTGCATCTCACCGTAAAGCTCTATGTTATCGAGTACTTCCTTCCTGTATGCCTTCAGGGTGCAGCCGTAGTCATGCAGATGGACCCCGGATAGTCCGGATATGATCCTGTTTGCCACAATGGAGGGAAAGCGCCTGCTGAAGGCCCTGTCTTTCCTGTCCTTTCTCCATCCGCTTACTATGTCATAACCTTCGTCAAGCTTATTTATCATGACAGGTATATCTTTTGGATCGTTCTGAAGGTCCGCATCGAGTGTTACAATAATATCTCCGCTTGAATAGTGAAAACCTGCACTCATAGCTGCAGTCTGGCCGAAGTTTTTCCTGAAGCTTATTATCCTGTAGGCATTGTTTTTATCATGTATCTTTACCAGCTCGTCATAGGTCCCGTCGGTGCTGCCGTCATCTATAAGTATCACCTCGTAAGGAATATCAATTTTTGAAAGAACGCTGTCAAGCATGCTGTAAAGCTTCCCGATGCTGTCCTTTTCGTTATATACAGGTATCACCACGGACAGGCTTTTATTCTTTCCGGATTGTTTGCGGTATATTCCTGCATTTTTAATATATTCTTCATTCAGGCTTCGGGCCACTTAAAATTCCTTCTTCTGACTTTTCCTTATACCAGTCTATGAAATATCCCAGCCCTTCCTCTATGGAAGTCTCAGGGTCATATTTTATCAGTTTTTTTGCTTTTTCGATATCTGCAAAGGTAGTAAAGACATCTCCCGGCCGGGGTCCTGCATATCTTAATCTGGCTTTTTTACCTGTAGCCTTTTCGATGAGCCCCACCAGGTCGGATAAGAGAACAGGGTAAGAATTTCCCAGGTTTATAATCTCATAGCCCTCTACAAGCTCGAGGCCTGAAAGCATGCCTTCTATTATATCGCCTATATATGTATAATCCCTTGAGGAAGAACCGTCCCCGTATATTTCAAGGGGGTCCCCGCTGTATATGTTTCTGATGAATTTATGTATGGCCATCTCCGGCCTCTGCCGCGGTCCATAAACTGTAAAGAACCTGAAGGCAAACACAGAAATATCATAAAGATGGTGATAAGTATAGCATATAAGCTCACCCGATTTTTTGGTTGCGGCATAGGGGGAAACAGGAAGATCGACACTGTCTTCCTCTGAAAAAGGTGTTTTTTTATTTCCGCCGTAAACCGAAGAAGAAGAGGCAAAGATAAACTTTTTTATATTATTTTTTTTGCAGTTTTCAAGCAGGTTTAATGTACCGCCTATATTTATCTTTTCATAGAGGGGTGCATTTGCTATGGAAGGTCCCACTCCGGCCATGGCAGCGAGATGTATGACCATATCAAAGTCCCGGGCGGAGAAAATATCCTCCATAATCTTCCTGTCAAGTATATCGGCCCTGTAAAGTTCGAAATTTTCCCTGTCTATTATATCTTTAAGGTTGTTTTCTTTGAGGGCCGGGTCATAAAAGCTGTTAAAATTGTCTATGCAGGTCACCCTGTGTCCAATATCTGTAATTTTTTCCGAAAGGTGCGAGCCGATAAATCCGGCTCCTCCCGTTAAAAGTATGTCCATATTGATGTATTAAAAAATTATTATCCCTTATATTCTTAAAGATTAAAGATTTTTACTGTCATTTAAAAAACCTCTCATACCAGAGGGCCGCATTTATAAGTGCCCAGAGAATATGATTATGGTTATGCTTCATGGCAGCATGTTCCTCTATGAGCTGCGATATATACTGCCTGTCAAAATTATCCCTTATCAGGGGAGATTTATCGAAAAGGCTTATCATGAAACCTTTGAGCTCGTTCCTTAGCCAGTTCTTTATAGGCAGGCTGTATCCCTGCTTGCCCCTGTAGATAATGTTATGCGGCAGGAAATTATTTTTCTCGAGGGCCTTACGGAAAATATATTTGGTAGTCATGCCTTTAAGCTTCAGGCCGGCGGGTATTGATGCCGCGAGTTCGATTACTTCGTGATCCAGGAAGGGCACCCTTACCTCAAGGGATGTTGCCATACTCATCTTATCTACTTTCATCAAAACGCTGTCAGCCATTGTAAGTTTTGTGTCCACGTATATGTCCCTGTCCCGGGAAAGGCTGGAATTGCACTGGCGGCTGAAATAGTATACGGGGTCAAAGGGGGTGAATGCTATCCGGTCCCTTGTGGGTTTTGTAAAAATATTTTCTTCTATGCCGGGATTGAGAAAATACTGCCAGCGCATGGCCCCGGCTTCAACGGGGTAGAGGGAACCTTCTATAAAACGCTTGAGTACATTTACTGCACCTTTTTTCTGGGGCCTGTCAGGCAGTTTTTTGATCAGGGGAGCCGCTATCTTTTCCCTGAAAAATCCGGGGAATATCCTGTAATAGGAATCCATTCTTGCTGCTTTGAAACGGTCATAGCCCATAAAAACTTCATCTCCGCCCTCTCCGCTCAGGCAGACCTTGACCTTTTGTCTTGCTTTCCTGCTGATAAGATAAAAAGGTATACAGGAAAGGTCGGTCATCGGTTCGTCAAGATGGTAGAGGCTTTCTGAAATATCATCGGCGCTTACAGGGTCTATCATAAGCACATTATGCTCTGTCCCGAAATAATCCGACACGGCCCTGGCATAAGGAAGCTCCGAGAATGTCTTATCCCTGTATCCTATGGAGAAGGTGCTGAACTTTTTACCGTAATTTCTGGCAGTAAACCCCACCACCGTACTGGAATCAAGTCCGCCTGAGAGAAAAACCCCCAGGGGTACATCGCTTATAAGCCTCCTTTTTACAGATTTCTCCAGTGCATCGAAGACCATATCTGCAGCCTGGTTCTCGTCGCTTATTTCGTTAGAGAACTTGATGTCCCAGTATTTTTCTATATCAAGTCTGCCGTTCTTAAAAACAGCGTAATGGCCCTGCCTGAGCTTATGTATATCACTGAACATGGTATCAGGCGCCGGTACAAATTCG
>JAGYMN010000116.1 GCA_018400395.1 Actinomycetota bacterium
CTCTAATTTAATAAAATAAGAAAAATATAATAAAACGTTGAGACTTCCCTTCCAGCCAGGCTTTCCACCCATATTTTCCACCGGGCAATTCTACACAACTTTTGGTTAAGGATAAACCCAGACTATTACCTTCCTAACTCCGGGTTAGCGATTAACTTCTCTTTTTGAATCTTTAAAAAAAATCTTCCTTGTTTTCGGGAATGCCTACCGCTGTATTTTTAAAAAGAACTCATGGAATTCACCCTATATATTAAGACAATAATTGATTAATCGTTCAAGTGCAACCTTAATAACATTATTTTTAAGGTTAGTCAGTATTTTACTTATACTGAATTAAATTTAAAAGGTATAAAATATTTGTGACATGATAGATAAAGAAGGCAAAAACATATATTTCTTGCATCGACAGGGATAGTAGCAGTTTGCTTGAAGGAGCTGCATTATTATTTAAGTTTATCTAATGGAAGTCCACCTTATGGCAACAGGCCATGGTGGACGTCTCCATTTTCTCGCTTATATTCAATTTGCAATTTTAAACCTGAGTACTATTTTAAAGTAACATCCAGATAAACCGAATGACGCCCGTATGTCTCATAAAAAGGTTTAAAAACAACACCGTTAATAATAAACTGCAGTTGTCCAGGATCACCTGATATAGACTTACTTATATCCTCTGCATTTAATGTTACCTTACGCCATTCTGTCCGTGGCTCAGACTCCTGGGCTGCCAGCAAAACCGGTCCGTAAAACAAACTTGCAATATTTTGCTGATCCATAACAGGCTCTAAATAAAACTTGAAAGGCATACGCAATTCAACAGTATCCCCGTCTTTCCATTTACGGTTTAAAGTGAGATAGGTCCCCGGTACAGCATCAACTTTCTCTTTCTTACCATTTATCTCCACAAAAAATCCTTTGGTTGCCCATTGTGGAACGCGTACATTAAGATCAAACCTGCCCTTACCATTAATGATTAATCGTGTATAATCTTCTTTTGGATAAGCTGTTGTTTGTGTTATGGTTACATTCTTATCTGTCCATTTTAATGTTGAAGGTACATATAGGTTCACATACAAAGCCTGGTTGTCTGCGCTCTTAAAATAAATTGAGTTCTGAAGTTTCGTACTGCTCTCAAGAGCCGTCCCGTTACAACAGGTAAAACCTGTCATATCAGGGTTGCCAAAGCGTTTTATTGATCCGGGTCTCAGTGGTACATGATAGGTGTTTGCAGGGCTGTGTTCCGCAACAGAAGCAAGAATGTGATTATAAAGTCCACGCTCGTAATAATCCATTAAATCTGCACTCTGATTAAAAAGGAAAAGGTTTCTGGTTAATTTGAGCATATTATAGGTAGCACAGGTTTCATTCTGTCCACCGGCCGCAAAACCGTTTTCATAAAGTGTTGCCGGCTCAATTGTGAAGCATTCTGCATTATTGGGGTTGCGTGCTCCTGCGACTCCCCCTATACTGTACATATAATCATTGGTGGTCTTATTCCAGAAATTGTCAGCAATATGATAATATTCCGGGTTGTTTGAAACACGGTAAGTTTCAAGTGCCCCCATAATCTGGGGTATATGCTGGTTGGCATGTAAGGAACGGAACATATCAACATTCTTTGCCAGTCCGTGAGAATGTTCAGCATCACCAAAAAACATCTTAATGTTATCAAATAATTGTGCACCATCCAGGTAACGTGATTCGTTAGTCAGACGGTACAGTCTTGCCATAGCTTCATTCATCCCCCCATACTCTCCTGCAATATACCTGTTCCACATGCTTAGCAGTGTTTCGGTTGGCAGCTGGCTTAAACGGGCATATACCCAATCACCCATACCTTTTACTATTTCCAGCGCCTTTTCATTGTCACTGACTTCATAGATATCCATCAAGCCGGCCAGAATTTTATGCAGGGTATAGTATGGTGCCCAGATTTTAGTATCATCCGTTCCATAACTTGCTCCACTTTCCAGCATAATAAACTGGTCTGGCGGATAGGCACTGATAAATCCTTTACCCCAGTTCCAGTAATCTGTCCGGATACCTTCTTCACTCAGATCCGAATCAAAGTCAGGTTTACCCGGACCTGGTTGCACAGCTGTTGGGTCTGATTCATATTCTCCTCCGCTTGTTTTTGGTTGACCGGACATTTGTGATAATTCATACAGAGTATTTACCATATATTCCATCTTATCAGAAAAATCAGCCTGTAGCGAGGCATCATAAACGGTACCAGCATAAGCCTGGGCAATAGCGGTAAGATAATGCCCTGTAGCATGACCGCGTAATTTGGTTTCCTGGCTGTCCCATACCCCAAGTGGTTCTGCTCCTTCAGGCTGTTCCTGGCCAAAGGCATTACGGAACATATACAGGAAGTTGTCCGGATTTGTACTGGCAAGACCGTTAATGAATTTATCACGGTTCTCAATGAATTTTGTTTCGTGGTTATGGATATCAGTGTTTAATAGTACCTGATCCAGACTAAAAGCTTCCAGTGTACGATCCGGTGTTGCAGGCTCCCTGGCTGCTTTTACCGTGACAGTGGCTTTTGGTTGTATGTCTGTTCCGGCAACCCTTCCTGTTATTGTATAAGTACCTGGCTTAAGCACCTTACTATTATCATAAGGTGCCGGCCAGAGTACTCTTACATCAGGCCCTTCAATATTATTGCTGTAAACGCCCCGTACATAGCGTGGTAATTCCGGAAGGTGTCCCACAATAGTTTCCACCTCAATATCCTGTACGCTGGCCAGGTATTTATTATACAACTGGGGAGTTGTCTTGGGAAATATTGGAAGATCCTGTTCCGGACGGTGCCTTCTTCTGACTACCGTTTCTTCCTTTTTTAAGGCATTATTATGAATTACGGCAATTTGTCTTTCACTCAGAGAGATTCTGTAGATCCTGAAATCGTGCAGTTTGGCATTTAACGGGGTGTTATCAGAATCCAGAGATCTTCCTATATAGAGTTTATTGTTTTCTCCTGAATTATTATCGAATAGGTGTTCCAACTCCACCACTACATTCTCGGTCTCGCTGACAAGAACTCCGTTAATGTATGTACTCAATGTTTTGGACGGAACATTAATAACAACAGCCAGATGATTCCATTTGTTAACTTCCAACGCTGATGAACTTAAAGCATAATTATCAGATACAGTCAGGATCTGAGTCTGATAACCTGCTTTGTCCTTAGTGCCTGCCGGAGCAGCAAAGAAATGCGACTTGCTGTTTCTTCCAAAATCAAAAAATATCTGTCCGCTTTCGGGAGAGCGCAGGTAAATCCAAGCGGTGATACTAAGCGATTCTTCACCTGTCACCGCTTCACCCGGGATTGAAATGAATACTTCACTATCTTCTGGAAAAGAAAGCACATTACCAAAAAGTGTGTCTTCTGTAAACCGGTAACCAGAGCCCTGAATGCTGGCATGCAGATTGTTGCGGGACCAGTCCCTTACATCCTCTTTAAATGTATAGCGTGCAATTAATCCTGTTTCTCCTATTCCGTCTAAAATCTGATCACCTCCTTGTGCAAATGTCAGTGGTGAAGACAAAGTAATAAAACATAGTATTATACTAACAAACAGTTTATAAGTTCTCATAATTTATTTATTTTCGGTTGTTTCCTTATCAATATAAAGAAGAGAGATTAATAAAATTTATATGTCACAAATAACAAAGATATTATAGTTCCGGAAAAAAGAAGTGTAATTTACACATTATTTTTATTTAAATGCTTATAATTTTGAATAATAG
>JAGYMN010000117.1 GCA_018400395.1 Actinomycetota bacterium
AATTTGCAAGCTATTGAAGTAATAAACCTTATAAAAAAATATGATAAAATAACTGTACTGGATGATCTTGACCTTAGTATAAATGAAGGCGAATTCTACTGCCTTATGGGTCCAAATGGATCAGGAAAGACTACTCTTGCAGCTATAATTGCGTCCATAAGGCAACAATCAAGTGGGCAGGTCAAAATATACGGCAAACCTCCGGAGAATGCCCGCCATTTTATTGGTTATATGCCGCAGGAAAATTTTACATCAGCCTACCTTACCGGCAGAGAAAACCTTGCTTATTTTGCAGGATTAATGGGATATAAAGGAGAGCAGGCAAAAATAGTTATTTCCGGACTGCTGGAAAAGGTGGGGCTTGAAAAAGAGGCGGACAAACTTGTCTCAAAATACTCTGGAGGCATGAAAAAAAGGCTTGAGCTAGCAACAATTCTATTTGACGGGATCAGGATATTGATACTTGATGAACCTACAACAGGGCTTGACCCTGCCGCAAGGAGAGATTTTTTTAAACTGGTAAAAGATACCTGCAGAAAAGATGTCACTATATTTTTAATAACACATATCAGCACAGATGCGGAGCTGGCAGATAGGATCGGGCTTATCGATAATGGTGTAATTGTTGCAGAAGGGACTCCCGATGAGCTTAAGAAAAACAATAACCTAAAAAACGCCCTGACCATAGAAACTGCACTCAAAGACAAGAGAGTAAAAGATATCCTTGCTGGTTTTACAGACGGAGGAGATATATTGGAAACAGGCCTTGGCTACAGGATATATTCAGACGATATTGCAAAAGATATACCGGATATAATAAGGAAGCTTGACAGAGAAGGTTTTGCAGTTGAAAGGCTTGAAAGCACCACTTCAACACTTGACGATGTGTTTTATAAACTAACTGGACATTCGATAAAAGACTGATTTTATATATAAAGGCAAAATATGAGACAGATTAATGCTGTTTTTATAAAGACTATAAAAGAGCTATACAGAAACAAGACCACTGTATTCTGGACAATAGTATGGCCTATAATATTTTTATTCCTGGGGATATTTTTATTCTACAGGGCTGATCCTATGTCAGGTGAACCTTACTTCAGGGCAGGGATAACAATATCGATGATAGTATTTTCGCTTATGCTTTCAGGTTTTAGTACCTTGCCCGGAATAATTGCGCAGGACAGGACAAACGGGTTATTCTTAAAACTGCGTTCAATGCCTATAAAGCAGTGGAGGGATATTTTAGGAAGGATATTTGGCCTTCTTTTTTATGTTGCTATATCAGCAATACTTATAGGTTTAATCGGGGTTATTCTCGGTGCAAGATTTAATTTTACGGTTTCAAACTCCCTTGTATCCCTAGGCTTTTTAATTCTTGCAACAATAAGTGCCGCAGGTTCGGGAATAATCATAGGGACTTTTATAAAAAACATAAACGGGGCAATAATAACTGGAGTAGGTATTGCTGTTGTATCGATGTCTCTTGGAGGAGTAACATTTCCTTATAGTTTTTTGCCTGAAATACTGCAGGTCTTTTCAAGGTATTATCCTTTTTCTTCTTCAAATGCAATTATATCCTATATGTTATCAGCGCCTGAATTTGTAGGATATGATCCCATGGGTGCTTTCCAGGTATTATTCACCATATCTATATCTATTATAATTTTTATAGCAAGCCTTATCTTGTATTCAAAATTCTGCTGGCGGTCTGATTGACAGCTATGACTATAAAACTTAAATAAAGTGAGGAGGAAAAAATGGATTGGTGGCTTATATTTTTCTGGAGCGGCCCAATCGGGGTAGGATTTTTCCTGGTGTGCCTGGGAATATTTATCTGGCTGGTTGGTAATAGCAAAAAAGAAACTTCTTGGAAAAAGCGCGAAAAGAAAGAATAGTAAAAAAACAGATAAACAGATAGTTAAATTCCTGCTTTACTTTTCCAGTTTTTTCCTTATATTAACCAGCTCATTTAAGATATTATTTAAAATCAATGAATTATCAGAGTCTTTTCTTTCCTGAAGGATTTCCGCTGGTTTGAAGTCTGTATCTTCGGATATTTTATAACTTTTGATATTTTTGATTATAATATCCCTTATTTTCTCAGTATCTTTAACACCATTAATTTTAAGTTCCGATTTCTGGCCTTGCTGTCCCCCATAGCCGGCAGTCTGTACATGTATTGTACCTACGCCAAATTTTCTTTGTATAGGACCGCTTGTTATATCTATATTGGTTATTTTCATGAATGGAACAGTAACATTTTTTTTCCAGACTACTCCTGCCTGCATCTTTACAGAATCGTCGTCTATAAAATACTCTACAATCCGGTAGGCTTTTGGTATCCAGAATAAAATAGGTATAAATATTCCAAGCCAGGCAGCAGTACATGCCCCGACAATTACCTTGTCTGCAAAAAAGAATAAAATAAGCAATAATATTATAATCGGACAAAAAGCTACCACCCAGCTTAAATACCATAATGTCTTAAGTTGCGTTTCCGGTTTTATTTCCATTTTGTCTTAACTCCTCTGATTGAAATATTTTTAAATTTAAATATAAACCATATAATACTTAGTGAAGCCTGATAAAATGTGTAAAACATAAGAAATAACATTATAAATTTCAGCCCGTGTAAACTTTTCTTTTGATAATTCTGCCTATTATTGCATATCCAAATATCCTCCCCTTATAACTTTTTACTGAAGCTATAACTGCATAGATGCTAAAAATTGTCCATAATGGAAAATACATAAACATAAAGACCATAGATAAAAAGAAGGTAATACCCGGTTCTGCATTAGAGTTCATATCAAACCAGGGGATAGCAATAAGCATAAGTATTATCCCGGCAAACATAAAAAGCATCATAAGGATAAAAAATATCAGCTGGAAAAAAATTGCCTGTAGCGCATTAAATCTTACAAAATTTGATTTTTCTTTATTGGTAATCCAAATTATAAGGGGAGCCAGTATGCCAATATTGGGAATAAATATCGAAAGATGCGAGAGAAGCGCCATTAATTTTTCTTCCTTTGATATTGTTGTATCCATTTTTACCTCCAGCTATAATTATTATAATACTGATATTCTAATGCTAATTTCAGTATATATTCAGCTAGGGATAATTATAATATTTATAGCTCAAATTGAAATACCTATAAATAGTTTTCTGGGGCCGTGCAAATATTAAATGTTAAGTCTATGCCTTGTTGTTTATTTCTTCTTAAACGATTGCAAATAAGCTTTTTACTTGAAACATTCTTACTATTCCAGGCTGGCTTTAACGAAGATACATTTGAAGGAACCATAATAGGTACAGTCTCAGAAGATTTAAACACTTTTGATGATCTCTTTGAATCAAATATTTTTTCTAACTATAATTTTACTGCTCAAAGATATAATTAGTGATATATATCATTGTTAATTATAGTTTAAAGTTAGCCAGGTATAAAAATATGGTCATTTAGATACAATAATTTGGTTCGAATAACGCACACAGTGGACAGCCAGTAGTATTTGAAAATTAATCTTCTAATAAATTAAGAAATTCTTCAACTGACAAATTAGCGTCCCTGATCAGCATTCTTAGTAGGCCTGGCTTTAATGCTCTATGGTCTGGAACAGTAAGAGGTTTATGAAGTTGGTTGGTACTATCTCCGAGTCTTATGTGGCTCCCCTTCTATCTTACAACTTTATAACCTATTTTATTTAGTACTTTTATTGCATCTTTTCCTGATA
>JAGYMN010000118.1 GCA_018400395.1 Actinomycetota bacterium
CCTGCGTGCCATGTTAAGGAGTGACCCTGATATAATAATGATTGGTGAAGTAAGGGATCTGGAAACAGCGAAAATATCAATGGAAGCATCAATAACAGGGCATCTTGTATTGACGACTCTGCATACAAATGATGCTCCTTCAAGCCTTACAAGATTGCTGGAAATGGGTGTTGAATCATACATGATATCTTCTGCGGTAAAATGTATAGTTGCACAGAGGCTTGTCAGAAAGTTGTGTGATAACTGCAAGGAGGAAATGGATATATCAGACATACCTCTTGATAAAGATATTAAGTCAATACTAAAAGGGAAAAAGATATATAAAGGTGCCGGTTGTAGTAGATGTAATAATACAGGTTATTATGGTAGAGTGGGTGTATATTCAATCCTGATTGTATCAAAAAGGATAAGGGAAATGCTTCTTAAGCGTAGAAGCACCGATGCCATAGAAGAGGCTGCAAGAGAAGAGGGAATGAGAACCCTTCTGGAAGCAGTCGCTATGAAAGTTGCAGAGGGTGTCACCTCCCTTGATGAAATGTACAGGGTGGTCCTCTAATATTTGTCACGATTATAAATTGATAATATTTTAAGGATAGACTGCGTAATTATATGGCTATAGACAATTTTGTACATCTTCATGTCCATAGTGAATATTCATTGCTTGATGGAGCTGTAAGAATAAAAAAACTGATAGAGAAGGCAAAAAATCTTGGTATGCCGGCAGTAGCCCTTACGGATCACGGGGTAATGTACGGGGTGATAGAATTTTACCGTACAGCAAAAGAAGCCGGAATAAAGCCGATAATAGGATGTGAAGTATACATGGCGCCCCGCAGCCGTTTTGACAGGCAATCAACCAGAGAAAAAAGAGAGGATTCACCATATCATTTAACGTTGCTGGCAGAAAACAATAGGGGGTACCAGAATCTTATGAAGCTTGCAAGCTACGGATTTCTGGAAGGTTTTTATTATAAACCCAGGATAGATAAAGAACTTTTAAAGAAATACAGTGATGGTATTATTGGATTGAGCGGTTGTATTGCGGGAGAAATACCCAGAAAAATAATTTCAGGGAGAATAGATCTGGCCGAAAAGGCTCTAATAGAATTCATAGACATTTTTGGAGAAAATAATTTTTATCTTGAACTACAGGATTCAGGTTTATCTGAACAGAAAATTGCGAATGATAAAATAATAGAATTCTCAAAAAAATACTCTATTCCGCTGGTGGTAACTAATGATGTGCATTATCTTGATAAAGAAGATAGCCGGTTTCATGATGTCCTCCTCTGTATTCAGACAGGCTCTACAATAAATGAAAAAAATCGCCTGAAGTTTACAACAAATGAGTTTTATTTCAAAGATCAAACAGAAATGGCCGGGCTTTTCTCAGGGCACGAGCAGGCATTAAAAAATACGCTTGAAATAGCAGAAAGATGTAATATAGAACTGAAATTTGGAATGAATCTAATTCCTACTTTTATAACTCCCGACAGGAGCACACCGGGTGATTATCTGGAAAAATTATGCATGGATGGAGCCATAGCAAGGTACGGCAGCACATCTACGGATGTAGTTGAAAGACTCAAAAAAGAACTTTCAGTAATAAAAAAGATGGGATTTGCCCAGTATTTTCTGATTGTATGGGATTTTGTCCGGTTCGCAAAACAAAATAGTATAAGAGTGGGACCGGGGAGAGGGTCTGCAGCCGGAAGTATAGTATCTTATTGTCTTGGCATAACAGATATTGATCCGTTGAAACACGGGCTTCTCTTTGAACGTTTCCTGAATGAAGAGAGAAGAAGCATGCCTGATATAGATATTGACTTTTGTTATGAAAAAAGGGGTCAGGTTATAAAATATGTTGCAAAAAAATATGGTGAAAAAAGAGTTGCCCAGCTTATAACATTTGGAACTATGGCTGCAAGGCAGGCAATAAGGGACGCAGGAAGGGTACTTGAGGTCCCTTATGCTGAAGTTGACAGGGTAGCAAAGATGATACCAATGGAATTGAATGTAACAATTAAAAATTCACTGGATATGGTAGCCGGGCTAAGGGAGATATATGAAAATGATCCTAAGATAAGGGATGTAATAGATACTGCAATATCTCTGGAAGGTATGGTGAGACAGGATTCGATACATGCAGCAGGGGTAGTAATATCAACAGAAGATCTCTATAACTATACTCCCATCCAGAAAGAAGGAGAAGGTGATATAGTAACACAGTATAAGATGGAGGATATTCAGGAAATAGGACTTCTAAAAATGGATTTTCTCGGTCTAAAGACACTATCTCTTATAGATAAATGCCTGTTTCTTATAAAGAAAGCAAAGAATGTAGATATTAATGTAAATAGTTTAGGCCTTGACGACAAAAAAACCTATAAAATGTTATCAGAAGGAGACTGTCTGGGAGTTTTTCAACTTGAAAGCTCAGGCATGAGAGAGCTGGTAGTTAATTTAAAACCCGCAAAATTCGAAGACCTGGTTGCTCTTCTCGCACTGTACAGGCCGGGTCCGCTTCAGAGTGGTATGGTCAATGATTTTGTTGAAAGTAAAAATGGCAGGAAAAAAATAAGCTATCCCCACCCTAGCCTGAAACATATACTTAAGGATACTTATGGGATAATACTTTATCAGGAGCAGGTTATGGGGATTGCTTCAGAACTAGCAGGGTTTTCAATGTCTGAAGCAGATATTCTCAGGGGAGCTATAAGTAAGAAAAAAAGAAAGCTTCTTGAAAAGCAGAGGCAGAAATTTATAGATGGAGCCAAAAGAAAGGGAATAGAAGGAGATATCGCCGAGAATATCTTTCAGCTGGTGAAACACTTTGCAGAATACGGCTTTAATAAATCCCATAGCGCTGCATATGCAATGATATCCTATCAGACAGCATATCTTAAGGCGAACTATCCAGTAGAATTTATGGCCGCACTTCTCAGTATAAGAATGAACAGCCAGGAAAAAGTTGCACAATATGTGCATGAGACCAGGAGGATGGGAATAACTGTTCTACCTCCAGATATAAATGAAAGTTTTTCAGATTTTACAGTAATAGGTAATTCTATACGTTTTGGACTTTCTGCAATCAAAAATGTCGGAAGCAATGTGATAGAAAATATTGAAAGTGAAAGAGAAAAGGATGGAAAGTTTAAGGATTTTGTAGATTTTTGTCAGAGAGTAGAGACTTTCATCCTTAACAGGAAGACTCTGGAGAGTCTTATAAAAAGCGGTACATTTGATTCCCTGGGCCAGGGCAGAAAGTTTCTTTTTGAAAATTTTGAGACAATAACAGCGGAAGTACTTAAGGTAAAAAGAGATAGGGACATAGGGCAATTCTCCCTTTTTGACAGCGGTGGTGGAACACGGGGAAAGTTTTTATATGATGGAATAATAAAAGGCAGCAGCACCCGGGATGAGTATCCTCAAAAAAAATTATTGAATTTCGAAAAAGAGATGCTCGGCCTGTATATATCAGGGCATCCCCTGCTTGAATATGAGAAGGCAATATCAAGACTTGACAGTATAATAAAAATCAATTCTTACAACGACAGGTCTGAAGTGAGTGTAGGAGGAATAATAACAGGGATAAAGACAGTATATACAAAAAAAAATCAGCAGATGTGTTTTATAGATTTTGAAGATATTGAGAGCAGCATAGAAGTAATAGTATTCCCAAACGTGCTTGAGAAATGCAGGGAATCCATTGCTGTAGACAA
>JAGYMN010000119.1 GCA_018400395.1 Actinomycetota bacterium
TCTCAGACCGGCTACCCATCGTTGCCTTGGTAAGCCGTTACCTTACCAACTAGCTAATAGGACACAGGCTCATCCTGAAGCGAGAGCTAAAAGCCCCCCTTTATTATATAAACCATGCAGTTAATATAAATCATTCGGTATTAGCCATTCTTTCGAATGGTTATCCCAATCTTCAGGGCAGATTGCCTACGCGTTACTCACCCGTTCGCCACTAGTTTTACAGATGTGTTGCCACATCCGAAAAACTCGTTCGACTTGCATGTATTAGGCACACCGTTAGCGTTAATCCTGAGCCAGGATCAAACTCTCAATTATATCTTTAAAACATTAACAACGTATCCAAAGCTTGCACTATTTAGTTCTCAATGAACACAAAACAACCTGAAGAAATCTATCACAACAGAAACATCTTGTCAACTATAAAATAATAATTCTAAAGATTTTTATTTGAAAAATGTAGTCAAACAAACTTTTTTAACAGCGTTATAAATTATATCATTTAGGGATAATAAGTCAATCACTTTTCGGATATCTTTTTAAGTGAGGCAACAGGCCGCCTTTTGAATACTTTTTTAAATCCTGCTCCAGGTAATTATTTTAACAGTAATGAAATACTTACAGTAAAAATATGGCTTTTTACTTATCAATTTTTTTATTATTATTTTTAGTGTTTTTTGACTTTTCCTGGTCCCTGGCAAATCCAAGTTTAACTTTTATATCACTCTCTATTTCATCAGCAATTTTGCTGTTCTGCATCAAAAATATTTTTACGTTTTCACGCCCCTGACCTATTCTTTCATCCCTGTATGAATACCATGAACCGCTTTTTTCTATAATGCCGTATTCAGCTCCGACATCAAGAATACTTCCTTCTCTTGATATACCCTTTCCATACATGATATCAAATTCTGCTTTTTTAAATGGAGGTGCTACTTTGTTTTTTACTACTCTTACTCTTACCCTGTTTCCGATAGTATCTGTACCGCTTTTTATTGTGTCTATTCTTCTTATGTCAAGCCTTACTGAAGCATAGAATTTAAGTGCCCTTCCTCCCGGTGTGACTTCAGGATTTCCAAATATAACACCTATTTTTTCTCTTAACTGATTTATGAATATGACAGAAGTTTTAGTCCTGCTTACCACCCCGGTTATCTTTCTCAGAGCCTGTGACATCAACCTTGCCTGTAGTCCTACATGTGAATCCCCTATTTCACCCTCTAGTTCGGCTCTCGGCACAAGTGCTGCTACAGAGTCTATAACTATTATATCAATAGCCCCACTTTTTAATAAAATTTCACATATTTCCAGACCCTGCTCTCCATTATCAGGTTGGGAAAGAAGCAGCTCTTCAATATTTACTCCAAGATTTCTAGAATAAGTTGGATCAAGTGCATGTTCAGCATCTATAAATGCAGCTATCCCTCCATTTTTTTGTGCATTTGCTACCAGGTGAAGGGCCAGTGTCGTCTTGCCTGATGATTCCGGACCAAATATTTCTGTCACCCTTCCCCTTGGGATACCTCCCAATCCAAGAGCACTGTCAAGTTCCAGTGAACCTGTAGGTATAAAATCAATTTTCTGGAGCACTCCATTTCCACCTAACTTCATTATAGAACCGGCACCATACTGCCTTTCTATCTGTGAAACAGTATTTTCTATTATTTTATCTCTATCCATAGAAATATCCTTTACAAGTTATTTTATATATTTATATAATAGCACATAAACATAATTTAGTCGATTGCCCGATACTTATTTATTTTAGATAAAAGAAATAACAAAATCATTACTTTATTTTAAATCAAATCTTTCTATATTTATATATTTTGCTCCATTTCTCTGCAAAATACTTTCATATAGTGATATCGAATTGCATTCAACATATTCTTCAAAAATAGGAAGATCAGGCACTACGGACCTTTCTATATTCAATGGTTTTTTTATCCTTGCCACAGTTATATGCGGAGTGAAGGCCCTCCTGTCTTTTGGTATGCCCAGCTCTTCCAATTTACTTTCTATTACGTTATAAATCTCAAAAAGCCTATCTGCACCTTCCTTTATGCCAATAATTAAAACCCCTGCCTTCCTTATGCAGGGAAAGGCATTTATTTTTTTCCCCATGCTGTATTTAAAGCATCTGAATGACGATATAGAGCTTTTTATAGTTTTTTTTACACTTTCTATTTTATTTATTTCCATACTTCCAATAAATTTAAAAGTAATATGCAGGTTTTCAGGAGGTACCAACCTTATATTATCAGAACCTGAGAAATGTTTCAGTGCATACTTATAGATAACAAGCTTTATATCTTCTCTTATATCAGCTGCTATAAAAAATCTTTTTACTGATATATTATTTGCCATACTGTATTATAGCATTCCTTAACTCATTTAATGCAAATTGCATTGTCCGGAATTTAATATCCATTCTTTTACCGGTAAATTTTTTTTTAAATATTTTCTTATACCCTGAAGGACCACATATACAGCAGTATATCAATCCCGTTTTATCACCTTCATATTCCGGACCTGCAAAACCAGTAACAGCAACTGAATAATCTGTTTTAAAAAGACTCTTAACCTTTAATGCCATATCAAGGCAGACCTCCCTGCTTACCGCACCTTTCTTTTCTATCAGGTCCCCATCAACTTTCAATATTTTTTCTTTTGCAAAATTGGAATATGAGATTATTCCGCCATTAAAAAATATTGAACTTCCCGGTGTATCTGTAATTACACTTGAGATAAGCCCTCCAGTTATTGATTCTGCAGTACTTATTGTGATATCTTTTCTGGCATTTCTTATTGCAGTTTTTAGATTATCAGAAATCATCGTATTGCCCCTGCCGTAAAGATGTCCCCCCATCCTGCCTGCAATCTTCTCCTCAAAAATCTTCAAGTTATCAGTTTCTTCCATAAATGCTTTTCGCTTTTCTATAAGTATTACCTTTATCAGTCCAGGCGATGCAGTTATACCTATATCAATAGATGCTTTCCTTGCTTCCCCTATTAGATCTTTTATCCTTTCCTCTATCTCTGTCTCGCTTATATCTGTTGTTAATAGTGTAGATTTTCTTATCATCTCACCCGTAGAGACCTTTTTATCCCTGGCCTCCAGATTACTTAAAAATGGATAAATATCTTCATCAAACATGCTTTTCATCTCTGCAGGTACTCCCGGTATGCAAAATATATATTTATTATTTCCATGATCTACCCTGAAACCTGAAGCACTTCCTACCAGCGGCACTATTGGTGTTGCCCCCTCGGGGATATAAGACTGTCTTAAAAGCCTATTTTTTATATTTTCTGTCCTCTTTTTTCTAACAAACTTAAGGCTTGACGGATCCAGTTTTTTATCCCTTATAAGAGGTATATTTAATGTCTGTGAAATAGCATTTCTTGTAACGTCGTCGTCAGTGGGGCCCAATCCCCCAGACATTATTACAATATCACTATATCTCATAGCCATTTTTAAACCACTTGATATTTCTTTTTCTCTATCTGGAACCGTAAACATGTAATTACACTCTATACCAAGCTCGGATAACCTTTCTGCTATATATTTTGAATTGCTGTCAATAATAAGACCAAGATTCAATTCTGTACCGATTGATATTATTGAACTTTTCATATTAGGTGATACCTTTTATATTATTCTTTATCATTCCTGTTTGCT
>JAGYMN010000012.1 GCA_018400395.1 Actinomycetota bacterium
AATTTTTATCCTTCTTTAGGTTTCATGCATAATGCCAGATGCTCCATCAGATTGCCCGGCTTAATGAAAAGATTAATATCATAATCCTCTTCAAGCTGCTTCATCAGCTCAAAGTCAACAGGAATACCGGTACCATCTATTTCTCCTCCTTCCAGCATTGAAATAAGATTATGCTCATCAGGATCGAATCTTACTATAAATCTTTCAATCTCAGGAATGTCGCCATAGTAATGCTCATTTATTTCCATTACCATTGTTCCGCCAGAATCATAATTTTTTAAGCTGTACGGTCCATTTGAAATAATCTGGTCATAAATAATGTCATCAGGATTATCATATTTGAAGAAATTTTTTTTAAACAGCTGTAAAAATAATTTTTCCCAGTCTTCTACAGTGCTTTCAAATATTATGGTAAAATTTTTCTGGTCAATTATTTTTATTTCCTTTATTTTTTTATAATCTTCATCCAGTTTCGAAAAATACTCCTGATTCTCCATATATTCTTTAAAAAATTCTATAGTATATTCAACATCCTCAGATGTCACAGGGCTTCCATCGTTCCAGTATATATTATCCTTTAGTTTGACAACAACCTCATTTGAAAGCAAACCCTCCGGTTTATCTTCCTGGCTTATAAAACTTTCAATAAGTTCAGGTTCGTATAAGCCGCCATCATCGATCTTCCATAATCCTTTAAAAAGTAGCCTGTTTATAAAATTTTGTTCAAAACCATTAAATATATCGATATGGCTGGCTTTATACCCTATTGTTATCTCTTTCTTCTCTCCTTCGTTTGAGGCTGCTTCAGAAGAAAGTCCCCAATCTTCCACATTATAGAATACGCTATCTTCTATAATATCAATATTTACTTTGCTAATATTATCGTTAAAAGCAAATACAAACAGCCTGCTGTAAAGTGGAAGTAATGCTGCATCTGCTGCAATTATATCCTGTAATTCGGAGGTTTTTTCTTTTATTCTGTCAATATCCTTCAAATAATTTAGCTGTTGAAGAATAGAATCTGCATTTCTATTTGAATACCAGTAAAAATTCTGACAGTTTTTGTTTTCATCTGTTTCCATTGAAGGTATCTTATTCGAAGAAAAGGCACAGCACAATTCATCTACTCCTGTTACATACATAGACCATAACCCAAGATCGTAATTTCCAGTGTAAACATAATCCTGATAGAATTCTTTCGGAGACCTGTTTAATATCCATAAATTAATACCGATCTCGGACAGATTCTCTTTTATAATCCCTTCCACAACTTCTTTGTAATCACTATTGTCGACCGCACTTATGGTAAGATACAGTGGATTATCAATCCCGTAACCGGCTTTTGCCAGATATTTTTTTGCTTCATGAGGATCAAAAACATACTCATCCCAGGCAGGATGCCACAGTATTGAGTCCTTCTTAAATAAACTTTCCGGTACATTGCCATATTCTCCAAATAGCTCGCTTACTATCCTTTCCCTGTCAATTGCATAAAAAATAGCTTTTCTTACATTTATGTCAGAAAGGGGGTTTTTATCCTGTTTTGCCTTCATCTCCAGGAATATCTCTTCCTCGCCGAGATTAGTAGTTTTTTCTAATTCAGTATCTGCCCGTCCTTCATCTATTTTTTCTGAAGACACATTCATAAGATTTTCGTATACACATCCGCAAAAAAGTATAGACCCTGAAACTATTATAATCAGTAAAAAAATATAAATGTATTTTGCCTTATTATTCATATAAAAGATTTTATTAAAAATTGAAAAGTTTTAATACCTAAAATAGCTGGTATTTTTTATGTATTTTTTTAAATAGATTTGCCTGCAAAAAAGCATGCTGCAAAATGATCTTTACCATTTTTTCTATAATTTTTAAGAGGCGGTACTTCCCTGCTGCATATTTCCTGTGCCAGAGGGCACCTTGGGTGAAACGTACATCCTGATGGTGGGTTGAGAGGACTCGGAACATCTCCTTCCAGCACTATTCTCTTTCTTTTTCTTTCAAGTTCTGGATCCGGAATGGGCACAGCTGATAGAAGCCCCACCGTGTATGGATGAAGCGGATTTGAATAAAGGTCTTCGCTGTTTGCAATTTCAACCAGCTTTCCAAGATACATTACACCTACCCTGCTGCTAACATGTTTTACTACAGAGAGGTCATGGGCAATAAATAGATAGGTAAGATCGAATTCCTTCTGCAGATCCGCCAGAAGGTTAAGTATCTGTGCCTGAACTGAAACATCCAGGGCTGAAACCGGTTCATCGCACAATATAATCCTGGGAGTAAGAGCAAGTGCCCTTGCAACACCTATCCTCTGCCTCTGGCCTCCGCTGAATTCGTGCGGATAGCGGTTTAAATGTTCTGGGTTTAGCCCAACCACATCCAATAGCTCCTTGACTCTCTTTATCCTTGTCGCCTTATTGCCTATCCGGTGTATCTCAAGCGGTTCGCTAACTATATCACCTATGGTCATTCTTGGAGACAGGGAAGCATAAGGATCCTGAAATATTATCTGGATATCCCTTCTTACCTTAAACATCTGATTATGATTCAGCTCAAAAATGTTTTTCCCATCGTATATTACTGAACCCGAAGAATGGGGAATAAGTCTGAGTATTACCCTGGCTGTCGTAGATTTACCGCATCCGCTCTCCCCTACAAGGCCGAAAGTCTCACCCTTTTTAATAGAAAAGCTTATGTCATCTACGGCTTTTATTACTCCTGCATTGCTCTGCAGAAAAAAGCCGCCTCTGAGGTAAAAGTACTTTTTTAAATTTTTTATTTCAAGCAGCTTATTATTATCCATTAAACTTTTATATTGCTCTCTGATCTTTTTTTAAAATTTCCTCTGCTCTGTGGCATGCAACAAAATGACCACTTTCAATCTCTCTTAAGGGAGGAAAACTCTTTTTACAGATGTCTGAGCTGAATCTACACCTATTTCGGAAAATACAGCCTTCTGGTAAGTCTATAAGACTGGGAGGTGAACCTTTTATAGGATTTAACTTACCCATCTTTTTCTTATCCAGCCTTGTTATAGAATTCATAAGCCCAAGTGTGTATGGATGCATTGCCTTATAAAATATATTATCTACCGTCGAGAATTCGACAGGTTTACCTGCATACATCACCATTACTCTATCTGCATATTTGGCCACAACTCCAAGATCATGGGTTATGAGAATTATGGATGAATTAGTTTTGTGTTTTATTTCATTTACCAGTTCCAGTATCTGTGCCTGTATTGTCACATCAAGTGCAGTAGTGGGCTCGTCAGCAATTAATATATCAGGAGAATTAGCAATTGCCATGGCTATCATAACCCTCTGCCTCATCCCACCGCTGAACTCATGAGGATAACTTGAGAGTCTCTTTATGGCTTCGGAAATACCTACCGTCTCCAGCAGCCTTACGGCTTCCTTCAATGCAGCCTCTTTTTTTAGTTTCCGGTGTATTATCACCGACTCCATTATCTGATTACCTATAGTATAAACAGGGTTTAATGAAGTCATAGGGTCCTGGAAAATCATGGAAATTCTGTTGCCTCTGTAATTCTGAAGCTCTTTTCTGTCTAATTTTAACATGTCATTGCCATTAAACAGTATACTGCCGCTTATTATCTTGCCCGGCGGCTCTGGTATAAGTCTTAAAATAGAGAGTGCTGTAACACTCTTCCCTGAGCCTGTCTCCCCGACTATACCCAGAGTTTCACCTTTTTTTAAATCAAAACTCACACCATCTACAGCTTTGACTACACCAGCGTCAGTATAAAAGTAAGTCTTGAGGTCTTTTACCTCCAGAACTTTATTATTATAAGAATCCTGTATTACTTTTGTTTTTATCATAAATAATATATTATCTATTTTTCATCTTTGGGTCGAACGCATCTCTCAGCCCGTCTCCCAGAAGTACAAAACCAAGAACCGTAATAACTATTGCAAATCCGGGGAACAACATCATCCATGGAGCTATATCAATATAGCTCAGTGACTCTGAAAGCATCTTTCCCCATGCCGGTGTGGGCGGCTGTACGCCAATACCCAGAAAACTTAAAGCTGCTTCCACGATAATAGCTGTACCAACATTCATTGTCCCAAATACTATTATAGGCGCTATAGCATTGGGAAAGATATGCCTGGTTATTATCCTCCGGTGGCTGGCACCCATTGCACGTGCAGCTTCTATATATTCCTTATTTTTAATAGATAATATTGATCCCCGGAATATACGTGCAAAGGAAGCCCATCCCAGAACACCTATAGCAATAAATATATTGACAATTCCCTGCCCCAGAACAGTCATTATAGCAATTGCACCAAGTATATAGGGGAAAGCGAAAAATATATCTGCAATACGCATTATAATAGTATCCGGAAGACTGCCAAAATAACCCGCAAGGGCACCAAAAAATAACCCTATAACAATTGAAATCCCCACTGCTATTATTCCAACCTGTATCGAAATCCTGCTTCCATAAATCACTCTGCTGAATATATCTCTTCCCAGAAGGTCCGTGCCGAAAAAATGAGCCTTATTTGGAGGCAGTGATGAATCTTCCTTTATTCTTGATATTGGATCATGAGTTGATATAAGAGGAGCGAATATAGCTATAAGTATTAAGACAATAACAATACCCAGACCAAGCATTGCCAGCTTATTCTTCTTCAACCTTTTCCAGGCATCCTTATACAATGATGACTTTGAATATTTTTTCTGCGCAGCGCCAAAATCATCTGATATAACTCCGTTCCGGTTTTTCTCATCTTTTACTTCAGGGTACATAATTATCTTTTAAATCTTAGCTCTCAAACATTAATCTCTTTTTTTTGATACCTTATCCTGGGATCAAGCCATGCATACAAAATATCTACAACGAGATTCATAAAAACAAAGATAAGCACAAGTATAAGAGTTCCTCCTATTACAACAGGAGCATCCCTCTGCAATATCGCCAGGTATATTACTCTCCCCACACCCGGCCAGCTGAATATGGTTTCTGTCAATATAGCACCTCCCATCAGTGCACCCAGATCAAGACCTATCAGCGTCACAACGGGTATCATAGCATTCTTTAAAGCATGCTTTCCTATAACCCTGCTAGGGGAGAGGCCTTTTGCATATGCTGTTGTAATATAATCATTGGAGATTACCTCAAGCATGCTGCTTCTCATCATCCTGGCCACATAGGCAGTTGAAACAGATGCAAGAGTGATTGATGGAAGAATATAATACTGTATGCTTCCATCTCCCATGCCGGACATGGGTAAAATTCCAAGTTTAAGACCAAATATTACCTGCATAATCATACCAAACCAGAAAACAGGTACACAGACTGCAAGAGTTGTCGATATGGTTACGAGCATATCCCAGAAACTATATTTTTTTACAGCCGATATAATACCCGCCAGAATTCCTATGACTATCTCAATACCTATTGCAGAAAGTGCCAGTTTTACTGAATTGGGGTAGTGATCCGCAAGAATGCTGTTAACCGACCGCCTGTATCTATATGAATCACCCAGGTCTCCTCTGGCCAGCTGCGTAATATACCGCCAGTACTGTACATATACAGGTTTGTCTATTCCCATTTTAGCCCTCAGGTTTGCCAGGGCCTGTTCCGTAGCTCCCTTCTGGAGTATTAGCCTTGCAGGGTCCTCGGGTATAATATATAAAATTATAAATAATATTATAGTGACTCCAATAATAACAGGTATTACCTGTAATATTCGCCTGAAAATATAAAATAACATCTCAAATTTTTTTTATTAATAATTTACTATTAATACAGCCTGCATTTTTAGTGCAGGCTGTATATTTTACAATATATTATTTTTATAAAAAATATTACTCCGTACCTGCTGGTTTCATCACTACTTTGCTAAGATCGTAATTTCCCATAGCATCAAGATAGAAACCTTCTACATATGGCTGTATAACCCTGGCTGTAGAATAGAAATAAATCAGGACAAATGCTGCATCATCACAGATTATTCTTTCTACTTCTCTGTATTTCTCTATTCTTTCATCTTCATCTATTGTACTCCTTGCCTCTATGAGCATCCTATCAACTTCAGGATTATTATACTGACAGTAATTGTCAGCTGATCCTGAATAGAACAATGGGAAAAGGAAATTATCCATGGTAGGATAATCTGCCTGCCATCCAAGCCTGTGGAATCCGATCTCACCTTTCTGGAAAGCTTCAAGAGCAGCACCCCATTCCATTCCTTCTATTTCCACTTCTATACCGATCTCGGCCAGGTCTGCCTGCATGGCTTCGGCCACCATCTCGTGTCCGGAACCGATATTTATTCCAAACACTATCTGGTCAAGGCCTTCGCCTCCGGGATAACCTGCTTCCTCTAGTTTCTGCTTTGCCATCTCTGGATCATAAGTATATTTTGATGCATTTTCCTGATAACCGGGTATTCCCTTAGGCACTATTCCCGTAGCAGGAGTAGGCAGCCCTTCCATTACAACATCAATAATATTCTGCCTGTCAATTGCATAGCTTACTGCTTCCCTCAAAGCTTGATTGCCCTTAAAGGGTTCAGCATTAAAGTTCATGGCAAAATAATAAATAGCAAGCAGCGGTTTTATTATAGTATTATCCTTCAAGGCCGGATCATCAAGTGTTGACTGGATCTTACCCTGCGGAATACTGGCATATTCAAGATTTCCTGCCTTGAACTCCAGAAAAGCTGTATCCTGGTCAGCAAAAATGACATACTTTACCTTTTCCAGACTGGCAGTCTCACCGTAGTAATCATCAAATCTTTCCAGCGTTATGTATTGATCGTGTTTCCACTCTACAAACTTAAAAGCACCTGTACCGTTTACATGTTCTGCATAAAGATCGCCCCACTCTTCAATATCCTCTTTTGCTACAGGATAAAATACTACGTGGCCAAGTGTCTTTGCAAAATCTGCGTACGGATACTTAAGGGTAACTTCCAGAGTATAGTCATCAAGGGCTTTAACACCTTCAAAGACGTCTGCAGAACCATCCTGCATCTCATCGTAGCCAACTATTGGCTCCAGGTGATATGCCAGATATGATGCAGTCTCATCATCAACTGCTCTTGTCCATGAATACACAAAATCTTCGGCAGTACATTCTCTTCCACTGTGGAATTTGACACCTTTTTTCAGATTAAAGGTATACACCAGCCCATCATCAGATATATCCCATTTATCAGCTATTGCTGGTACTATCTCAAGAGTCTCGGGGTCATACTCAACCAGACCATCAAAAACCTGCCTTACCACCTGTATACCCTCGCTTTCGTATGAGTTTGGCGGGTCTATTGAAACAGGTTCATTGATATAAGCCCTGAATTCCCCTCCTGCCTTTTCTTCTTTCTTGCAGCCGAATGATAATGTGGCTATCATGGCTATCACAACACAGACTGCAATTATTGCTATTAATTTTCTAGAAATATTCATTAAAGCCTCCTTAGCTCCGAATGATTGATTTTAAACTGCAGGACTTACTCTCTCCCTCCTTTCTAAAAATCCTGCATTTATCCACTAAATTTTTAAAAAAAATAAATTAATGGATGCATCTTATGAAAAAATTACAAAAGAATAAATAGCGCAAGAGTAGTGGCAGTAAAAACAACAGCAAATATAACTGTCATACGATCAAGGTTTTTTTCCACTATTCCGCTACCGTCAAAAGTTTCAGCCATACCCGTAAAAAGTCCTGATATACCTCCTCCTCTTCCTGCGTGCAGGAGTATTAGAAGTACAAGGCCCACGCTTACCAGAATATGAACCCCAAAAATAATATTTAATAATACTGAACCCATTCTTTGTCCTTCTCCAAACCCTCTAAATTAAAACATTGTAGTAAAGGTTATTTTATCAAAAATTTTATACGTTTTAAAATTAATTTTTTAATATAGAAAACTTAAGAAATCAAATAATAGAAATGCCATCCATCTGTGCTGGCTTTTCTATATCTAAAATCTTTAATATTGTGGGTGCTATGTCACTTAATCTATAATTCCTTTCTATATCCTTTATAGCATATTTTTTATTGCATATTATAAACGGAACCTGTGATGTTGAATGAGCTGTAACAATTTCATGAGTCCGGGGTGATATCATCTCTTCGGCATTCCCGTGATCTGCGGTTACAATTGCAATCCCCTTACTTTTCCTTATTTCATCTACTACTCTGCCAGCGCAGCTATCAACTGCTTCTACAGCTTTAACTGCTGCATCTAAAACTCCGGTATGACCAACCATATCAGGATTAGCATAATTTAAGATTATAACATCATAAACGTTTTCCCTTATTTTCTGAATAAGCTTTTCTGTGACTTCATAAGCACTCATCTCCGGTTTTTTATCATAAGTAGATACAGGAGGAGATGGAATAAGGATCCTGTCTTCTCCTGGATAAGGCTTTTCTATCCCCCCATTGAAAAAAAAGGTTACATGGGCATATTTCTCAGTTTCAGCGATTCTGAGCTGTCTGATTCCATTATCCGAAAGTACCTCACCCAGAGTATTTACTATTTTCTGGGGAGGAAATGCAACAGGTATATCAAAATTTTTATCATAAAGGGTCATGGATGTAAAAAAAACATCCGGAGGATTATCCCCCCGGTCGAAATTTTTAAACTCCTTGTCTATAAAAACCCTGGTAAGCTGCCTTGCCCTGTCCGGTCTAAAATTAAAAAAGATTACAGAATCTCCATCACCAATCCTGCCATTTCCATTATTTTCCGTATCTACTACTCCCGGGATAACAAACTCATCGTTGATTCCGTTCCTATAAGAATTTTTGACAAGTTCCACAGCTGATTTAAATTTTTCACTTTTTCTGTAGACAAGTGCATCATATGCTTTTTTTGTCCTGTCCCACCTATTGTCCCTATCCATGGCATAGTATCTGCCGCTGACCGTTGCAATTCTCCCTGTTGATTTTTCCCGGAGATAGGTGTCAAGTTCTTCGAGATAGCCAACAGCACTCCGTGGAGGCACATCCCTTCCATCAAGAAATGCGTGTATATAGAGGTTTTTTATGTTCCTGGTTCTGGCCATATCTACAAGAGCTTTTAGATGATTAATATGGCTGTGGACACCTCCGTCGGAGACAAGTCCAATAAGGTGAAGATTTTTATTGCTTCCATCTATCCTTGAATATGCCGTATTCAGCACAGGATTGCCATAGAATTCTCCACTTTCTATTGATTTATTTATTCTTGTAAATTCCTGATATACAACCCTGCCTGCCCCTATATTCATGTGGCCGACCTCAGAGTTTCCCATCTGCCCTTCCGGAAGGCCTACAGCTTCCCCTGAAGCATCCAGACGGGTATGGGGATAAATTTTAAAATATTTATCCACGTTGGGAGTATCGGCAATTGCAATAGCATTGCCTTCCTGATTGTCAGATAATCCCCATCCATCCAGGATTATCAGGCATACCGGCTTTTTATTATTTTTTTTCATACTCAGTAATTTATAATTGCCAGGAAATCGTCGGCTTTAAGACTTGCTCCGCCAACCAGCGCACCATCAATATCTGGCATGTTCATAAGTTCACTTATGTTTGAAGGTTTTACGCTGCCTCCATATTGTATCCTGACAGCATTGGCAACATCACTACTGTAAAGTTCTGCAATTTTTGCCCTTATAGCCGAACACATATTATTTGCATCTTCTGATGTTGCTGTCTTACCTGTCCCAATAGCCCATATAGGTTCATAGGCAATAGTTATATTTACAATATCTTCCCTGTCAACACTATCAAGACAATCTGTAAGCTGACCGATTACAAATTCTTTCTCCCTGCCGCTTTCTCTTATATCAATGGTTTCTCCAATACAGAGTATTGGTTTTAACTTATTCTCAAAGACAGCTTTTACCTTTTTATTTATCAACTTATCCGTCTCATTAAAATACTGCCGCCTTTCGCTGTGTCCCAGTATTACATACTCAACATTAAGGGCTTTCAGCATATCCGGAGATATCTCCCCCGTAAAGGCTCCCTTTGTTTCAAAATACATGTTCTGGGCTCCCAGTTTTATCTCAAGATTATCATCATTTATCACTGTCATTGCACTTCTTAGTGCAGTGAAGGGTGGGCATACTGCAATATCGCATTTATTTTTGTTTCCAAATTTAAAACCAAATTCTTCAAGAAATTTCATTGTCTCCAGATGTGTCATATTCATTTTCCAGTTTCCTGCAATAAATACCTTCCTCATATTTCAATAATCCTTTCAATACCATTTATTTTTTAATTAAAGCTTCAACTCCAGGTAAAATCTTTCCCTCAAGCAGTTCCATTGAGGCTCCTCCTCCGCTGGATATATGTGAAAACTTTTCTGTAAGGCCATATCTTCTTATAGCAGCAACCGTATCACCGCCGCCTGCAACCGTTACGGCATTGCTTTCTGCTACAGCAAAGGCAATGTTCTTTGTCCCTTTTGAAAACTTCTCCCATTCAAACACGCCTACTGGCCCATTCCAGAATATTGTCCTCGCTTCAGCTATATTTTTTTTGAATAAATCCACTGTCCTGCTCCCTATATCAAGCCCCATCCAGTCCGGATGTATCCCGTCGACGGGTACTTCCATGCTCTCTGAGTTCCTGTCAAATTCCTTTGCAGCAGTAATGTCAACTGGAAGGATAAGCCTCACATTATTTTTTCTGGCAAGATTTATCATTTCCCGGGCATAATCCATCTGGTCATCCTCGCAGATTGATTTACCTATTTCCATGCCTTTTGATTTCAGGAAAGTATAGGTCATCCCTCCACCAAGTATCAGGATGTCTACCCTGTCTAAGAGGTTTCTTATTATCTTTATCTTATCCGATACCTTACTACCCCCCAGTATGGCCATAAACGGCCTTTCCGGGGATTCCAGGAGCGAAGTAAGAGTTTCAACTTCTTTCTCCAACAAAAATCCTGATACTGCAGGGAGAAATTCCGCTATTCCCACAACTGAAGCATGAGACCGGTGTGCAGCTCCAAAAGCATCGTCTACATAAATATCCGCAAGAGATGCCAGTAACCTGGAAAATTCTCTATCATTTGATTTCTCTCGCGTGTCAAACCTTAAATTTTCCAGCATGACAATATCCCCATTTTGCAGGCTGTTATTCACATAATCTTTTATTTCATCTGAATATATGCTGTCGAATTTTTTAACCCTTACTCCTATGAGCTCCTCCAGTTTCAGGGCTGCAGGATCCAGGCGGAACCTATCTTCGGGTTCCCCTTTCGGCCTCCCCAGATGGGATATCAATATTATGCGTGCACTATTTTTTATGAGGTATTCTATTGTAGGAATCGATAATCTTATTCTGGTATCATCGGTTATCGAAAGATTTTCATCAAGCGGCACGTTATAATCCACCCTGACTATTACCTTTTTACCTTTTAGATCAATATCCCTTATAGTTTTCCTATCAAACATCATTATCACCATGCCTGTTAATAAAAAGACCGGAACTGTATAAAATATATCTGAAATATGTCCGGTCTTTGTAATTTTTAAATATTATGCGGTAATAAATTTAACAAGGTCCAGCAGCCTGCTCGAATAACCCCATTCATTATCATACCATGACAGCACTTTTACCAGGTTATCCTGAACGTATGTATTTCCTGCATCAAATACAGATGAAAAACTGTTGCCTATAACATCGGCTGAAACAATTGGTTCTTCCGTATACTGCAGTATTGTCTTTAATTCAGGACTTTCGGAAGCAGCTTTAAAAGCTTCATTTATTTCCTCAACACTTGCTTTTTTTTCAATATCTACAACCAGGTCTACCAGAGATCCTACCGGTATCGGTATCCTTACGGCCAGCCCATTTAGTTTACCATTCAATTCAGGTATCACAAGCCCTATAGCACTTGCAGCTCCCGTAGTTGTAGGTATAGCCGACAGTGCAGCTGCCCTTGCCCTTCTCAGATCTTTATGGGGAAGATCCAGGATCCTCTGATCATTTGTATATGCATGTATTGTTGTCATCAGACCAGTTTTTATAACAAAATTATCGTTTAATACCTTGCATAACGGGGCCAGTGCATTGGTAGTGCATGAAGCGTTAGATATGATATGGTGATTATCCTTATCATAGCTGTCATTGTTTACACCCAGCACTATTGTTACGTCTGCTCCTTCTCCTTTCATGGGGGCGGTTACGAGAACTTTTCTTGCTCCTGCATCCAGGTGATTACCCGCTGCCTCCCTTGTGCGGAATAATCCGGTAGATTCAATGGCCACATCTACACCCATTTCACCCCAGGGCAATTCAGCCGGATTTTTTATGGATGTGACCTTTATTCTTTTGCCGTCTATTATGATAGCATCTTCCACGGCCTTTACATCATTACCCAGTATTCCATAGACTGAATCATACTTAAGAAGATGGGCGAGCACATCATTGGGATAAAGATCATTTATTGATACCACTTCTACATCATTTGACTTATCGTTTTGCAGCTTTGCCCTCAGAAATTGTCTTCCTATCCTTCCGAAACCATTAATTCCTACTTTTATAGCCATTATATTCCTCCCTTATTATGTTTTAAACTTAGACTTACTAAATTTATTTAATAATTTATAAAATTGAAACATTCTATCAAATTTATATAAAACATAAAAGTGATTTTTTAAATCCATATAAAACCCGGTCAGATATCCAAAATACTGCTGCCTAAATCCTTGTGAAAAAGTTTTGACGAATAACCACCCATATTAAGATGCTCATTAATTTTTTCTGCAATGACAACTGATCGGTGCCTCCCTCCAGTGCAGCCAATACCTATCCCGAGATAGCTTTTTCCTTCCGCAATATAATTTGGTATAAGAAAATCCAGCATTTCTTTGAAAAGACCCAAAAATTTTTTTGTTTCTATCCTGCTTAAAACAAAATCCTTTACTTTATCACTTTTTCCGTCAAGATTTTCAAGTTCTTTTAAATAATAAGGATTTGGAAGAAATCTTACATCCATGACTATGTCCATATTGTCCGGAAGACCATATTTGTAGCCAAAAGACACTACGGATATCTGCAGTATTTTCTTTTTTTCATCATCAGACATAACCCTTTCTGCAATCTCAAGCTTTAGTTCTTTTGAGCTTAGAAGTGTTGTATCTATTATTATATCTGATATATTCTTCAGCGGGGTCATCTTTTCTATCTCTTCCTTTATCCCTGCTGCCAGCGAACCTGATTCTACCAGAGGATGCTTTCTCCTTGTAAGCGAATACCTTTTTGTTATGGCATTCATAGACGCTTCAAGAAAAAGTATTCTGTATTTTATCTTTCTTTCCTTTAACTTATCCAGCATTATAAATATTTCATTAAAAAAATAACCACTTCTCAGATCTATTGCCAGAGCAACCTTATCTATCCTGCAATCCCTGGATGAGAAAAAATTCATCAAATCCAATACCAGATGCGCCGGAAGATTATCTATGCAGTAGTATCCTGAGTCCTCAAAATATTTCAGTGCCTCGGACTTTCCGGCCCCGGACAGTCCTGTTATTATCATAAGCTCCAGTTTACCTGAATTTTTTTCTGTTTTATTTTTAATTTCAAACACTTTCTAATAAAAACGGTTATAATAAAAGTTCTATAATGTATTTTAATCTTTTTACTTTCAAAAAAACAATCCCTCCAGAAACAAACCCTTTAAAAATATATTTAATCACCATTAAGGGCTGTCCCAAGGTAATAAATTAAGAAATTTTGGTATAATGAACACCGCTAAAGAATATCTTCCAGTATTTTAAGATCCATACCGGCTTTTTACGGCTCTTGCTTTTATCTGTGAAAACAATCATATATATTTACAGCATCCCTGTAGTTTATTCCTTTTATATTCATTAATTCCTCTATGTTCTTTTCTTTCAGCTCGTCAATAGATTCAATATTTTTCATTATATAAGTCTTTTTTTTGATTCCTATACCTTTTATCTGGTCGAGGACAGAATCTGTCATATATCTGTTCCTGAGCTTCCTGTGATATCCCAGTGCAAAACGGTGTGCCTCATCCCTTAACCTGATTATTATTCTCATATAGTCACTACCTGGATCCAGCTTCATACCGCTTCTGAATCTGTCACAGTAAATCATCTCCTCCTTTTTTGCTATACTTATTACATCAATACTTCCCAATCTCTTGCTGTCAACAACTTTTTTTACAGTGCTGTACTGGGCCTTCCCCCCATCTATCACCATAAGATCTGGCTTCTGGTGAAAACTATCCATAATACCTGTTACGGGGACATTTAGATATTTCAGCCTCCTTTTAACTATTTCCTCCAGCATGGCATAATCATCCTGACCTGAAATCGATCTTATTTTAAAATGACGGTAATGCCGGGGGTTTATTTCTCCATCGCAGGCTACAGTCATGGAACCTACTGGAAAGTTTTCCCCCAGATTTGATATGTCGTAACATTCAATTCTCCGTGGAATGTTATTGAGCCCCAGCCTGTTTTTCAGTCTGATAAGATCCCTGTACCCCTGGCTGTGGCCCGTAGACTTTTCAAATTTCTTTTTCTCAAGATATAATTCAGCATTCTTTATCGTCATATCCATTATCTTGTTTTTTTCGCCTCTTACAGGTTTTCTTACAATTACCTTCCTGCCCTTTTTTACATGGAACCATTTCTCTATCAGGTCCGAATCATCAACGCTGGCGGATATGTATATTTTTGACGGTATGCTGTTCATATTTTCATAATACTGATTGATAAATAATGGAATAAGCTGGTTATCTTTTAACAACCCGCTGTTTTCTATAATAAAATTATTGACAATTGCGAGTGTTCCTGACCTGTATGTAAACAAACTTACTGCTGCGATTTTCTTTTCTCTTTTTATAGCAATAAAATCCCACGCATCGGCGCTATCAAAAATAATCTTTTGTTCCTCAACTATTTTTTCGATTCCGTATATTTTTTTCTTCAGCTCCTCAGCTTCTTCAAATTTCAATTTACTGGAGTATTGTTCCATTTTCTTTTTAAGATCACTTACTATTGAGCGGTTTTTACCTTTTAAAAAATTTCTGATATCCTCCACATTCTTTTTATACTCCGATTCAGAGATTTTACCTGCACAGGGAGCGCTGCAGAGTCCTATATGGTAATTAAGACATGGAGGATTGGGACTTTTTCCGGGCTTTACTCCCTTACAATCCCTGATCTTAAATATGCTTCTTAAGTGTTCAATAACTTTCTTTGCAGAACCAACATCAGTATATGGACCATAATATCTTGCTTTTCTGATTTTCCTGTTCCTGGTTAAAAAAACCCGGGGATATGCATCATCCGTTATAACAATAAATGGATACGATTTATCATCCTTCAATTCAATATTATATTTCGGCCTGTTTTCCTTTATAAGATTTCCTTCAAGTATGAGAGCCTCTACTTCATTTGAGGTAACTATATAATCAACAGACCTTATCTGCCGTGTAAAGCCGGGAGGCTTCATATAAAGAAAATCCCTGTTACTGCCGGAAAAATAGCTCCTTGCCCTGCTGTAAATATTTTTCGCCTTGCCTACATATATTATCCTTCCGCTTTCATCCTTAAATATGTATACGCCTGTTTTTGCTGGCAGTATTTCAAGTGATTTTATCAACTTTTCTCTTGAAGATGCTTCATCTATTTTTTTATTTTCTTTTATTACGCTATTTTTCATACTTTTGCAGTTTGCATGTGTTTTGACAGATATCTTTTTAAATATCTTCCGGTATATGAATAAGTAATATTGCTGATTTCCTCCGGGGTACCCGTGGCTATAACCATACCTCCCTTATTTCCGCCTTCCGGACCAAGATCTATTATATAATCTGCAGCTTTTATAACCTCCATATTATGTTCTATTACAAGAACTGTATTGCCAGCATCTACCAATCTGTTAAGAATCTTCAGCAGCTTTTTAATATCATCAAAATGCAGTCCCGTAGTCGGCTCATCAAGCAGATAAAGTGTATTACCCGTGCTTCTTTTAGACAGTTCAGCTGACAATTTTATCCTCTGCGCTTCTCCTCCTGATAGTGTCGTCGACGGCTGTCCAAGCTTTATGTAACCGAGACCGACATCGTTTATAAGCTCCAGCTTATTTTTTATTCTCGGTATATTCCTGAAAAAGGACAGGGCCTCCTCTACGGTCATATTAAGGACATCATCAATATTTTTACCCTTATATTTTATTTCCAGTGTATCCCTGTTAAATCTTTTTCCCTTGCAGACTTCACATGGTACATATATGTCAGGCAGAAAGTGCATCTCTATCTTTATCATTCCATCACCTTTGCAGTATTCGCACCTTCCTCCTTTTATATTAAAGCTGAACCTCCCCGGCTTATATCCCCTTAATCTTGCATCATGGGTCTTTGAAAATAATTCCCTTATATAGGTAAATACCCCGGTGTATGTCGCAGGATTTGAGCGCGGGGTCCTTCCTATCGGAGACTGGTCTATAACAATAACTTTGTCCAGATTTTCAGCGTTCAGGATATCATCATGCTCTCCAGAATGCATATGAGATTTCATAAGCCTGTTTGAAAGAGAGGGATATAGTATCTCATTTATAAGTGTGCTCTTACCGGATCCGGAGACCCCTGTAACTGCTATCATTTTTGCTAATTCTATGTCTACATCAATATTTTTTAGATTATGTTCTCTGGCTCCCTTTATTGTTATTCTCTTTCCACTGCCCTCCCTTCTTTTTTCAGGAACAGGAATGAACTTTGTTCCCTTAAGATACTCACCTGTTATTGAGCCGGTACAATCATATATATCTTTGAGACTGCCGTTAAATACGATATTACCTCCATGAATTCCTGCACCGGGTCCTATGTCTACTATATGATCTGATTTTCTAATGGTTTCTTCATCATGTTCTATAACGATTATAGTATTGCCAAGATCCCTTAACCTCTTCAGTGCATCTATCAATTTTGAGTTATCTCTCTGATGAAGACCGATACTTGGTTCATCAAGTATATAGAGTACACCTACCAGACCGGACCCTATCTGGGTAGCAAGCCTTATTCGCTGTGATTCCCCTCCTGAAAGTGTGCTGGATTTTCTGAACAGGGTAAGATATCCCAATCCTACATCCTTTAAAAACTTCAGCCGTTCAGTTATCTCCTTTATCAGACTCTTACCAATAAGCATTTCCCTTTCGGAAAGTTTTAACCTTTCCAGCCATTCAATATTTTCTTCAATGGTCATCTCGCAAAAATCTGCAATAGAAAGCCCATTTATCTTTACTGCAAGACTCTCCTTTTTTAACCTTTTCCCCTGACAGACCGGGCAGGGTGCATTTGCTATAATTTTTTCTATCTTGCTCCTCTGGTTATCAGAATCAGTTTCCATATACAGCCGGCTGAGGTTACTGACAAGACCCTCAAATTTAATATAATAAAACCGTACCTGGCCTCTGTGATTTCTGTATCTGACTTTTATTTTTTTTCCTTCTGTACCATAAAAGATTATCTTTTTTACCTTTTCGTCAAGGTCCCTGAATGGTTTGTACAGGTCAAAATCATATTCTTCCGCAAGGCTTCTCATTAATTGCGGATAATAGTTGGAGTAATTCATGTTAAAAAATGGAATGGCTCCGTCCATTATACTGAGCTCCGGATTCTCAACTAAAAGCCCGGGGTCAACTTTCCTGCTTATTCCAAGGCCGCCGCATTCCTCACAGGCTCCATAAGGACTGTTGAAGGAAAACATCCTCGGGGTCAACTCTTCATAACTGATACCGCAATCGACACAGGAGAAATTCTCTGAAAAACTTATTATTTCTCCACTATCAGATAATTGTATGTATACAATGCCTCCGCTTTCCTTAAGTGATATCTCTATATCCTCTGCCAGTCTTTTTCTTATATCATGGCTCATCCTGAGCCTGTCTACTATTATCTCGATATTATGCTTAATGTTTTTATCCAGTCTGAGATCAAAATTTTCTCCAAGTTCATAAACAGTACCGTCTACTCTTACCCTTATGAAGCCGTCTTTATAAATATTCTCAAACGTCCTGCTATACTCCCCCTTCCTTCCGCGTATAATCGGGGACAGAACCTGGAATTTAGTACCTGGATCCAGTTCCATTATCTTTTCTATAATCTGATCTACGGTTTGCCTGGTTATAGGTTTTCCACAGATATAGCAATAGGGTATTCCGATCCTTGCATAAAGAACCCTCAGATAATCATATATTTCTGTAATAGTGCCCACAGTAGACCGCGGATTTTTAGAAACCCCCTTCTGATTTATCGAAACAGCAGGAGAAAGCCCTTCTATCAAATCTACGTCGGGTTTTTCCATCTGCCCCAGAAACTGCCTTGCATAGGAAGATAGCGATTCGACATATCTTCTCTGACCCTCTGCATAAATAGTATCAAAAGCTAGTGACGACTTGCCGGAACCGCTTACACCGGTAAAAACTATAAGACTGTTCCTGGGAATCCTGAGGCTTATATTATTAAGGTTATGCTCCCTTGCTCCTTTTATATATATTTCTTCCTTCATCTTTTCCGGTACCCGGCATTTTAACATTAATAATATTTTTTAATCTCTTTATTTCATCCCTTATTGCAGCTGCCTTTTCAAAATTCAATTCCCTGGCTTCTATATGCATCTGTTCTTCAAGCCCTGAGATAATATTTACAAAATTTGAGGGACCCATTTTCAGTATGCTGCTTTCAGTAATTTCCTCATCAATTGTTTTTCCGCTATTTTCCTTACTCCGGGATTTTACAGCCGTTTTTATTCCCCTATTATATAGTATGTCTGAAATCGCCTTGCTTATTGACTTCGGAATTATATTATTCTTATCATTAAATTCTATCTGTATCTTCCTTCTTCTTTCTGTCTCGCCTAAAGCACTTTTTATAGACCCTGTAATATTATCCGCATACATTATTACCCTTCCGTTTATATTTCTTGCTGCTCTTCCTATGGTCTGTATCAGAGATATCTCTGACCTTAAAAATCCTTCTTTATCAGCATCCAGTATCGCCACAAGTGATACTTCCGGAAGGTCCAGACCTTCCCTTAAGAGATTTATTCCCACAAGCACATCGAATTCTCCCGACCTGAGATCACGCAATATTTCTATCCTCTCAAGTGTATCTATATTCGAATGCAGGTAACGGGCCTTTATATCATTACCTGAAAGATAGTCGGTAAGGTCTTCTGCCATTCTTTTGGTAAGGGTTGTTATAAGAACCCTTTCACCTCTTTTTACTATTTTTTTTATCTCTCCTATCAGGTCATCTATCTGGCCTCTCGTAGGCCTGACTATAACTTCAGGGTCTATCAGTCCTGTAGGCCTTATAATCTGTTCTACCACCTGGCTGCTTACATTCCTCTCGTAAGGCCCGGGAGTAGCCGAGGTAAATATAACCCTTTTTACCTTCTCTTCAAATTCCATAAATCTAAGCGGCCTATTATCCAGCGCTGAAGGCAGCCTGAAACCGTAATCTACAAGTGTCTGTTTCCTGGAACGGTCACCCTTATACATTCCCCTTATCTGCGGGACCCCTATGTGCGATTCATCTATGACCACCAAAAAATCATCAGGGAAGAAATCAATCAATGTACTGGGAGCTTCTCCGGGCCTCTTGCCTGTTATATGTCTTGAATAATTTTCTATCCCGCTGCAAAAGCCGAGTTCTGCTATCATCTCCATATCATATCTTGTGCGCGATTCTATACGCTGCGCTTCCAGCAGCTTGCTCCTGCTTTTATAATATTTTATCCTTTCTTCTAATTCTTCTTCAATTGTTCCGAGGGCCCTCTCGACCCATTCTGCAGTAGCTAGAAAATGCGTTGCAGGAGATATTATATATGCATCGATTTTTTTAAATATTTCCCCTGATAGCGGATCAAATTCCTCAATTTTCTCTATTTCCTCACCAAATAACTGTATTCTTACCGCCCTGTCCTGATATGCTGGATATACCTCCAGTATATCACCCTTCACCCTGAATTTGCCATTTGAAAAATCATATTCATTTCTCTCATAACGTATGTTAACAAGTTTTTTTATAAGTTCTTCCCGGTTAAAATCGTGCCCTGTTCTTAAGACTATCCTCTGCTTTTCGTACTCTGAAGGTGATCCCAGGCCATATATACATGAAACACTTGCTACTACAATCACATCATCCCTTGTATAGAGCGAATTCGTGGTAGAGAGCCTTAATTTTTCTATATCTTCATTTATTGAAGTGTCCTTTTCTATATAAATATCCCTTCCTGGAAGATATGCCTCCGGCTGGTAATAATCGTAATAGCTTACAAAATACTCTACTGCATTATTGGGGAAAAAATCCCTGAACTCGCTGCACAACTGTGCTGCAAGGGTTTTATTAGGAGCAAGCACCAGTGTTGGCAGCTGAATATTCTTTATAACATTTGCTATTGTATAGGTTTTCCCGGAACCCGTTACTCCAAGAAGGCTCTGATATTTATAATTTTTTTTCAAGCCTTCCGTAAGTTTTTCTATTGCCTTATTTTGATCACCGCGGGGTGAGTAATTTGATACTAATTTAAATCTGTTATTCTTTTGCATCCTTGCTTTTTTTGTTATCTATATTATTCATTATACTACAGGCCTTCTCATACAATTTTTTTTTATCTCCATCATTTATTATAATATAGTCTACCCTTCCATCATTTATTTTTATATGCTGACCTTTTATAATCAATCTTGCTTCTTTATCACTCAGACCTCTATTTTTTAATAATTTTTCTCTCTTTTCCCTATCAGAATCCACAAGTATTATATAATCACACAGAATATCCAGCTTTGCGCCAAATAATACCGCAGCATCTATTATTACATGCTCATAATCACCGGCAGATTTTATAATATTTTTTATCTCTTTTCTAATACAGGGGAACATGATTCGGTTTAATTTCATCAAATCTTCTTCTTTTGAAAATACTTTTTCTGCGAGTCTTTTGAAAATAATATTATTTTCCTTATCGAAAATATTATCCCCAAAAACCCTTTTTACTTTTAACTTTATCTCAGGATACTTCTCGTACAGGCCTTTTGCAGTTTTATCCACATCTATAACCATTAAATTGCCGCCGGACTTTTTTAAAAAATCAGCTACAGTGCTTTTGCCTGAAGATACCGTACCTGTTATTCCAATAATACTAATATTCCCAGCTCCTTTCAGCATTACAGTTTTTCTATTTTAATTATTCCTGTAAATAAAAACATGATGGAAAATTTTTAACATTGAAATATACGGATATTATATTAATAACCTGTACCGGCCAAACAGGCAAGCATACAGGAAATAATATTATTAATTGATTTTATTTTAATTCAGGATAAGAGTTACTCAATCAAGGTTGGCTTCATCCTTGAGTTCCCTCAGGATTTCCTTGATCTGTTTCTCTTTTTCATTAACAGGAGCAGTGCTGCTGTCGGGATTGTCTTCTTCGTCTTCACCTGAAATGTCTTGCTTTACAGAATCCTTTGCTTCAGCGTTGTTTTGCAGGGATTTCCCGGATTTTAAATCTTCCTTTTCCTCTTTTGCTGATTCCTTATCATCTGGCTTCTTATTTTCTTTCTTCTTGTCCTCTTCCTTCACTTCACCAGTTTCTTCTTCTTTTTCTTCTACCGGGTTTTCTACCTGTTTTACGCTGAAAGCCATACGCCTTTTGTCAAAATCTATATCAATTATCCTGATTATAAGCTCATCCCCTATCTTTGCAACATCACTTGGTTTTCTGACAGGCTCGTCGGATAATTCTGAAATATGTACTAATCCCTCCAGGCCTTCTTCTATCTGGACGAAAAGACCGAATTTTACTATTCTTGTAACCTTTCCATTAACAATATCGTTCTTTGAATATTTCTTTATTTTCTCCAGCCATGGATCTTTCTGGGTCTGCTTTAACCCCAGTGACAGCCTCTGCTTTTCATAATCTATATCAAGTATTTCTACTTCTACCTTCTGGTTTACTTCAACTACTTCCGATGGATGTTTCACATGATTCCAGGATAGTTCTGAGATATGAACCAGGCCATCGACACCATCTACATCCACAAAAGCACCGAAATCAGCTATGCTTGTTATAACTCCTTCTCTTATCTGGCCAACTTCCATATTTTCCATTATCTCTTTTCTCTGTTCCCTTCTCTCGTTCTCTATTATGGCCTTCCTTGAAAGAACAACGTTATTCCTGTTTCTATCCACTTCTATGATCCTGCACGTGCATTTATCTCCTATATATGAATCAAGATCTCTGGTCTTCCTTACATCTATCAATGATGCTGGAAGGAAACCCCTGAGACCTATATCGACTATAAGGCCGCCTTTTACGCTTTCAATTATCTCACCTTCTATTGTCTCATTGTTTTCATATATCTTCTCTATTTTGTCAAAATTCTTTTCCATCTCTGCCCTTTTTTTAGAAAGGATGCACCTTCCATCCTGGTCTTCCTTCTGTAGGACTATGATGTCGATCTCCTCATCGACTTTTAGTAAATCTTCCGGCTTTACGCTATTCCTTATCGAAATCTCATTCAGTGGTATGACCCCTTCAGATTTGAATCCTATGTCTACAAGCACCTCATCTTTCTCTATTTTCACAACACGGCCCCTGATTATATCCCCTTCCTTGAAGCTAACTATGGTAATATCATAATTAGGAACCATTTCCCCCTTTTCATTCTTTACCATATAATTTTCATCAGTCACTCTTATATTAATATTATTTTCCA
>JAGYMN010000120.1 GCA_018400395.1 Actinomycetota bacterium
AAAGCTTTATTATCTTTATATCAATATTAGTATAATTTTTAAATCAGAGAAGTAAAAATATCAAAAGGTATTTTAGGATGTATAAATAAGATATGGCTAAAAAAGTAAATATAGCAATTACTTTATTTTTATTCATAGTAAATAATAAGAATGATATATCCAAAAAAAAATTATTTATGGTAATATATTGCCTGTTGTTTTGTAAAAATTATATAAGAGGTTGATTATGGTTGATGTAGAAAGATGTATAGAGTGTGGAAAAATTATTAAAGATAAATCACATTCCCCCTACTGTAAGGAATGTGATGAAAAACTGGACAGGCAGTTTGATAACATTGAAGATAATATATTAGTTTACAAGGAACTGCTTGACAGTGAAATAGAAACGCTTAATAAATTTGAAAAGGAAGATATAGAGGATCTTTATAAAAGGGTTTATAAGAAATATAAATCTGATGGAAAGCTTGATGATGACGGCCTGAGAGTCCTGAATAAGTTAAAGGAATCATTTAAACTTGAAGAAGGTAAAATGGGTCTTCCAACTATACCTGTGGTAAAGGAAACGCGGGAAGAAAGGTTATTAAAAAACAATCAATGTCCAAAATGTGAAAGGGAAATACAGAAAGATTTTAATCTGTGTCCCTATTGCGGCTACAGGCTTAAAAAGGATTTTAAATGATATCTAAATATTTAATCATATTAGTATAATACTTTATTTGTTTTTATTTAATATTTTAAGTACAATTCATTTATTGTCAAATCCATCATGTAAAATTAGAAAATGGGGGTATTTACTTAACTGGAGTAACTACTAAAAAAACTCAAAAACCTGCATATAGCATTAACCTAAATCAAGTGAATGCATCCATTTTAAAAAATATTATAAAAATAGATCTGTTAATGGATGTATTCTCAAAGGGACCCGATATTAAAAGATAATTTAAGAACCCTGCTTTTTAAGTTTTCAGTGCCTTCCATAATAGGGATGGTAATAAGCGCACTCTATAATTTCATAGATACTATTTTTGTTGGCAATGGTGTAGGTTCTATTGCTATTGCTGCCCTGACAATTGTATTTCCCATACAGATACTAATGCTGGCAATAGGTATCATGGTAGGGGTTGGTTCTGCATCCATAATTTCCCGGGGTCTGGGCCGTGGTGACGAGTCACTTGCTGCCAGGACAGTTGGTAATGCAATTATTGCAAATATTGTCATAAATGCATTGATGATGGCCGTAGCATTTGTATTTATTGATAATATATTGAAGTTTTTTGGTGCTTCTGAATCTGTTCTGCCGTATGCCAAAGATTATCTTTCAATAATCCTTTTCGGTTTTGTATTCTTTTCAAGCTCTCTTGCAGCAAACCATATAATAAGGGCAGAAGGGCGGCCCAGGGCAGCTATTTATCCAATGATAATTGGAGCGGTTCTCAATATAATACTCGACCCTGTATTTATTTTTATCCTCGGAATGGGAGTAAAGGGCGTGGCTATTGCCACGATTATAAGCCAGGGGGCCAGTATATTATATGTAACTTTTTATCTTTATTTTGGAAAAAGTATATTCAGACCCAGAGCAGGCATGTTCAGAATTGATTTCAGGCTTATGAAAAATATTCTGATTATAGGATTTCCTTCATTTTCGACAGCTATAATAGACAGTATAATATTTCTCATATTTAATCGTGCTATATTATATTATGGTAATGATACATACATAGCCATTGCAGGTATTGTAATAAGGATAGTTGATCTGATTGTAATGCCCATACTCGGAATCTCTTACGGCTTTTCCACCATAGCCAGTTTTAATTATGGTGCAAAACTCTATTCAAGGGTAAAGAAGATTCTTGAAGAGGCAGTAATCTGGGCCAGCCTGATTGCAGTTGCAGGCTTTGCTGCAACAATGTTTTTCCCGCGCTATTTACTGAGGATTTTTACAGAAAATACAGAAGTCATAAATAACGGGATAATGCCAATGAGAATAATTGTCATATTTCTTCCAATAATGGGGTTTTTAATAGTTGGCGGTATGCTTTTCCAGGCAATAGGAAAACCGGTACCCGCACTGATAATAAATTTTTCAAGACAGGTGATATTCCTTCTGCCGGCAATATTCATACTCCCCCTTTTCTTTGGGCTAAACGGAGTATTCCTCTCATGGCCGGTTTCAGATTTCCTTTCTTTTATTGTCACTCTCATTTTTATACTTTTTGAAGTTAGGCTGATTAATAAGGAGATTGTAAAGTATAGTTGAAACCGGACATTAATGTATGCCTCATAACTTCGAGTATTGCTGAATAGAAACACATTTATTTATCAATTTATTGACTTTAAAATATTATCAGCTTAGTATTTCCTTCTGTTGTTTTCTAAAAATTTTTCTGCTGAATATTTAAGTATGGAAGAAGAAAAAAAACAAATATTGAATGAAAACCTGAGGAAACTTTTATTCAGATTTTCCCTTCCTGCAGTTACGGCAATGATTGTCTCCGCACTTTATAATTTTGTGGATACTATTTTTGTCGGAAATGGTGTGGGACCGGATGCAATAGCAGGCCTTACCGTCGTTCTTCCTGTTCTGATATTTATAATTGCTATTGCTCTGCTTACCGGTATCGGAGCAGCTTCAATTGTTTCCAGGTCACTTGGAAAAGGTGATAGGGAGAAAGCCCTTATTGCTGCAGGTAATAGTTTTTTTATCAATATAATCCTGAATATTATAGTGATTGCTGTTTTTTATTTTTTCATGGATGAAATACTTAAATTTCTTGGAGCATCTTCAAAAATTATGCCGTATGCATCAGATTATCTTTCAGTAATGCTTTTAGGATTCATTTTTTTCTCATTATCAATCAACGGCAACAATCTTATAAGGGCTGAAGGAAAACCCAGGGCATCTATGTATGTCATGGTTACGGGGGCTCTGCTTAATATAATACTGGACCCGGTTTTTATTTTTGTTTTTGGTATGGGGGTCAGAGGAGCCGCAATAGCAACTGTAATAAGCCAGTTTTGCAGCACCCTTTTTATATTTTTCTTCTTCAGGTCAAAAGGAAGCATATATCATTTTAAAAAAAGTACCTTCCGCCCGAGAATAAATATAATCAGGGAGATTATTGCAATAGGTTTTCCTTCCTTTCTAATGGAGGTAATGGGAAGTATACTTTTTATGGTATTTATTAAAGTTGTCAGGATATACGGTGGAGATTCATATATTACCATTACTGGAATAGGAATAAGGATAATAGACCTTATTTTCATGCCGATAATCGGCATAAGTCATGGGTTCTCACCTATTGCGGGTTTCAATTATGGAGCTGAATTATATAGAAGGGTAAAAGGAGTTTTAAAAGAGGGGTTCATATGGACTGCTGTAATATCTATTGCGGGATTTATACTTATGATGGTGTTTCCACAGTTTCTTATAGGTATTTTTACCAATGATCCCCAGATAATTAAAAACGGTGTAATGCCTTTGAGGTTTATAGCTATTTTTGCCCCCATGTGGGGAATACCGATAATGGGCGGAGCTTTTTTCCAGGCTATTGGTAAAGCAAGGCCTGCACTTATCATAAACCTTGCAAGGCAGCTTTTGATTTTTATTCCTTCGGTAATACTTCTACCATTATTTTTTGATCTTCTGGGAGTATGGATGTCATGGC
>JAGYMN010000121.1 GCA_018400395.1 Actinomycetota bacterium
AAGCCGGATAGCTGGAAAGGCGAAACCGGTGAATATGTTATGGCCGGGGAAGCAAAGAAATGGGCAGAGAACGAATTATTAAGGTTTAAGGATTTTGTAGCAGATTCAGTGAGGAAATATTCCCCTGGGGCTGAGGCCGTGGTACTTCAGGAAGGTGGTGAACTGACAGATTATCCTCTTGCTGGCATGCCGGCTGAAGTATGGAATGATTTTCAGGAGACATTTATGAATGAACAGCATTAAATTGTTGAGACATATCATGTTTATTCACTTCATTTTTTTGTAAATTGGGAGTGTTATAAATGATCTGAATGCCGGAATATAAGCATGGAGACCAATCAATGCCTGGTCTTCATGCTTAATATACTTTTATTGCATGTTGCCGGGACTGATTAAAGCTAATTGAACATGAAAAATAAAATTAGTAAGTTTTTTAAGAAAGTTGCAGATACAAATGTTTTTCAGAGCTACCGGCTTTTCAGGTCATCGATATATGGCCGTGTTGTGTTTATTATTGCCGGCTCACTTATTGTATTGTTTATAGTGTTTAATATAGTTTTCAGATCAATATATGTTGACTTCTTCAATAATACCATACGCCAGAACGGGGATAATATAAGCTCAATAGTCGAAGGCTCACTTTATTACTCTATGCTTGAGAATGATAAAGCTATGCTTCAGAGAACACTGGATATAATTAGTACTATGTCGGGTATTGATGAAGTGAATATGTACGATGACCGCGACAGCCTTGCTTTTACTTCACTGGTGGCAGACCCTCATAATAATATAGACCCTAATTGCCGAAATTGTCACTCTGATTTTGACTCTATGTTTCCGGAAAAAGAAAAGGTATACCGGATAATAGGTGATACTGTTGACTGCAGTGTTATGCAGGCCGGGGAGAGCTCCAGGCAGCTATTGATAAGGAAACCCATTCTCAATGAAAAATCCTGCTACACTGCTGCATGCCATTATCATAGCGAAAGTGACGAGGTGCTGGGTTCATTGATAATAAAATTACCCCTGGATGATCTGGATTCAATTGTTGATGAATCATCAAATGATTTTTTTATTCTTGCTATGATTATTACAGTCTTCATGGTCACCTTCCTGATAATTTTTACCCGGAAGAGGATCAAAGATCCGCTGAATTCGATAATCAGTGCCAGTGAAGCTGTATCCAGGGGCAATAATAAAATAAGGCTGGAGATAAAACCGCACCTGCTTGATGATATGAGGAAGGTCTCGATGGCATTCAACAATATGCTTGATAATATTGATTCAGCTACAAGGGAGTTGCAAAACTGGTCGCAACAGCTTGAGTATAAGGTTCAGAAGAAGTCAGAAGAATTATCCGATGCGCAGAATGAACTGATCCATGTTGAAAGGATTGCCTCTCTTGGCAAACTGTCATCTTCGGTGGCACATGAGATAAACAATCCCTTATCCGGAATACTGGTTTACACCAAGCTTGTGCATAAGCTCCTGAATAATGATGATTGTTACCATCCGAAGAAAGAGTCAATGCTTAAACATCTCAAGTTTATCGAAACAGAGACAAAGCGTTGTGGTGAAATTGTGAAAGGACTTCTTGATTTTTCAAGAAAAGATCAGGATAATTTTGAAGCAAGGAAACTGCATGATGTACTTGAAGAAACGTGTAAGTTGATAACTCATTCAGCTAAGATATCAAATATAAAGGTGATTAAGGATTTCAGGGCTGAAGAGGATGAGGTATTATGCAGTCCAAACCAGATTAAACAGGCCTGCTTTGCAATAATGGTGAATGCCGCCGAGGCAATTAAGGAGAATGGGGAGATAATTGTCAGAACAGCCAATCCTGATGAAGACAGTATAAGAGTTGAAATTTCGGATAACGGATCTGGAATAAGCCCGGAGGATATACCTCATATTTTTGAACCCTTTTATACGACAAAAAGGGATGTAAGCGGACTTGGATTGGGACTTTCAATAGTACATGGCATTATACAGAATCACAAGGGAAATGTTGATGTGGATTCTGAATTGGGAAAAGGAACTACAATTAAAATAATAATCTCTCTGAAAAGGGAATAAAGCAAACCGACATGGCTGAAAAAAGAGTATCCATACTGGTAGTGGATGATGAAGAATCAGTAAGAGATTCCTTATATAACTGGTTTATCGATGACGGATATGCCGTTGAGTGCGCCGCTAATGCAAAAGAAGCTCTTATAATGCTGGAAGCAAGAGATTTTGATATTATCCTTGCCGATATCAAGATGCCCGGAATGGATGGAATGGAAATGCACAGGCGCATCAAGACACTCAATAAGGAACCCATATTTATTATTATGACAGCCTTTGCCTCCGTTGATACAGCCGTACAGGCTTTGAAAAACGGTGCATATGATTATGTAACAAAACCATTTGACCCTGACGATCTTTCCCATTTAATCAGGAATGCAGCCTCACATGTTACACTGAGGGCTGAGAATGAAGGCCTGAAAAACAGAATCACTACCCTGGAGGATATTGATGATCTGATTGGTGAAAGCGAGGCTATGAAACAGGTACTGAAGGAGGTGGAAAGTGTTGCCCAGTCTAACTCCTCTGTAATTATTACAGGAGAGAGTGGTACTGGCAAGGAGCTTATAGCCAGGGCTATACATGCAAACTCGCCGCGCAAGTACTTCCCCCTGATAAGTGTGCATTGCGGAGCTCTGAGTGAAAGCCTGCTGGAGAGTGAGCTGTTCGGACATGAGAAAGGTGCATTTACTGGAGCCAGCTTCAACAGGAAAGGGCGTTTTGAGATGGCAGATGGCGGAACTATCTTTCTTGATGAAATTGGCACAATTTCACCAAAAATGCAGATTGAATTGCTGCGCGTGCTGGAAACACGTTCATTTGTAAGAGTGGGAGGAAACAAAGAAATAACATCTGACTTCAGGGTTATCTGTGCCACTAACCGTGATCTTAAGAACATGGTAAAAAACGGCACTTTCAGGGAAGATCTGTATTACCGGCTTAATGTGGTTAATATTAGGATTCCTCCACTGAGAGAAAGAACAGAAGACATTCCTTTGCTTGTAAACCATTTTATAAGGAAATATTGCAAATCAATGAGCCGGGACCTGATCTCAGTAGAGCCTGCAGCTCTCAAACATCTCCAGGAATTTGAGTTCCCTGGAAATGTGAGGGAGCTGGAAAATATGATTGAAAGAGCCATAGTCATTGGAAACGGCAAAGAGATACGGCTTAAAGACCTGCCAATGGGAAGGGAGGTTATGAGCAGCTCTATAGAAAGCCTTGATGATCTCGAGAAAAAGCATATATCCTCAATACTTAATAAGTATAACTGGAATATTTCAAGAGCGGCCAGGGCACTTGATGTTGACCGGGCAACACTTTATAATAAAATTAAGAAGTACGATCTGAAAAAGAGGACCAAATAATTAATTCCGTTATTTCTTATACTGAATATAGTTAGATAGGAAAATTTAATCAGGGCTGCTTGGACAAGAAAACTATAATATTGATTTCATGCGGGCATTTTGAGAAAAATGTTATCGATAAAATATCATCCGACTTACTGAACTTTTTCAGCTTACCCCTGGATGTCCGGCAGTGCAGCCTTGATCTCAGCAGCTTTTATAATCCTGACAGACGGCAGT
>JAGYMN010000122.1 GCA_018400395.1 Actinomycetota bacterium
ATCCTTGATGAAATTTATGAAGATGAAGCACGGGGGATTTGCAGGTATGGCTTACAGCGATATTATAGGAAAACTTGTAAAAAAAGGGCAGAGAGGAAAGCTTTTTTCATCGAAGCAATTTGCTACGAGTATTTTTTCTTTCCTGGGGGGAGTGGTTGTTCTAAACATTTTTGCCCTTAACAGGTTATCATTTCCTTATAACTACGCAGTAATACTCTTCATAGGTTCTGCAGGGCTTCTGGTTGCTTCTATTGCCTTCTGGTTTATCAGGGAGCCGCCTTCGATTATAAGGGATAAAGAGAAAGTATCTCTTGAAATATTTATAAAAAAAATTCCTTCTATTCTAAAAAAGGATAAAAGCTTTACGCGTTTTATTATAGTCGAGAACATGTTCAGTTTTAGTTTAATGATCTATCCCTTTTATATGCTTTATGCAAAAGATATCCTTTGTGTTAATGAGACTTATGTAGGACGTTATCTTATATTCCAGACTGCGGGAGCCGTATTATCGAATTTTTTATGGGTCACTATCTCCAGAAGGTGGGATTCTAAAATGATTTTAAAATCCTGCATTCTAATTGGAAGCATGATCCCGGTCCTTGCCATTATACTGTCAAAGTTTGGTCCCGGGTATTATTCGCTGGTGTTTTTTTTTGTGGGTTTTTTAATAAGCGGCAGGGCAGTAGGATTTGAGTCTTATATTCTTGATATAGCGCCTTCAGATGAAAGGATAATATACCTTGGCATAAGGGGTACCATGAATATTTTTATTGTCCTGCTCCCCATATTAGGAGGATATTTTATAACTTATTTAGGTTATTATGTGACATTTATTATTGTAACTGCTGTTATGCTTGCGGCATTTATCCTGCTGGGGAAACAGGATATTAGATAGTCTATTTATAGTAGTGACCGGCAATTTATTGCTAAACTTACTTTTTTATGAATTCTCAATTATGATGTATAATTTGTACTATACTTGAGGCTGACGCTAAAAACTAATATAATTTAATGATTGGCTGATTATTGATATCATTAAAATTAAGGATATAAGAATTGCAGATTAATCTGTTAATATTATTGTTAATATTATCATTTCTGGTTTCACTCGGTCTTACAATATACATAGGTGTAAAGAGGACCAACCGTATAAGGGCAGAACTTTTTATGGTGTTGTTGGCTGTAGCCATATGGTGTTTCGCAGCGCTTTTTGAAGCGTCATTTACGACTCTGAGCCTGAAAATATTATTTTCAAAGATCAGTTATCTGGGAATAGTAACATTGCCGGTATTCTTCTTCTTTTTTGTTTTAAGGTATACAAATATGGATTACTGGCTTACAGGTAAAAATAAGTTTTTTTTCTTTATATTGCCTGTCGCTACTCTGGCTCTTGTTTTCACAAATGAATTTCACGGCCTTGTATGGTCTGATATTTATCTAAAACAGAATAATATAGCAGGCATTTTAGCTTTCTATGAGCACGGTCCGTGGTACTGGGTACATCTTTCTTACTGTTATTTTTTCCTGGCAGCAGCAATAGCAATGCTGGTTTTTGCCCTTTTCAAGTACAAAAGGTATTATTCTCATCAGGGAAGATCACTGGTGATAGCATCAGTTATCCCCTTTGCTGTAAATATTATATATTCCTTCAGGCAGTACGGCGTAGAAGGAATGGAGTTGACGCCTGTATTTTTCACCTTAAGCTGCGCCCTGCTGACAATTGCAATTTTTAAGTATCAGTTGATAGATATCACACCTTTAGCCAGAGAGACTATCACAGAAAACCTTTATGATGGTATCCTTATAATAAACAGGGACAGCAGGATAATAGATATCAATAAAGCGGCATGCAGGCTTCTTTCGGCAAGCAGCAGAGACATAGGAAAACCTGTAGAGCAGGTAGTTTCAAAGTACATTGAAATAATGGATTTTTTAAATAAAAAAAAATACAGGGTTAGTACAATTGAGGAAGTAGAAATAAAAGACAGGAATCTGTATATTGAATTAAGGACAAACCCTCTTCTTGATAATACCAGTGGATGGATGGGGAGTGTTATAATCCTCCGGGATATTACACTACAAAAGATTTCTGAAAAAGAATTAAAAGAATCCCGCAATCTTCTTAAAAATATAATTGATTTCCTGCCTGACGCAACTTTTGCAGTAGATGCAGAGGGTAGAATAATAGCCTGGAATAAGGCAATGGAAGATTTCTCTGGTTTGAGGAATGAGGAAATGCTTGGAAAGGGAAATTATGAATATTCTCTCCCGTTTTATGGCAAAAGGAGACCTGCCCTGGTTGATTATTTTATAAATGATTCTGAAAAGCTGGAAAAGCAGTATAACGCATTGGAGAGAAAGGGGAATAATCTTATAGCAGAAACCAAGATTAAATTAAACGGGAAAGAGGAACACGTTTGGCTGACTGCTTCACCGCTGTTTAACAGTAATAATGAAATAGTCGGTGCCATCGAATCTCTAAGAAACATTACAGATATAAAAAATATAGAAAAGGAACTCAGGCATATTTCATTTCATGATAGCCTCACAGGATTGTACAACAGGTCATACTTTGAGGAGGAGCTTAATAGACTTCAAAAGTCCAGGCAGTTGCCGATGAGCATAATAATGGCAGACATAAATGGATTAAAACTTGTAAACGACGCTTTCGGACATAATATGGGAGACAGGCTTCTGAAGAAAGCGGCAGCGATGATCAGGGAATCCTGCAGAAGTGATGATGTGGTGGCTAGATGGGGAGGGGACGAATTCGGGGTGATCCTTCCGCTGGCAGACGCCGGACATGCAAGTGAAATCATAGATAGAATACAGAAGAAGTGCATCAGGGCGAGGTTTAAGATACCGATAAGTATTTCTATGGGTTCAAGCACCAAGATAAGTTCAGGAACCAGGATTAGTACTGTTTTAAAGAAAGCAGAAGATTCCATGTACAGCAATAAGCTAATGAACTCAAAAAATGTCCAAGACTCAATAATAGATGCACTTGCCGGGCAGCTTTATGAAAAGAATATAGAAACAGAATCCCATTCAGAGAGGGTGGTTGGATTATCAAAAAAGCTGGCTCAAAAAATGAATATGCCGGATAGCAAGTTTGACGAGCTTGCAATGTATGCAAGGCTGCATGATATAGGTAAAGTTGCAATAAGCGAAAAATTATTAAAAAAGAAACATAGTTTAAGGGAAGATGAATGGGAGGAAATAAAAAAGCATCCAGAGATAGGATACCGCATCGCAAAATCCTCTTCAATGCTTGTACCTATTGCAGAGTATATTCTCTGCCAGCATGAATGGTGGGATGGTTCAGGTTATCCAAGGGGTCTGGAGGGTGAAAGGATACCGCTGATCAGCCGTATTGTTTCAGCTGTAGATGCTTTTGATGCAATGACATCGGACAGGCCCTACCGTGAGGCTTATTCCAGAGAGGAAGCAATAATGCAATTAAAGAAAACTTCGGGGATACAGTTTGACCCGGTTGTAATTGAAAAGTTTTTGGAGTTATTAGATGAAGAAAAGTAACAGGGTATACAGGCGGGTCTTTATTCC
>JAGYMN010000123.1 GCA_018400395.1 Actinomycetota bacterium
CACGGTAAGGCATCCGGAAGATGATAATAGTGAACTTCTCTGGCACTGCGGGCCTTTCCCGCTCTCACTTAAGAAAGAAGGTTCAGAGGCAAGAGCAGGCTACCATGGAATACTTGAAAATAAGCCCCAGGGAATATGCGATTTTGAAATAAGAGGAGGGGATGTTACTGTTATAAGATTTGATGGTTTAAGGGGCAAATACAGCCTATTTACAGGCCAGGCAGAAGGTACCACAGGTCCAAAGACTACAGGGACATATCTCTGGATCAAGACAGGGGACTGGACAAAGTGGGAAGAAAAATTGATATATGGGCCTTATATACACCACGTTGCAGCAGTTCACGGAAAATTTTCTCCTGTGCTTTACGAAGCAGCAAGGTATATTAGCGGCCTTGACCTGGATGCCATAGACCCCGGAGAAGAAGAGATAAGAGACTGGATTGCTGGAAGGATATAGCAAATTTTATATACCTAAAAATAGGCAAAGTCCGCATTTGACCTGCTGGATAGTATCATATTTAAGACTTTGGCAACAGTCACACATTATATAATAGAATAAACGGAGTAGATTATTAAAATTTAAAATGGTGGTCAGGTTGACTTAAAAAAGAAGCTGGAAATATAATAGAGATGATTATTTTTAAGTAAAAGAATGATTTTAGTATTTTAATCTTAGAAGGTCGTCGACTAAATTATTAAGACTATTAATATTCCATAGTTTATTTTTATTTTTTGCTACTAAAATGTAGATAGAACTGATTATACATAATTGTGCTATATTTGAAGAAAGCGCTGCTGTCCTCACCCTGTCTTCCTTGAATAATGTGTAGAAAATATAATCACATACTTTGCTGATAGGAGAATCCATATAATTTGATATTCCTATAGTAATAGCACCATTTGTTCTGGCAATATTCAATGATTCGATAATCAGTGAGGTCCTTCCTGAATGAGATATGCCTACTGCAACTTCGCCTTTTTTTAACCTTTTTGCCTGAAGTATTATCTGAAGCTCATCGCAGTAAGCTTCTGCCTGAATATCCAGGTGAGAAAACCGCAAAGCACTGTCAAAAGCAACTGATCGGGATCCTCCAATACCAAAGAATACTATTCTTTTAGCTTTTAATATAACATTTGTTGCTTTGACAAGGTTATCTATACTGATTGACTCCATGGTACTTTTAATAGATTCAATGTTTCCTAAAAATACTTTTCTTATAAGATTTTCATCAGAATCTTTTAAATTAAATTCTGAATAAATATCTTTAATTTTATTTGCTGAATCCTTTGCAAGATCAATCTTGAATTTTTTAAAACTTGAATAGCCTATTTTTTTTATAAGTCTTAGTATTGTAGTTGTACTTACAGAAGAATGACCGGCTATTTCATATATCGATTGCAGGGGGACTCTGTCTTCATTTTTAAATATATATTCGGCTACTCTTTTTTCGGAATCGGTAATACCCTTATACACAGAATTAAGCTTTGCTATTATTTCAGCCATTTTTCAATTTAATATGTAAACTTTATTATTTGTAACTTTGTTACATTATATTAAAATTTATTTGTATTTAAAACAACATCAATTTGGAAAATTCTTATTTTACTTTCTAATAAATTTTAAAAAACTTATACTTAAAACCTGATATATATCTGATTTGATTCATTGCATAAATTTCTTGATTATTGGGTAAAAGAAATTAAAACTTTTGCGTCTTGTATTGACTAACATAGAGTAATTATGTTACTATTAATAAGGTTAATTTTAGTAACATAGTTACTGAAGCTTTTTTAGGTCAGTATTTATATATAAAAAATTTCATTCTTATATTAAATTAAAAATATAAAGAGAAAGGGATTAAACATCATGAGAACTTATTACCAGCCTGAGATTTTCAACAATACTCTTGACGGAGTAGACCGTAAAAGGAACATTATTGCAACATACTATTTAAAAGATAGAAAGGAAGACGTAGATTTTTTAGATCATCTCACCCTTATACAATCACTTGCCCTTGAATCTTCAACAGGGACATGGGAGAAGGTCAAAGAAGACACACTTGAAGTGCGAAATACCCTATCATGCAAGCTTGTCGGTTATTTCCAGATCCCAAATGAAGATAAATATACTGCTGAAGCTGTCATACAATTTGCTATCAGCATAGACGCATGGATAGAAAATGTGCCAATGATGCTTCTCTCCGTTGCCGGTAACGCTTTTGCATATTCACAGTATCTAAGATTAATGGACATATCGATTCCGGATGACCTTCTGGCAAAATTTAAGGGCCCAAAATTTGGAATAGATGGGCTCAGGCAGCTGATAGGAGTTAAGGAACGAAGACCTCTATCACTTCATATAATAAAACCTAAAATGGGCATGACTCCTAAAGAGACTGCTGACCAGTGCTATGAGACTGCTATAGGTGGAGTTGATATGATAAAAGATGATGAGATGACCTCTGATACTTATAATTGTAAATATACAGACAGGGTAAAATATGTTATGGAAGCACTTGAAAGAGCGGAAAAAAAGACAGGCAAGAAGCCAATCTATTTATGTTCAATAACAGATGAAGCTTATAAGGTCCATGACAGGGCCAGGAAACTGGTCGAGATAGGAGGGAATGGAATACTTATCACGTATTCACAGGGGCTTTCATCCTTTAAAGAGATAACAGAGGACCCTGAAATAAATGTACCTGTTATGATGCATGGTTCTCATATGATAGCAGGTATGCACCATATTGCCTGGCCAGTATATGCAAAATTAGCACGTCTGTGTGGGGCAGACCTCATGCTTACGCCGACGATCTATTCATCGATACCAATGGTATCCCACGAGGAAGGACTCCGTACCGCACAGGTAAAACTTGCCCCTCTGGGTAATATAAAGCCAACAGCTCCCATGCCGTGTGCAGGGATCTATCCTGGTACTGCTCCTTTTATTATCGGTGAATATGGGCCAGATATTGTTATACCGGCCGGAGGAGGAATGCTGGGGCATCCGGACGGATATACTGCAGGGGCAAAATCCTGGCAGCAGGCAATAAGGGGTTCAATGGATACGGAAAATGAAAGCCAGTTTATTGAATTTGCAAAAAAACCCGAAAACCATGAACTGAAACGTGCTCTGGAAAAATGGGGTATGCCGCGAAGACCCGAGCCGCACTGGTTAAGAGCTTCTGAAGAGCTCCGACCAAAACCCATGAAATTTTAATAATATAATGAAATTTAAAAAGCCTTTATACTTTTAAAGTTAAAAAGGGATGTTATTATGATTAAAGAAATAAAGATGCCCGATCTAGGTACTACTATTAAAGAAATGAAGATAGTAAAATGGCTCAAAAGTGAGGGAGATAAAATAAATCGCGGGGAACCCATATTTGAAGTGGAGACAGATAAGGCCACAATGGAAGTAGAGTCATATCTTGAAGGTTATTTAAAGAAGATAGTTTCCGGCTCCGGAGAGATGGTAAACACAGGAGCAACAGTAGCGTTTATAGGAGATAAAGATGATAGATTACCGGATATT
>JAGYMN010000124.1 GCA_018400395.1 Actinomycetota bacterium
TATTAAGGCTCCGGCAGATCTATTGGTGCCCTCGGAATTTTTAAAAAAACAGCCGCTTGTCTTCATACCGACTGGTTGTGTAATTTTTCTTAATTTATTATTTTCCTTTATTTTTTTCTCAAGAATTGATGAGTCTTCAATGTGAGGCTCAAAAACAGCGGAGATTATTGCTACCATACCGGGAATATCAAAATACCTGTAACCCGATTTTATATCTCTCCTGTCACACCCGGTAATGCAAAAATTATTTTTATTAACCGATAGATATCTCAGACTTTTTATAAAATCCACTATCCGCATTCCACGGGAACCGCTATTTCCGCAGATGGCACCGCCTGCCGTTCCCGGTATGCCTGCCATAAAAGAAAGATCAAACCCGCCCCTCGCAGCCTCAGATACAAGTCTTGAGGTTTTAACTGCAGCACCGGCTTCAATTTCTTTTGTCCCAATTTTTATATTATTAAAAGAATTTCCCTGTCTGACTATTACATAATCTATAAAACCATCTCCAAATATAGTGTTTGTACCATCCCCCAGAACAATATATTTTATCCTTTTGCATTCAAGAGCTTCAATAAGATTCAGCAGCATCTTTTCATCATCTACGGTTATAAGAGCTGATGCTGTGCCGCCTGCTCCAATTGAACACAGTTTTGAGGTATCACAGTTCAAAATTGCATTTTTGATGCCCAGCACCCTGGTTATATTTTTAATTTTTGAGAAACTCATCAGTAACCCTGGTTATGTCTCCTGCTCCCAATAATAATAGCATATCACCGGTTCTTAGCTCCTGTTCAAGGTACTCCGGTATATCTACAAGTTTAGGAATATAAATTATCCTGTTTGAATAACCATTTTCTATTAAAGAATCAATAAGGATCTTTCCGTTTATCCCCGGTACGGGCGGCTCTCCTGCACCGTACACATCTGTTATTATAAGAACATCGCTTCTGGTAAAAGCCCTGCTGAAATCTTCGTTCAACTTCGCAAGCCTTGAATACCGGTGAGGCTGAAATACAGTTACAATCCTCCTCCTGCCAGTACTCGCAACAGCAGCTTCAAGTGTTGCCCTGACTTCTGAGGGATGGTGTGCGTAATCATCAAATACCAGTATCCCGTTTTTTTCTCCCCTCTTTTCAAATCTTCTCTTAACCCCGGTAAAATATTTTAAAACTTCTTTAGCTTTATCGAGATCGATATCAAGTGCAGAGCATACACTCAGGGCAGCCAGGCTATTTTTAATATTATGCAGACCGGGGACATTAAGACTTACTATTAATTTTTTCTTACCATTTTCATTTAGTTCAAAGGATGATCCAAGATTACTGTATGTAATGTTATCGGCATATAAATTATTTTTGCTGGAAAGGCCAAAAGTTATAATATTTCTATCCCTTCTGCCTGGAAGACCGGTCAGGTCTATTTCATCACCATTTACTACTATGAAACCGTTTTTCTTCGTATTGGACATAAACTGGAAAAAACTGGAATTCAATTCATCCATATTTCTGTAATAATCAAGATGGTCTTCCTCTATATTTGTCACAACACTTATAAAAGGTCTGTATTTAATAAACGAACCATCACTCTCACAGGCTTCTGCTATAATGTAATCTCCTTTTCCATTTATTGCATTGGAACCCAGCTCATTTAGTTCGCCCCCTACTATAATCGTGGGGTCCATTCCGAGGCCCCTTAAAATCATTGATACCATGGAAGTTGTGGTTGTCTTTCCATGAGTACCGGCAACCGCAATTCCCTTGTCCCTGTCCAGCAGCCATGATAATATATCGGACCTTTCATAGACAGGTACACCTTTTGACTTCGCTTCTTTTAGCTCTGGATTATTGCTTGGAATTGCAGCAGAATAAACTACTGCATCAGATCCTTCAATATTCTTCCTTCTGTGGCCTATCAATATCTCTATACCTTCTCTTTCAAGAGAGCCGGTATACCTGGATTTTTTTAAATCTGAACCTCTTACATCATATCCCATACCCTTTAGGATAAGCGCTATTGCACTCATCCCTGCTCCTCCTATGCCAACTAAAAAATATTTTTTATTTTCCAAAAAATCCTTTTTATTATTCAATATAATCCTCCAGCAACCAGGCTGAGATTATCTGCTGGCTATTTTTAAACTTTATTTTTTTTAACTTATTCTTAATCTCGATATGCATTTTCATGCCGTCTGACCTGATATTTTTTATTTTCTCTGCAAGAAGGTCAGAAGTTAGCTGATCTTCCTCTATAAGCACCGCTGCACCCTGCTCCTCCAGATATCGGGCATTATAAAATTGATGATTATCTATTGCAAGCGGATAGGGTATAAGGATGGACGGTATGCCTGCAGCTGCAGTTTCGAATACAGTGCTTGCCCCTGCTCTGGCAATTAATAGATCTGTTATCCTGTATATTTGCTCTATTTCGTCTACATAAGGAAAAATTTTCAAAATAGCGCTGTCCTTATTTCTGCTTATTTTTTTTGACTCTTCAATTATATTATCATAGAATCTTGAACCAGATATAAGAAATACCTGTATCATGGGATCGTTTCTAATAAAATCATATAATTTTATGATAACATTGTTAATCCTTTCTGAGCCCTGACTCCCACCCAGGACTGTTAAAGTAAATCTTCCCCTGCGTAGACCCCATTTTTCATAGCATGGCGGCAGGCTTACAATTTTTTTTATAGATTCCCTTACAGGATTCCCGGAAAACACTACATTTTTGTTTTTACCACCTATATATTCCCCGGTATCTTCAAAGCTTGTAAAAAAATATTTTGCCCACCTGGAAAATAGCCTGTTTAACCTGCCGGGAATATAATTTTGTTCGTGAAGTGCAAAAGGCGTCCTCCTTACCATTGCAGCAAGAATCACCGGTGCACAAATGTATCCTCCCATTCCCAGAATAATCTCTATCTTTTTTCTCCTTAAGATTCTAAATGATTTAATAAAACCCGGTATGAGATCTATAAAAAATAATATATAAGTAATCAGCTTTTTAAAAAATTTTCTTTCCCCTGAAAGACCTCTGGCCCTTACGGTAAAGAACCCGATCCCCATGCCCTCAATCAACCTTTTTCCGGGTCCTTTTTCAGAACCAATAAAAGTAACGCATGTATCCGGGTAATTTTTATTTATATGCTCTATCAGAGCCACGGCCGGGTAAATATGGCCTCCCGTTCCTCCGGCGGCTATAAGTATGCTTCTAATATTTCTTTTCATCTTTTAATTTATAGCTTATATCCTTCTTTATCCGTCTTATCAACAGGTTCTGCCTTGATATATTCAGGAGTATTCCCACCCCTATCATATTAAGAAGCAGCGAAGAACCGCCAAAACTTATGAATGGAAGAGTCAGCCCGGTAACCGGAACCAAACCGGTCACTACTGAAATATTTATTATTGCCGGTACTATTATCATGCCGGTAAGTCCAGCAGCCAGTGATCTTCCGTAGTTATCTTCAGTTT
>JAGYMN010000125.1 GCA_018400395.1 Actinomycetota bacterium
AGCCCCAGCACTGCTCACCACATCGTACCGGAAAGAAGACTCAACTTCTATTAAAGCCAAAAGGATCTTTGGAGGCAGACCATATTTCTGGGATGCCTGGGTAATAGCCTCAACTATTGTTTCTGCCATTTTAGGGTACACCGCGATATTCCTGTCCTGGATATACTCTATCATTCGCAGCTGCAAGACTTTTTGGTCTGTGTCTTTTTTAGATATATGTGTTTTTATAGTATCTGCGCTTAGTGAATCTGCCGGAGTCCAGAATATTATAGCCAAAACTGCTCCTATACCAAAACCCAGGCAGATTGTAACAAGGATGCTTATAGCTTTTATTTCTTTCCACATAGATTCCTCCTTTTAATGTAATTCATTTAATTTCAAAGTATGCTTGGCTTCAGCAGCTACCTTCTGTCCATGAAATATACACTGCTGAGAAAAGGGTTTAATACCCTGTTCAAAACACGGTATAAAATACTTGCAGCTCTGGCACTGAACTTTGCTCTGTATAAAATCCTTTACATCTTTTTTATGTTGTAATAGCTCAACTATACTCTCTTCTATAGTGCCTTCTCCCATATAATCCTTTACCAGCACGGCATTGCTCTGTCCTATTCTATAATTCCTGTCCAAAGACTGCAGCCGAGGTTCAAGGCCCAGCCCATGGGAATAATAAATGGTGGTTGTGGCTGAATTTAGGGTTATGCCTATGCCCTGGCTAACCTGCCCAAGAAAAACTTTATAAGAATCGTCCCTCTCAAACTTATAGTCACAGTCTGCTTCATCAGCTGTTATAAATTTTATTTTATTGGCTGATAGAACCTCCTTTATTATATTGACATCATAGGTGTAATAGGCCCATATAATTACTTTTCCTTCCGTGAGCTCCAGGTCCTGGATTAAAAGCTCTTCAGCCTTGGGATTTTTCTTCAGCTCATAATATTCCCGTTTGGGCTTTGGCACTAAATTGTCCGGATCATACTTTAAACAGTGTTTGGTCCAGGGCATTATGTCTTCTTCCACACAAGTAATCACATGCTCACAGCTATTGCATTTCACATCATTTCTCTGCAGGGGGAAAATAAGATGCCCATTTAACACCTGGTTAATCTTATTTAGCTTAATTACCGGTATGGAAACATTGATGGTGATGCCTTGTATCTCAATTTCATCCTGTGAGATAATTTCATTGTACAATTCATACTGCTCTCTTGTTACTGTGTAGTACCTGTTTGTGACAATCCTTTCGGGTAAGTAAAGGCAGTCACTGCGCTTGCGCTCAATGACATAAGGGTCCATACGCATTTTAAGCTTATCAAGATTCTTCCACTTTACGACAACATGCTTATTATACGGGGAATATACAGCATAGTTCTTCTCAAACCTGTAATAGTGGGTACCGAATATATTAGAATCAAGTAGCGTCATAGGCATATAAACATCTGTTGGATTACCGAGGCATAAAGTTCCTGACAGTATATACCTGCGCTTTATGGGTGCGGCAAGAGTCATGGCTGCCTGACTGCGCTGGGAGCTGTGCCCTTTTATCCTTGAGCCTTCATCTAATACCAGGGCATCGGCCTTTAATGTCTTTAGAAAAGATAGGTCATCTAAATCCCGCTGAGCTTTTACCAGCGCAGGGCTTAGCAAGCATGCCGATGGGATTTTCTTTACAATTTTATACACCTTATCCAGATAGGCCTTCTTTACGGAGGCCTCTCCTTTTACCGTGCGATACTCCAGCTCACAGATATTGGGCTGCTCTTTAGGCACATACCCCTGCTTTACCCAGTATTCAAAGAGGTGGTTGCGCCTTTCTTCAGACATAGACATCCACCAGTTTATAATACCTGTTTTTGTAAAGTCCTGGGATGGGGGTGTAAGGGTTTCATAGTTTGTGATCAGGATATCCCAGTCCTCATCCTGCATCTGCTCCCGGATTCTTAGCCTCTCTGGTTCAGTACCCCGGTATAAAAGGGGTTTGAACGAAGAATTAGCGGCTGTTTCCCTGCACCAGTTCCGTAAAACTATAACCGGAGCCAGCACTACCGCTTTTACAGCTCTTTGTTTTATCAATTTTAAAGCTTCCAGAAAGATATGGGTACAGTAAGTCTTTCCCATACCCTGCTCTAATAGCACTGCCAGCCTGGAATAGTGCAGCATAGACTCTGCCACCTCCAGCTGGTGAGGATACGGGGGCAGCTTATACTCAATGGGCAGGCTGCTTATAGTGGCCTGATCTGCTATCTTATCCGGGATTGATTTCAGATAGTTTATCCTGGCCAGCGCCTGCTCGGTAGCTCTTCCGTTTATGATGTTTTTAAAATCTTTTAAGGCTATAAAGCCTGCCGGGTACTCACACGGAAAAAACCAAACGGTGCCTTTCTGGGATGCTGCTGTGCGGGATATGCCATAAATCCTGGAAACAGCTGGGTTTCTGGTTTGAAAGAAAAACAAGTTTGATTTGCTGGAATACTGCAGCAGATCATATTGAATCTGTGTCATAGGCTCTCCTTATTTTTTATGTATTTAAAAGCTTCTAATTATGAGTCGTTTTTTAAAAACATTAAGGCTGTATTTAAAACTTATAACAAATTTATATTTAATATTATGCGTTTCCTAGCTTTTACCCCTTAATATTTTCCTAAAAAGCACCCATTATTTGTTGTTATGGAATTTAATTAATCAGGAGACGCAAACATGCCTATATCGCCCGTAAGTACCGTAAATACAGCAGCTCTCATGGACACAAAATATACAAAGCTGTATAATAACCCCAACTTTGACTACATGACTGAGATGCTGCCTAAAAACATAAAGGATATGTTCAAGTGGGCGGAGCTAGTAGTAAATAATGCCCCAGTAGTTGCTAACGGTATGAAAAAATTAATAAACTATCCTCTTACCGATTTCATCTATAAAACCAACTCCGATAAAATCAGAACCGATACCAAGGACTTAATAGAAAATAAATTAAAGATGAGATCACATTTGCTCGATGTTGGGGCTGACTACCATACCTATGGCAATGTGTTCAGGACAGTGTACTTCCCCTTTGACAGATACCTTAAATGCTCTTCCTGCGGTAAAGAAACAAACATTGAATACGCAGAGTTTAAGCTGGTACGAAACATGGTGGTGCTGACCTGTGAATGCGGACGCAGGCGGGCATCTACTATTGTGGACAAAGACTCAACTGACGTATCCAGGATTCGCCTTGTAAACTGGGATCCTCACCAGATGGATCTTTCTTTTAATCCAATCACAAGTGAAACATCCTATTACTATTCCCTGCCGGCTACCATAAAACGAGGGCTGGCAATGTCTGATCCCACAATTGTAAATACTCTGCCGAAGGTGTTTCTGGATTCCTATTTTAAAAGCCGGGCTATAAAATTTGGGGCAAACATATTTCATCTTAAGGCTCC
>JAGYMN010000126.1 GCA_018400395.1 Actinomycetota bacterium
TTTAAGTATTTATAAAAAGTTCTTTTTTTGAAAACTAAATTTTTTTTTATTGGGGCTAGCCTGTAAGCCGAGTTCTGTACTAACTGTGCATTACACACAGTCAGTGGTAGTCATCCATCTAGGATAAGCATTGCTGCTTACCTCAAGCGGCCGACCCGGAAGAAGAGCGGGCAACCCTATATCTTCCCTATTTGGCCTTTCTCCGGATGCGGTTTACAAGGCCAGACTGTCACCAGCCTGCCGGTGGGCTCTTACCCCGCCATTTCACCCTTACCGGACTGAGCCCGGCGGTATATTTTCTGTTGCACTGGCGCTTGGATAAGCTTTTCAGGTTATCCAGCTGGGCATTACCCAGCATCCTGCCCTGCGGAGCTCGGACTTTCCTCGCAGGCACTGCCTGCGCGACTACCCGACTAACCCTGCTATATTATACATTATTCCTCTACTGTTCCAAAACTTATTTTTTTCTCACCCGAATATTTAAATTCTCTGCTGTCAAGAGCTTTATTGACCAGCCTGTCTGCTTCCCTGTTTTCTTCCCTGGGAATAAGCCTTAAATCCACAGCATCATACTTAGAAAGCTTCTTAGAAAGTCTTATATATATATCCAGTATTTCCTTATTCTTTATCTTCCATATCTTTTTTATCTGATTATGTAAAAGCTTACTATCAGTTAATAGTATCAATTTTTTTGTTTCGAACTTTTCAATATATTCCAGGGCTTTCTCAAGGGAAATATACTCTGCTGCATTATTGGTGTGTCTTCCAATATATTGTGAGATCTCTCCTATCTTTTTATTATCCTCATCATATATTACAGCACCTACTGCAGAAGGTCCCGGATTGCCCCTTGAGCCCCCATCAAATAAAACCCTTATATATTTATGACTTGCTGCTACGATTCAAGCTCCTTTTTTATCCTGTCTATTTCAGGCTGATAGAGAACCGCTAACCTGCCGCACATTGGGCAAGTGTACAAAGTATCCGAGTCTACAAACTTCTCGGTCTCTACCAGAGGTATCTCCATATTGCAGGTGCTGCAGAAACTGTCCTTTATAACAGATACTGCTATGCCGGCCTTCTTTGTCCTGATAATATTATATTCCTTCAGATTTTCAGGGGGTATTCTTACTATAACATCTTCCCTTCTTCTCCTGAGGCCTTCAATGTTGTGTCTTATCCCTTCCATTTTCTCTTCGATTTCATTATTTATCCTTTTTATATCAGATTCAAGGGCTTCAATCTCATTTTTTAATGCTTCGATCCCGGACTCTGCGGCTTCCTGCTCCTCCATGAGTTCAAGTATTTTCTCTTCAGTATTATTGTTGCTTTTTTTAAGCATATCTATTTCTTCCTGATAACTTTTCAGTTCCCTTGAACTGGTAATAGCCCCACTGAAAAGTTTCTTTTCATTTGACTTTATTTTCTCTTCATTCGTATCAACATTATCTTCGAGTTTTTTTCTTCTTACATCAATTTCATGATACCAGTCGCCTTTTTCCTTATATTTGGTTTTCTTTTCCTGCAGCTTTTTACTGGTATCTTCAACTTCAGGATTATTCTTTAACCGTTCCAGCTCGGAAGACCTGGCAGAAAGGGCATTATCAATATACTGCAGTTCAACCAGATCTATTACATTCAACTTTTTAGCCAAAATTATACCTCCATATCCAGTATCCCGATTTACTCATGGATACATCTATATTTATGCCGCTTTCCCTGAAATAATCTGTAAGTCTTTCATATATGCCATCTATTGCAAATTTTTCGCTGCTGCCGTGACCTACAGCTAATATTATTTTCCCCTCTTCAGAAATATCGATTGCATCATGATAGCCTATTTCTCCTGTTATTATAAGGTCGCAGTCAAGCGATTTCAGAATGTCTGAAATAGAATTAGCGCTTCCCCCTATAAATGCTACCCTTTCAATAATCCTATTACCTGTATTTCCAATACCCCGGTCCAGCCATCCTGCATCAGTAACCTGCAATTTTTCCTTAATAAATTTTAAATAATCTTTAAACTTAACCGGGGGATCGACACTGCCGTATTTTCCAAGTCCTGAATCTGTTAACCTGTTTTCTAAACTGTATACATCATAGGCAGGTTCTTCATATGGGTGCTCTTCCAGGACAGCTTCTACAAGCTGTTTAAGGTTTTCTTCGCTGACTATGCACTCTATCCTTACTTCATCAACCTTGCTTAGCTCACCTGCATTTCCGGTATAAGGATTTGCATCACTTCCGGGGATGAATGTTCCCAATCCGCGGGTGCTGAAGGTACAGCAGGAATAATTTTTAAAATATCCTCCACCATTTTTGCATATAGTTTTTCTTATTCTGTCCTGGCTTTCCTCAGGAGCAAACACTGCAAACTTATACCACTTTTTCTTATAATCTTTTATATTCTTGACTTCTTTTAATCCGAGATTTTTTGCAATTATATCATTTAGCCCCCCGGCCATTATGTCATAATTAGTATGTGCTGAATATGTGGATATCCCGTTTTCTAAAAGCTTTATTATCTTTCTGCCCCTGTTGCTGGAATATACTACGGAATCGATAGAATTGAATATTAAGGGGTGATGGGAGATTATAAGGTCTGCTTTACATTCTATGGCTTCTTTGATTGTCCGATCATCAATATCGAGTGTTACCAGTATTTTGCCTACATCACTTTCTTCTCTTCCGACCTGTAGACCTACCCTGTCCCATTCTTCAGCAGTGTCCTTCTTAAATATATTATCTAATTTTGATACGAGCTCTTTTAGTATCATCCATTGACAGATAAATTTATTTATTCAATAAGATATTATAATATCTGGGCTTAAATAAAAAGATTTTCTATTTTATGATTTTGATGCTTCTACGAGTTTTCTTGCAATTCTTAGTTCTGTCTTCATCCTTATTTCATCTGTATATATCCTGAGTTCACCGACAAGCTCGTTATACCGGGTTATAAATATTGTATCCCCTTTATTTTCCTTAAGAAACTTTGAAAGCTTGATCCTCAATTCGTTTGTATCAACCTTCTTTATATCATCATCCATCATAGATCCCTTTCCTGATAACAAATTATTGTATTAATTATATGTTATAATTATATAATTTAATATTAATACATTCCTAATAAATGTCAAACAGCAATTTCATCTATCATTCATTATAAAATTTCTGAAATGTATTATTTTTTATCAGGAAAGAAAAGATCAAACAGAAGGTTTTCTTGCTCTGAAGAATAGGTCAAAAAATTATGCTTGCTGCTGGATAAACTTTAATAAATAGAATAGAATGAATTTTACTCATCGTCTTCTATCCTGTTAACCCTGGTATTATTTCCTGATAATCCCGGGCATAAATATCTTACAGCTGTTTAAAATCAGGTATTATTATCCGCTTTGCACCT
>JAGYMN010000127.1 GCA_018400395.1 Actinomycetota bacterium
AGTCCAGAGTAACTCCTGCGTACCGGTTTCAGTGCTGCAGCCTGCAAATACGCCCATACCTGTTGCAACCAGCGCTGCCAGGAAAATTACGGCTATTCTCTTCATGCCTTTCTCCTTTACTTTTTATTTTCAATCGATACCAGGTCTTTAATTACATACTTTTTTCCCATTTCTTCAAAATAAGTACAAATTTGGCCATCCTCATTTATATATAAAACACCATCTTCCAGATCTAAAGAGCTAACCTCTACAGAGTATCCGTCAAGTGCTCTCATTAAATAATTGCTATATTCCTCCATCCCTGCCTTCTCCAAAATTTCCTTGATCCATACTCCATCCTTACCTTCAACTGGAGTATTTTCAAACATCTCAATACTCTGGACTGCTGAAATATATGCGGTCTGGCCATAAAAAATAGCAAATATATCTTTCAGCCACATCCCTTTAGGTATTTCCGGATCAAGAAATGCAGGCGAGTCTTCACCGTCTATCTTCAAAAACCCGCCTTTAAATATTTCCTTGTCTTCATTTTTCTCAAGCCCGTCTGAGGAAACTATTATAATAAAATCCTGCTCGTCTTCTTCCCTGAACTCCATTAAGAGATCAGCTGCAGGAATTGCCCTGTCAATGCTGCCATAATAATCATAATCCTCTGTTGCAAGCACTTTTGTAAGACTCTCTATAAAAACTATTCCCGTTACCTTATTTATTACATGCCCTTCAATTAGCTCTATCTCTGCCAGATTCTTTACCCAGTACATGGTCCTCTCATCAGGAATAACTGCACGAAACGGTTTGCTTTTTTCTTCCAAAGGCTCCCCGTCCATCTCATAGGCAAGTATTATCTCCCTTTTCTGTACTATTTCAGGAGGAATTTCAATGGCATAACCGTCACCCGCCGTAAACCTTATGGAATAGATATCTGACATTCCTATTCCAATGTAGTTATTTAAAACGTCTTCAAGTAAAACGCCTTTTACCGTACGTACACAATCTTCATTCTCGGAGTCAATAGCTGAAATTTCCTTCTCCAAACAATCTAAATCCATTATTTCAGAAACCTTTATTTCGGTTTCCCCTCCCTTCCATATAATTGTCAGAACTTCATCCGGGGAACCGGCAGCTTCTTCCCTGCTGGATGAGCATCCTGAAAATAGAAGAATTGCAGTAATGATTATTATCAATGCAATAATCAGTCTTTTTAACATTATTTTCATAATTCCTTTCCTTATAAAATAAAACCTTTCCATGCATGGAAAGGTTAAAGACTAAAAAAGCATTTTCAAAAGAAAATGCTCCATGGTCCAGTCAAAGACTTCTAAAAGGATAATATTAAAAGCCTTCGATACTCCTTTCCATAATGGGAGGCACAACCGTTACCAGCTGAACCCTGTCGGTCAGCAATCCATAAGCTATAATTGCTTATTAGGAGTTGCAGACTCGGAGTAGATATTTAATTTTTTAGCTATTTAAAATTTTTTTGATTTTATAATAATACCGGCCTATTATCAAGACCGGCGCAGGTATGGATGATATTACATTATTGTCATTTTGTGATTTCTTAGAGCAGATATACTTTAACTCTGCTTCCTGCAGTTACCTTCCCAATATCCTCAGGAATAACTGCTATACCATTGGCATCTGCCAGTGAAGAAAGCGTGCCGCAGGTGTGTGTATCTATATTATCAAATATGTAATCCTGATTTCTTTTTCTGACCATAACACCGGAATAACTTACTGTCCCTGCTTTAGTCACAAAGTCACGAGCAGCTTCAGCATAAACTACAGGCCTGAAAAGTTCATGGTATCCCAATATCTTTCTTATTACAGGCCTAACATACATCTCAAAGCAGATTATTAAAGAAGCTGGATTGCCCGGGAGGCCAAATATGAATGTATTTCCATATCTAAAAAAAGCCATGGACATCCCCGGATACTGATTAACTCTCCAGAAGACGGGATCTGCACCAAGGCCTTCCATTACTTCCTCCACAATATCATAATCTCCGATAGATGTCCCACCGCTAATTATTATAATATCACACTTTCCAAGAGCTTTTTCTATGCTTCTGGAAAGCGCTGCACGGTCATCACTGATTATTCCAAACTTTTTGTACTCTCCCCCTGATTCTTCTACAAGCGCAGACAGTGAATAACTATTGCTATCCCTTAATTTCCCAATAGTAATTTCTTCATCTATCCTTACCAGTTCGCTGCCCGTAGAGAATATCCCTACCAGGGGTGGTCCATATACCTTGACGCTTCTTTTGCCGAGCGAAGCCAGGATTCCCATCGCAGCCGGATTTATTTGATATAAATCTTCAAATACAGTATCTCCCTTTTTAATATCTTCACCTCTGTATTTGACATTTTCCCCCTTTTCAATCTCTTTAAATACCAGTATATTCTTATGATCCACCTGCGTATTCTCCTTCATAACTACAGAATCTGTACCGTCAGGCATGGGACTACCCGCCGTTACAGGTGTGCAAAAACCCGGATCAATGGTAATCCTTTCAGTTTTCCCAGCCGCAATCCTGCCTTCAGCAAGGAGCAATCTTACGGGGTAGCTCAGGTCGGCTCCCTTGGCATCATCTGACCTTACAGCATAGCCATCCATCGAAGAACAGTTATAGCCTGGAATATCACATGAAGCTGTTATCCTTTCAGCAAGGATTTTTCCTGAGCTTTCAATCAGGGGGATTTCCTTTACTTTATGTTCAAACCCCGAGGTTAATATTATTCTACGGGCTTCACTTACAGAAATCATTTTAAAATATTTTTAAATAATTAGTTTAGATATTAATCTTATTATTTTAAAAAAAACATGTAAAGCAATTAAATGTTAAAAGAGGTCTGTCTCAAAATTTTTAATTAAAGCAATTCAATCCGTTTACATTATATCTTCAAAGACATATAATTAACCATCAAAATTTAATACTAAGGCAATGGCGCCTTTAAGGTGCAATGGTGCATCCGTTTTCTGAACAGTGTTTGTACAGAATATGGGTGTTTTTACGTTTTTTAGCCTTGTAAAAGTATAAATGTAAAACCGAACAGGTAAGGAGCAATACAATGGCTTATGATCGGGATCTCACCAAAACTAAAAAAACATCCTACATACAGCAGATAATGGAAACTGTAGTAAAGAAGAACAGCGGCGAAGACGAATTCCACCAGGCAGTCGAACAGGTACTTACTTCAATAGAACCGGTTTTCGAAAAGCATCCTGAATACATGGAGGAAGCTGTTCTTGAAAGGATAATCGAACCGGAGAGGCAGGTTATATTCAGGGTACCCTGGATCGATGACGGTGGAAAAGTAAGAGTCAACCGGGGATTCAGGGTGGAGTTTAATAGCGCCATAGGCCCTTACAAAGGGG
>JAGYMN010000128.1 GCA_018400395.1 Actinomycetota bacterium
TCAAATAAAAAGTCATTCTATGTAAATGTAAAAGTATTAAAAAATTTAAAAATTGATTAAATTGTCAAAGAGCATGAAAATTTAAACATTTACTATGATGCTACCGTATCCAATATATTGGTATGTTCAGAAAGGAATTTACTCTTTGAGAAATTATATATGCTTCTATCTCTCATTACAGCAAAAATCAAATCTACCAGTCTTCTTGACAGACAGGTAATTGCTTCCTTTTTGGTTTTACCTTCTGATATCTTTTTAAGATAGTAGGCCCTGGATATTGAATTTTTATCCTTTCCGGTTCTAGTCCTTCCGATATGAAATAAAGCCATGTAGAATATGGTAGAACGTAAAAATTTTTTCCCATATTTTGACTTCTCATGCCTTTTCTTTCTTCCACTGCTTTTTTCTCTTGGAGCGATACCAGCAAATTTAGCCAGTTTTGATGCAGATCTGAATCTTTTTATATCTATTACCTGAGATATGATCTTGGCTGCAGTCACAGTATCAATTCCTGGAATAGATGTAAGGCTGAAGTAGCAGGATTTTTCAACCAGCTCTTTTATTTTTTCATTTACAGAATCCATTTCGGATTTCAAGCTAATAAATCTTTTAATATGACTTTCAATAATATATGCTCTTGTACCGGAAAGGCTTTTATCCATGCTTAAAGGCAGTAAATTTAGTATAGATTTTGCCTTATCTATCCCATATCTTCCCCTGGAATGGGCTTTCAGTAAATTGGCAAGACTTTCTTCACTTACTCCTATCAGGAGGTGGGGATCTGGATACTTTAGGAAAAAAGCAAGGGCTGCCTTGCTAAAAGGGTCAGAAAATATATTAGCTATCCCCATATACTGGCTGAAAATTAGGTTATGGAGCCTGTTTTTTAACCTGGTAGACTCTTCCACAAGCATTTGGCGGTATCTAACCATCTCTCTTATCTGTATACTGGCTTTATCTATTTTCACCGGAGACAGCTTATTTCTTTCCCTGATTAATGCTTTGGCAATGAGTATTGCATCTCCTTCATCAGATTTATCCCTGTGGATGGTAGCTTTTCTTGCCCTATCTGTATATATTGGGTTAACGTCTAGGAGCCTAAACCCCTTTTGGATCAGATAATCAGCCAGATAAAAACCAAGGCCCTGGCTGTCTTCCAGGCCAAAGATTATAGATTTTTTACCAGCTATATTGGAGAGCTTTTCCATAAACTTATCAAAACCACCGTAGCGGTTTGAGAAAGTTATGATATCGACGGTATTAAAGTAACTGTCCATTACGGCAGCTGTGTTGGAGTCCTTGTGGGTATCTATCCCCACAAACAGGCAGGTTTCCATAATTTCCCTTTCTGTTCATTTTTAACAAATATCACCAGCCAGAACCTATCGTTGTAGCGATCTAATGCGCAGCATTCTATTAACAGAGTCTGGTGACAAAACTGGTGCAGGCAAGTAGCAGACTTTTTATAGCATTGACCCAGAAAGGTAATCTCAAGGTCTGCAAGTTGTGGATAAGCTATGCTTGCCTGCATAAAACTAAAGGGAGCAAGATTTGTGTTTTTAAATTTAAAAGCGATAACTTATCATTTAAGATAAGCCCGCAGAGTAATTATATTAATTACTGGTTTAAAAACTATTCAAATCCTTGCTCCCAGTATTAATATTATCAGGAATAACTTCTAATATGAATACCTTCATTTACCAATAATATATTATTTACTTTAACACGATAGTTGTGGATTGACATAGAAAAGGAGCATATCCTCCGTTAAAATATTATCAATGACAAAAAGATAATAGAAAGGAAGATATGCTTATGAATGAGTATAACCAAGAAGTCACATTTATTAAAGACAAAGCTTTAGCAAGATCAGCCCTGGAAGAGGTAATAGTAGGAGGAGCCCGCAAGATGCTCAAACTGGCACTTGAAAATGAAGTGGATGAGTTTATTGCCAAGCACTCAGCCCTTGTAGATGAAGATGGAAAAAGGATAGTATCCAGGAACGGATACATGCCGGCAAGAGACATACTGACAGGAGTTGGGCCAATTAATATAACACAGCCCAGGATTGATGACAGAAAGCTACAAAATAATGGTATGGATAGATTTACCAGCAGTATTCTTCCCAGATACTTAAGAAGGATACCAAGTATTGATAACCTCATTCCTACCCTGTATCTGAAAGGAATATCTACCAATGACTTCGGTGTGGCCCTCTCTGCCATACTGGGAGAAGGTGCCCAGGGGCTATCTGCTGCCAATATAGTAAGACTGAAGAGGTGCTGGGAGGAAGACTACGTAGATTGGGCAAAGAGAGATCTATCGGGCAAGAACTACGTGTATTTCTGGGTAGACGGTGTATATTTCAACGTACGGCTGGAAGATGAGCGTTCCTGCATACTGATCATAATAGCGGCAGATAGTAAGGGAAATAAGGAGCTTCTGGCCGTATCTGACGGCTACAGGGAGAGTAAGATTGCCTGGAAGGAGCTGCTGCTTGACCTAAAGCGAAGGGGACTGTCAGCTCCCCCAAAGCTTGCCGTAGGAGACGGCGGCCTGGGATTCTGGTCAGCTCTAACTGAAGTGTTTCCAAGTACCAGAAGGCAGCGCTGCTGGGTGCACAAGACCGCCAATATATTAGATAAGATGCCCAAGAGTATACAACCGAAGGCAAAATCGGCCATTCATGACATGTATCTTGCAGCTACCAAAGAGGATGCACTTTCTGCATATGATCACTTTGTAAATTCATTTAAAGACAAGTACCCCAAAGCAGTTGATTGTCTTGTAAAGGACAAGGAGGACCTGTTTACCTTCTATGACTTTCCGGCTGCTCACTGGGTTCATATAAGGACCACAAATCCCATTGAATCCACCTTTGCCACTGTGAAGCTCAGGACCTATAAGACCAAAGGATGCGGATCAAGGAAAGCGACACTATCCATGGTATTTAAGCTGGCTATGGAGGTGTCAAAAACCTGGAGGAGGCTCAAAGGATCAGAGTTTATCGTACATGTACTGGAGAACAGGAAATTTGTAGATGGGGAGTTAGTTGAGGGGGTGGCTGCATAGTGAATAGCAGGAGGATATGTGATTTCTCATCCACAACATTTGACAGTATCTCCTTACCAATATGCTCAATACCTATCTAAAAATATCAGGGCTTAAGGATAAGGGGTATTCTGCCCACA
>JAGYMN010000129.1 GCA_018400395.1 Actinomycetota bacterium
CTGCTTGAGCGGGAACCTCTCTACAAGCTGTCAGAATGGGCTGCCGGCTTTGACCCCTGCCTTATAGGGCTTGGAGATATGGACCCGGAGATCCTAAATGATGATAGGGTGGGAAGGAGCCTGGATGCGCTCTTTGATGCAGACAGGGCCTCTCTTCTTACCAGTCTTGTCCTAAAGGTAGTAGGTGAGTTTTCTATAGAGCTATACCAGATGCACAATGACTCCACTACGGTAACTGTCTACGGCCAGTACAAAAACGCAAGATCAAAACGCGGCGCCAAGACATCTATCGGCCTGCTGCACGGGCACAACAAAGACTACCGCCAGGATCTAAAGCAGCTTCTTTTTACACTTACTGTATCAAGAGACGGCGCTGTTCCCATCCACTACAAAGGCTATGATGGAAATATTACAGATGACAGGACCCATATCCAGACCTGGGAGGCGCTAAGGAGGATAACGGGCAAAAGTGATTTTATTTATGTTGCTGATGCAAAGCTTGCCACCAGAAAGCAGATGGCATATATCACAAATGAAGGAGGACGGTTCATATCGGTCCTGCCGGAGATACGGAAAGAATGCGGCCAGTTTAAGGACTGGGTAAGATCTCATAATGTAGAGTGGCAAAAGCTTAAGGTAAAGACCGGCGGCAGAAGCTGCCAAAGCGATCACGAGTACTGGGGATATGAATATCCCATACCATCGGAAGAGGGGTACCGCATTATCTGGATACTGGACAGCTTAAAGCAGGACCTTGACTGCCAGAGAAGACAGTCAAAGATAGAAAAGACCATAAAAGCCCTGGACACCCTTAAGGGCAAGGTGGGTACAGGCAAATGGAAAAGCAGAAAGCAGATAGAAGAGGCTGTAGAAGATATTTTTACAAAGTACGGCTCAACTAGATTCTTTGAGGCGAAGATGGTGGCAAAGGAGGTAGAGACCTACAAACATAAGAAAAAGGGAAGGCCGTCAAGTGATGCCGAATATGTAAAGATTGTAAAAGAGGAGTGGACATTTGAAGCTATGCCAAACGGCAACAAAATACAGGAGGATGCCGCTGCCGACGGCATTTTTCCCCTTATAACAAATATTGAAGCAAGCAATCTTTCAGTGGCAGAGATCCTTGAAAAATACAAGTTCCAGCCCTATATCGAAAAAAGGCATCAGCAGTTTAAGAGCGTATTTGAGGCTGCCCCCGTATTCTTGAAGCTTCCCCACCGCATCGAGGCACTTATGTTTGTATACTTTATCGTACTTACTTTGAATGCACTGATAGAGCGGGAACTGCGTCTTGCCATGGCCAGTAAAGGTATCGGGTCGCTGCCCCTGTATCCTGAAAACAGAAGGTGCAGGTATCCGGCAACGGCCAGGATAATAGATCTGTTTTCAAATCTTAGGAGGCATGTTCTTTTTGACGGTGGTAAAGAGATCAAATGTTTCTATGATCCAATTTCCGAGCTTCAGGAACAGATTCTTGATTTATTTGATGTATCTAAAGATAATTATACTGGCTGAGAGATATTAAATGCCGGAAAACTGTAATTTTTACTTGCGGAAAATAGGCTATATAGTTTTTCTTTTTAATATATCTTTTAATTTTTCTACTTCTTTTAGAGGTCCATCTTCTCTTTTCTTATTCATTTATTTCACCACTCACTAAATTCACTCCCTTATCCTTTCTAATTATATAATCACTATCCATATCCATTCCTGTTATTCTATCCATTATAATATCTTCTCCGAATGCATCCTGGAACCCAAGTTTTTCTATCAACCATAATAGCCCATGCGGACCTGATCCACCATAACCCCAATTAAATCCTGATGTCCAGAATTCATCATCTCCCGTTATGATCCTAACCGTATATTTATAATCTCCTCTTATCAATTTTATTTCTTTTACTTTTTCTGGATCAAGATTTCCTGAAGCTGTTTGTGCTTCTACAAATTTCTTGGAATCTACAGGTACTCCATAACTATTATCTTTATAAATCATTTTTTAACTCCTTAATACAGTTAATAAATCAAATAATTTTTATTTTTTAAATAATTTTTCAATGTGATTAGCAAAATAGACCCCATTTAAATTGAGGCCTATTTTGCTATAAAAGGATTATATATTAACCTACATTTAGATTAATATTTTTTCAGCTGCAACTTTATTCAGTAGTACTAATATATCCTTCATAAGGCATAATACCAAAAGTATTGCACAAGTTTACAAATTCTTCACAATGAACAAATCTATCTACAACTCCTTCTCTTGTCATTCCCGTAGCCATCCTATCAAGCCAAGCGTTAAATCCATATTCTTCAGGCTCTCTGTTAAAAAGTGTTCTGTAGAAAAATGTTATAAACTCTTCATTGGTATACTCTGAAATCCTTTGCTGACACTCCTGGCCAAATATAAAGCTTTTTACCAGATCAGCACCTGTTATTTCACCGCTTTCAAGTCTTTCTATCCATATATCCAAACCATCCTGTTCGGGAGGTCTTTGTAGAAGTCTGTTATAAAATAGAGTAGTAAATCCGGAGTTTGTCGCTTCATATCTACCTACTGGTAATTTATCTATCGGTATGGGCTTTGGTTTTTCTTTTTCCTCTTCTTCAGGTTCTTCTTCTTCTGCCTCTTCTTCGGGTTCTTCAATGGCAGGTTCAATTGAGTAAGTTGTGCCATCTAGCTTGAAGTCATCAACATATGCATCAATGGATGTGTTGCTCCCTAAAGGACCATATCCCAGATCGACTCTAACCAGTGTTGCATCAGGATAATGTGCATTCACCCAATTTTTTAATTCTTCCCAATTATCGGGGCTTCCAGCTCCATACCACCAATGTCCACTATCTTGATTAAATTCGAACCACCCATCAGGGGTATCACCTGCCTTCGTAGCATATAATACTTTATTTATCACACTACCACCTGTCGTATCAATGTTTAACTCTATCGGTACAGTATATTTGTCCGGGGCAATAACCCAGTAGCTCCAATTATCTATATCGCTTATTTTAGGATTGTCAGTAATATATATTTGAACTTCTGCATTATTATTAGGCGTATCCCACCAACCACCGCGCATTAATAATTTAACCGAATGACCTCCTTCATGTTTTTCTTCGGTTGACCACTCTGCCTTACTCTCTCCCATAGAATAAATCTCTACTCCAGGACTAGC
>JAGYMN010000013.1 GCA_018400395.1 Actinomycetota bacterium
CTGATATTTTTTTCATTTTTTACACCGGTCCCATATTTAATTTTTATTGCTTTATCTGTAAAAACACTAATAGCAACCAGTACTGATATTGTTGAACCATCCTGCAGCTTTTAGGATAGTTTATAAGAAAAGAATAAAAAAAATGGGCGTACCGGTAAACAGTACGCCCTGTTTTGTTTCCTTTATAGTTTCTATTCGCCGCGTCCGGATATTAGATTCTCTACTACGCTGGGATCTGCCAGTGTAGTGATATCACCAAGGTTGTCGGTGTTCTTCTCGGCTATTTTCCTGAGTATGCGCCTCATAATCTTCCCGGAACGCGTCTTGGGAAGAGACTGGGCAAACTGTATCTTCTCAGGCGTGGCGATTGCACCTATTTCTTTACGGACGTGCAGCATCAATTCTTTTTTAAGCTCTTCATCTTCTTCAACACCCTCTTTTAGCGTTACGAATGCGTAAAGTGCCTGTCCTTTAATATCATGCGGAATTGGAGTAACTGCAGCCTCTGCAACTTTATTATGACTGACCAGTGCACTTTCAACTTCTGCAGTGCCAATTCGGTGCCCGGAAACATTCACCACGTCATCAATCCGGCCCATTAACCAGTAGTCGCCATCTTCGTCAATACGGCACCCGTCACCGGTAAAATAAACATTTTCAAACATTGTAAAGTATGTATCTATAAATCGCTCATGATCGCCCCACATAGTCCTCATCATTCCTGGCCATGGTTTACGGATACATAGTTTCCCATTTTCATTTAAATCACATTCTTTCCCGTCATCTCTCAATACTACAGAGTCAACCCCGAAGAATGGCCGTGACGCACTTCCAGGCTTTAGCGTCATAGCTCCGGGAAGCGGGGTTATCATAAAGCCGCCAGTTTCGGTCTGCCACCATGTGTCAACAACAGGACATCTGCTATGGCCGACTTTCTCGTGATACCATATCCATACATCGGGATTAATCGGCTCGCCAACTGTACCGATAATCCTTAACGAATCCAGCCTGTATTTTTCCACCCATTCATCACCCAGGCGCATCAGTGCTCTTATCGCAGTGGGTGCTGTATAAAAAACAGTAACTTTAAACTTATCACAGATCTGCCAGAATCTGCCGGCATCAGGGTAGGTCGGTACTCCCTCAAACATGATACTCGTCGCCCCGTTCGCCAGTGGCCCGTAAACAATATAGCTGTGGCCCGTAACCCAGCCTATATCTGCTGTACACCAGTAGATATCGTCATCGTGCATATTGAAAACCATCTTGTGTGACATTGCCACCTGAAGCAGGTAACCGCCTGTTGTATGAACAACACCCTTGGGTTTACCGGTAGAGCCTGATGTATATAAAATAAACAGCGGGTCTTCAGCATTCATCCTCTCAGGTGGACAGTCCGGGCTTGCTTTAGCCATCTCATCATGATACCAGAAGTCACGGCCGGCCTTCATATTACATGATTCATTGTTTGTTTTTACGACAATAACAGATTCGATTGTAGGACATTCATCCAGTGCCTTATCAGCAATTGACTTTAGTGGGATATGCTTTCCTGCACGTACTGATACATTTGTGGTAATCAGGATCTTACAATCTGAATCATTGACACGGTCTTTAATAGCATCAGCACTGAAACCGCCAAAAATTACCGAGTGAATTACCCCGATACGCGTGCATGCCAGCATCACAATTGCTAACTCTGGTACCATTGGCATATAAACAGCCACACGGTCACCTTTTTTAAGACCCTTTGATTTTAGAACATTTGCAAACCTGGAGACCTCCCTGTGCAGCTCCTTATATGTAAATTTCCTTACAGAGCTGTCTTCCTCACCCTGCCATAAGATTGCAGTCTTATTTTCAACTGGTGTCCCAAGATGCCTGTCAAGACAATTGAATGATACATTAAGTTCTCCGTCTGCAAACCAGGTATGCTTAATAGTACGGCCCCTGGTATCCCACTTATATTCCAGAGACTTTGTCGGCTCCTTGAACCAGTCAAGGGTTTCTGCTTGTTCCAGCCAGAAGCTGTCAGGGTCATTAATTGACTGATCCCACATTTCCTGGTATTGTTCCATCGAAGAAACCCATGAATTATTCTTAACTTTGGGTTGGGGTGGAAATTTACGGGTTTCAGGCATTAGAGATTTACTGTCTTTTATTTCCTCTGTCATAAACTCTTCCTTTCTACAGATATAATTTAATTAATCTTTTATCGCTTTTATAACAAATACTGCCTTTGTGCCATTGCATATTCTATCAGATTTCAATTAAAACTCAATTAAAAAATGATTTTTTTTAATACACAGATAATTAACTGCCCCTGACTGTAAAAATACCTGATAATTTTTTAGAATAACACATCCAGCACTCCTGTTGCAGGAAGCCGGCAGCAATCTTACAGCTCCAGCCATCTTTTTTCATCCTGCCCTTTAAACTCCTGCATGCAAAAATTTCATTCTGGTTAAAACACTAATCCTGTTAAAATAATCCCGTTAAAACATTGACAAAAACAACCGGGGATAAGTATAATCTTATCTAAATTTATTTTGGCAGGACATTTTAAAAAGGTCTTTTGTTTTTTATCTAGACCATTTACTTTATTTTAAATTACAGTATAAAAAATTGAACAATTAATTTATGTAATATAAGGGACATATAAATTAAGACAATTATTATAATATTAAAAGAAAGGAAATTATGCCAGAAGAAAAAATAAGAATCTTAGATAATACCGGTAACCCTGCACCTCTTGGCCTGGCAGCTTTCGGAATGACTACGGTTCTACTAAACCTTCATAATGCCGGCCTATTTAATCTCGGCACAATGATACTTGCAATGGGTATATTCTACGGAGGTATCGCACAGGTTATAGCCGGAATCTTTGAATGGAAAAAGGGTAATACCTTTGGCATGGTTGCCTTTACATCTTTTGGTCTCTTCTGGATTTCCCTGGTAGCATTGCTGGTAATGCCGGCTCTTGGCATGGGGACAGGGCCCGATAATGCTGCCATGATAGCTTACTTTATAATCTGGGGCATCTTTACGCTAGGCCTATTTTTCGGTACCCTCAGGGCCAACAGGGCACTGCAATTTATATTTGCCACTTTAGTGATATTATTCTTCCTTCTTGCCATCCGGGATATTACAGGCAATGCAGTAATAGGTACAATAGCCGGCATAGAAGGTATAATCTGCGGGCTTTCTGCAGTTTATACAGCAATGGCAATTCTATTAAACGAGGTATTCGGCAGAGTGGTACTGCCTGTATGGCCCGTAAAGTAGGATCACTGTTGGTTATAGACCATGTAAATTAAATCACGTATATAATTTAATATATTGTAGTTGAAAAAAATATAATCCTTTTTAAGAAAACTAAAGGTTAAAATAGCTGTAGATAAGAATAAATCAAATGCTGCACCTTATAATATTTCTGTATAATATGCTATAGCTTATTACGTATCTTACCAGCTTTTTAATCAGTATATCTTCTTTTTTCTTATTAATTGCAATGCAATTGCCAGCACTATAATTACTATTCCAATAATACCTGAAATTATTACCGACTGGTCAGGCATGCTGTTATCAGCCATCCTTTTTAATATAATTCCAGCCAGTGCCCATACAACAACAAGACAATAAAAGATATCATTCCTCGAAAATACAGCTGCCAGTGTTATCAGGACTCCTACCGTAATTATTATAACCGTCCACAGCTGTTCACCCATGCCAAATCCATCCCAGTTGATCTTAACAAGAAAAGCAGCAACATTTGCAATTGTCGCAATTGTAATCCAGCCGAGATAAACGCTAAAAGGAATATTGACAAGTATTTTCTCGGAATTTTTAATTCCCGGTCTTCCGGTACCCAGCCTTGCATAAATTGATAACAAACTTATAAGTAGAAGAACCATTATAACAAGGGATAACCAGACGATTTCGTAGTGCCATGCCAGTATCCAGGCAACATTAAAAATACATGAAATAAAGAATAATAAGCCTATTTTTTCAAAGATACCTCTTTCATCCGTACTTCTTCTAAAAGCAACTACAAACTGGAATATAATAAATAATGCAAGAAGAATATAAATAATCCCCCATATCGAGAAGGTAATGCCGGCAGGCACAAATAAATTAGGATATTTGTCTGAAAGCTCCTGGGTAGTTTTATTATTTATAGGAAGTGTTACTGCCATTGCATTTACTGTCACTACTGCTAAGAATCCAATTAAATTTAGAAATGCATAGGCTAACCTGGTTGATTTTTTTAACATAATACCCCTCTATATTAATAATTTATAAAAATTATAGAAAATGTGCCTTTAGACTTTTATGATAATATCTAATTATTTCTTCTAATCAGGACATTCCTGAAATAATTATCCATTAAATAAGAAACGGTATTTATTTTCTCGTAGTCTATCTCCCCGTCAGGATAAACAACTTCTTCATCTGCACTGACATTTACTATCTCTCCTATGAACATATCATGTGTGCCCAGATGAATTTTTTGTCTTACCCTGCATTCAATATTTATATGGCATTCCTTAATAAGAGGGGCTTTTACTTTAAGACCATCATCTTTTGTAAAACTTAATTCTTTGAATTTATCAATGTCCCTTCCCGATTTTGTGCCACAGAAATTGCAGGCTTCAATCATTTTTTCATCTGGAATATTTACTACAAATTCCATTGAAGTGGTTATTAGCCCGTGACTGTATCTGGAAGGTCTGATAGAGATCGAGATCATTGGTGGACTGCTGCATACAGTACCAACCCATGCAAGAGTAATTATATTATCTTTACTTCCGTCTGAACAGGAAACCAGAACCACGGGATTCGGATAAAGCCTTTCAGGTACCCCTATAGATTTTTTCATTCATTACCCCTCATATTCAAGTTAAAATTTTTAAGCATATCATCCCTTTAACAGCAGCTCCATTACATACATCTCAAGCTTTTCGTAATTTCTTTCCTCTATGCATTCTTTTTGGAAATCGTAATCAAATTTCTTTACTTTTTCTTCAAGCATCCTTGCAACCTCTATACTATTAGAGAGATGCCGGTAACAATCTTCCTGTTTCTGTGTCCTCATAGCTTTTACATCAAGCCCTATATATTCACCACTTTTCCCATAACCATTTTCGACCAGAACTTTTATCTGGTTAAAAGCCTGGCGGAGGTTTTCGGAACCGAATGCCTTATCCTGGTCATACCTCAGACCGTTCTGGTCATTTAAGTGAACACCCCACAGCTTTCCAAAAGACAGGGCAAAGGCCATCTCATATGCAGGATCAAGGCCTGCAAGCACTGCATGGGCGCTCTCAAGAAGACCGCCAACCCTTGACGGATCCATTGTGGCAGATGCTATTCCCATTACATGCCCCATTGTAGGACAGAAGCTTCTATCAATTGGCTCATTCGGTTTGGGCTCTATAAGTATTTTAATATTGCTGTCATAGTCCAGCATGCTGTTTATTGCCTCTTTAAGCCTGTTTGCGCTTTCTACAGGGTCCTTTGCTTCAAAGCACAGGGTACCCTCTCTTGCAAGCCAGAGGACGATTTTATCGCATCCCAGTACATTTGCTATATCAATTGTGCGGTATGCGCGCCAGAGGGCAAACTCCCTGTCCTCTTTTGAATTTGATGTAAATCCGCCATCTATGGTATGCGGGTCCATCCATAATCTTGGCGCAACGAACTCGGCTGACATACCGTACTTTTCTAGCATTTTCTTAATCTGTGCCGCACTCTCTTTTATCTCTTCATCACCCAGCCTGTTTATATCAGGTACGGCATCATCATCATGGAACTGGACCGCACTGAACCCTATTTTGGAAAATTTTTCTAACTTCTCTTCCAGCGGTATCGGCGACCGTACTTCAGGGCCAAAAGCATCTGCTCCTTCGTGCACATTCCATGGTCCTACTGAAAACTTAAATCCTGCCATAGTTTTCCCCTTCCTGAAAATTTATTTTTAAAATCTATAATCTATTTTAATTATAAAGAATGTATGAAAGTTAAACAATAAATAATAAACAGGTTTTAATTATTAAAAATAATATAATAATATTTTGATACCTGAAAAAAACATTTATTGAATGAAGATATCGCATTATATTTCAATTTGCAAAGACAGAATAATTCTCAAATAGAGTACCGTATTTTTAATTATTTTTTTAATAATTTCATCCGGCCCTGGCAATACAGGGCACTGGTTCCTTTCCAGAGGTAAAGTCTGCATAACTTATTTTAGTAAAATTATAATTTGTTAATTATAAATTTTATATGATATATTAATTTTTTAAAGATTTTAATGATTGGAAAGAATTAATTGAAAACCCGGGATTTTCAAAATAGGCTCAAGGTTATAAATAGTGTAGCTCCAATCCGAATATGTGATAATGGAGGCTGGACCGATACATGGTTTGCAGAACATGGCAAGGTTTTTAATATCGGCGTTTATCCATATGTTGAGACCCAGGTTGAAGTTTTCCCGTTAAGCTCTAAAAAAGAGCGTATTAGTCTATTTGCTGAAAATTATGGTGATAATTATATAGTCAAACCTGATGTCTCCGGCTGGGACCGGCACCCTTTACTGGAAGCAGCAATAGAATATATGAAAATCCCAAAAGATATCGCGTTACAGATTTCAATATATTCAGAAGCTCCTGCTGGATGCTCTACCGGTACGTCAGCTGCGGTCAGTGTAGCTCTAATTGGAGCATTGGATTGTCTCGGTAAAGGTAGGATGACACCCCATGAAGTTGCATATGCAGCTCACAGGGTAGAAACGGATTTACTTCATTTACAGTCGGGGATACAGGATCAACTATGCGCTGCTTATGGGGGCATCAATTATATAGAAATGTACCAGTACCCGTATGCCACTGTATCACAAATATATATACCCAATTCTATCTGGTGGGAATTAGAGCGGAGATTAGTTTTAATTTTTATGGGTAAATCCCATAGCTCCTCTTTGGTGCATGAAAAAGTAATAGCTGAATTGGAAGATTCTGGCCCCGATAACCCAAAACTTGAGAAGCTGCGTAAAATGGCTGGATCAGCAAAGGATGCAGTATATGCAGGAGATTTTAATGCCCTGGGACGTTCGATGATAGCCAACACGGAAGCCCAGGGCGAATTGAATTCTTCCCTTATAAGTAAAAGTATTATCGAAATAATTGAAATTGCAAAAAAAAGCAGTGCGGTCGGCTGGAAAGTTAATGGAGCAGGAGGAGAAGGCGGCTCGCTCACCATTCTCTGTGGTGAAAAATCCAGCCAAAAAAGGAAAATGATACAGGAAATTGAGGCAGCAAATCCATTATTTAAGAGTATTCCAATACATCTAAGCCGTTTTGGACTTCGTACCTGGAGTATTGAAAAAAATAATGGATAAAAAATAATATTACCTTAACTTAAGCTCGCAATAATACTCGCCGTCATTTAGTTCAACTTTGAAACCTCTTTTCTTTAGCATATGCACCATTATAACATTTTCATCCAGAACATTTGCATATACTTTATTTATTTTCCTGTCCCTGGCTATCTCCAGTATATAATCAGTTAATTTATTTCCCAGACCCTTAAACTGCCATGGATCAGCTACAACAATAGCAAATTCAGCAGTCTCGTTATAGGGATCCGCTATTAATCTTACAACTCCAGCCATCTTTTTTTCACCCTTCTCTTCGACCTCAGCCATTATGGCTATTTCCCTGTAGTAATCATTCTGTGTGTATCTTATGAGAAGTTCATGGGTTATATCCTTGATTAACTGGAAAAACCTGAAACGCTGTGTCTGCTCTGAGAATTTGGTAAACATCTCCTCTTCCATAGGTTCATCCTCTGGCCTTATCGGTCTGAGTATTGCTTCGCGCCCATCTTTCATAACGAAAGTGATGACGTATTCGCTGGGATACGGGGATATTACCATATGTGAATAAGGCTCAACTTCCTTACCTTCTAAATCCTTATCCAGTATAACTTTACAGTCAAGAGCCTTGCCGCCTTTAGCATCAATCCCAAAAGGGTTTATTTCAATATCCCTTATCTCGGGAAAATCAGATATAAGGTAAGCAAATTTGTAAAGCAGAAACTGTATGGTCTCTATATTAACTCCCTCCATTCCCCTGTATCCTTTCAGGAGTTTGTATATTTTTGTATCTTCAATAAGCCTCATGGCAAGGGCCATGTTTAAAGGTGGCAGTCCTATATTTACATCATTGAACACCTCGACAGCAACCCCTCCCATTCCGAAACATATTGACGGCCCAAACATTGGATCTTTCTGAGAACCAATAATTAATTCATACCTTTTAGAGACCATCTGCTCAGCTAAAATACCTTCTATTTTTGCTTCAGGAAAGCTATTTTTTACATTCCTTATTATTTCCCTGAAAGCTTCCCTTGCCTCATCTTCGGAGCTTACACTGAGTTTAACCCCACCTGCATCTGTTTTGTGCAGTATGTCAGGGGACATTATCTTCATAGCAACAGGATAACCTACTTCATCTTCAATATTTACTGTTTCATCCTCGGAAGATAATGTAATGTTCTTTATGACAGGGATTTCATAAAAGCCCAGAAGCTTTTTTGCCTCAAACTCTGTAAGTACATATCTTTTTTCATCCAAAACTCTCCTTACCAATTTTTTTGCCTCTTCCTTTTCGGGATGAAAAGCATCGGGTATTGTTTCAGGGGTCTCGTAAAGAAGCTCCAGGTTTCTTGAATAATTATACATATTCATGAATGTCTTTACAGCATCCTCGGGTATATGGAAGCAGGGTATGCCTCCGTTTTTAAGGATATCACATCCACTTTTTACGTCTTTTTCTCCCATCCATGAAGCAAGAATTGTCTTTCTGTTCCTATTCGGAAGTTCTATAACTTTTTTTGCAATGCCGCAAAGATCTGTCATCGATTGTGGAGTAAGTACAAGAATTATTCCATTAACATTTTCATCCTTCAGGCATAAGTCTACTGCTGTTTTATATAATTCAGGCCTGGCATCACCAAGAACATCTATAGGATTTCCATGACTCCATGCAGCAGGTAATACTTCATTGAGCTCTGACATAGTCTTTTCTGAAAGCTTTGCCATCTGGCCCCCATTTTCAATCAGGGAATCCGTGACAATTACTCCCGGGCCCCCGGCATTCGTTACCACAGCAATCCTTCTTCCTTTTGGCCTTCTTTGCATTGATAATGCCCGGGCAGAATCAAAAAGTTCTCCTATTGTACCAACCCTTATTATTCCTGCCCTTTCAAATGCGGCATCAAATATAGCATCATTTCCAGCCAGGCTGCCGGTGTGTGACATGGCTGCCTTAGCCCCCTCGCTGCTCTTACCTGCTTTAAGGAGGATTATAGGCTTGCTTCTGGAGAATGCCCTTGCTGCTGACAAAAATCTTCTCGCATCTGTAAGCGATTCCATATAAATTATTATGCTGCTTGTTTCAGGGTCCTGTCCAAAATAATCAATAAGATCATGAAAGCCTATATCTATCATTGCACCAATCGATACAAAATGACTGAAGCCGACATTTGTTTCTATCGACCAGTCCAGTATTGAAGTACACAGTGCTCCGCTCTGGGAAATAAAGGCTATCCTTCCCGGTAGAGCCATTTTATTGGCAAAACTCGCGTTGAGGTGTTTTGACGGCTTTATGAAACCTAGACAATTCGGTCCAATTATTACCATATCATATTTTCTTTTATGCTCAAGAATCCGCTCTTCCATTTTCCTACCAGCTTCACCTGCTTCGCTAAAACCGGCAGAAACAATAACAATTCCATTTGCGCCGGCTTCCCCGCATTCCTTAACTATATCCGGAACCGTGGCTGCAGGAGTAGCTATGATTGCCAGATCTATGTAATCAGGTACCTCTGATATAGAAGGGTATGCTTTGACCCCCAGCACGCTTGTCCTTCTGTTATTTACCGGGTATACTATGCCTTCATACCCCGAACCTATCAGGTTCATTAATATATCCTGACCCACACTGCCTTTTGTGCTGCTGGCACCTATTACAGCAATAGTGCCTGGATTGAATAATTTCTTAAGTTTGTCAATTGTAGCCATATCTACCTTTCTAATAGTTTAAATATTCCAGAACTTTCTTAGATTCTTTTCTAATTGTATTCTTTTAAATTCATACTCGTCCATAGCAATTATCCTTGAATCAGTAGCTCTCTCCTCGTAGGGTATTGTTTCCTTATTTATGCCTGCCATGAAGTTTTTTAAGCATTTGGGTAAAGCTTCAACATTATATCCACCCTCCAGAGTTGCGAATATATTATTAAAGTTATTCCCGAGTATCTCCCCCAGCCTATAATATGCGGCCAGGCTAAGCCTCAGGTCGAGAAGAAGATCGTACTGATACCCATCAAATCCCGCAGAACATGCAACTATATCCGGCTCAAACTGAAGGGCTACAGGCAGGAAACTTTCTATTGCGCCAATAAAGATCTCATCTCCGCTTCCTGCAGGCAGAGGTACGCAGATGGTGTATCCTTCACCCTTTCCCTCACCTATTTCGTTTACATTTCCACCACCGGGAAAACAGGGAAACTGGTGAATAGACCAGTACATCACTCTGTCGGTATCATAGAAGAATCTTACCGTACCATCTCCAAGATGAGCATCAAAATCAATTATAAGGACTTTCTTGCCCTCGTTTACAAGTTTCTGCGCAGCTATTGCAATATTATTAAATATGCAGAAACCGCTTGACTTAGCCGGATAAGCATGGTGACCGGGAGGCCTTACAAGAGCAAAATCTCCGGATTTAGATGCCATTATAGTTGCTCCAACAGCATGTATAGCAGCATTATAGGTCTGTTTTGAAGTAAAAGTTTCTTTGTCCAGCGGTTTAGATTCAGAACAATATTTCTTTACATGCTCAATGTATTTTTCTGTATGTACAAGTCCAAGATATTTTTCCCCATTGATAATATCTGTTTCGGGAATTTCTCCAAAAGATTCAAGCCTTTTCCTGTTTTCAGGGTGCATTCCCGTATCATGTTCAAGGAATATTTTGTTATAGATTATTTTCATTTTCAATAATAACCCTCTATATGTTTTTAAATCATAAATATATAATCTTTGCCATAATAACAAATAATAAACTGTTTACAATATAGAAAAAATAAGAAATAAAATTTTTTCATTCGACTGAATAATAACTATCAACTCCTGTAGGATTAAATATTAATAGACTTTATTGGCAAAGATAGAAATCCATCTACCTCTTTTATTCAGCTTTTTTATCTTAAAGTTCTGATTTTCTAATAAACCGGCAATTTCTGCCGTATTATAATAAGTAAAATATCTAATTACTTTTCCGTAAGGTCTATTTTCTGTTTTATATCCCTCACCTTTCCCATGCTTTAGGCTAATGTATATGATTCCACCTTTTTTTAAAACACGGTACAACTCACGGATCACTTCCGGCAGATATTGCCTTTCAATATGCAGAAGCGATGAACATGCCCATATACCACCGAATTTTCCGCCTAATCCAGATAAACCATCTTTGATATCCATAACATAGAAGTCTGCACTCTGAACTCTTCTTTTTGCAATAGCAATCATCCCGCAGGATAAATCAATACCTACAACACATATACCCTTTCTAACCAGATAGTTAGCATCGTGACCGGGCCCGCAGCCCAGGTCCAGGACCCGGCTTTTATGTGGTAATAAGTCTATAAAATAATCAAGTTCCCTTTGCATTACATTTCTATGATAGTAATAGTCAGCATAGCCCCCGGCAACTTTATTATAACTTTCAATTGTTATATTCTCTTTTGTACGTGAATTTTTCATAACAAAATTACAGAATAGTTTTTAAATTACTATTTAATATGTTTATAGTAAAAAAAATATTAAGATTAGTCTACAATCCAGTCTGGCAAAATTTCTTTCATAACTTTACTATTTAATGATTTTAGAAATGCAGTATATCCTTCTTATAAAAATCCTGATAAAAAATTATTTGGCCTTATTAATATTATTATAATCCTGACTTTGACAGAATAAGAGGGTAAAAATAGGCCAAAAACCCTGTAAATAAAGGGATTTTAACCTTTACAGACTGTCACAAATATGTAGTATAACAGCTCATTTTTTACTCTCGGCCAAAATATTTTTAATCTCTGCCCTAAAAAGCCTTTTTCTTGTAAAATCAATACCCAGGGCATCACCTATATCATCTGAGACCTCGCTCCTGTAAACTTTATACTTATTATCATATTTGCATTAATTATTTAATAGGGTTTGCACCTGACTACCATACCCGCCACATATAGTCGTTTTAAACATGTTAAAAAATACCTCCAAGCTATATTTAGCACCTTTGAGAGTTTGGGTGCATACCCCCTATTATTTGAATCTATCAAGCAGGTTTATGCAATTTTCCAGTGTCAGGAGTTTACTGTCATCTTCTGCCTCAAATTTTTTTTGAATACTGTTCAATAACTTTCTGAATTCAATATTTCCAGAATGCAAAACAGAAAAATCAAGATATTCAGAATATCTTGGTAAAAAAAACAGAAACCTGAGAGATGTACCACCCAAAAAAGCCATGTTCAGGAAGGCAGCAGATTTCTGGAGGAATTGAAGTATACGTGCCTGAAGATATTCACGCATAACATTTCTTTTAAGAAGCTCATTCGGCTGTTCTCTTACCAGTTTGCTTAAATATTCTTTCATAATTACTTATTGATTAATTCAAAAATATTCCTTACTGCCCTTAACATTTTAGGAGTTTTATATTTTTTTGATTAATCTTTAAAGACCTCCATATTAATCTTATTAGTGTTCTGAAGCCGCAGCTCTTTTAAATAATCAATATTGTCTGCACCGGGTGTAAGATAGATCAAATCAAGCAATCCCTTTTCCGGTATCGAAATAAAAATCTCGTTCCCTTTTGAGATTTCGACCTTTCTATATCCCCAGAATAGCTCTTTTTTTATATGCCTGAACTGGAACCGTCCAATTTCAGTAATGATTTCTTCTGTTCTTCCAGTTGTGACACTGGTAATAACAGGAACATATTCCGGAATAATCCCATAGTATTCAAGCGCCGACTGCAGGCTAACATAAGAAGCACTTTTTAAAACATTTGCCGCCAGAAATGGATGCGGCTGATCTTCCCTGTATGGTTTTTTTATTGCATAAATCCCCCTGCGTAACCGAATGAGCTTTCCTGTTGATACCCATCAAACTCTTCAGGATCCTCTGCTGCTTTGGAGGCGGTCTTTTTCTTTCAACTTCATATATGCCCAAATAATCAAGAATCTTTTTTACAATCTTATAGTCTTCAATAAAGGCAATAAGTTGGACGCTATTTTATAAATCCACGCGTAGAAAGTTTTTGTGTTTTTTTTATCTTTCCATATATTTAATTTTTTATTTATTATTTCTGTTAGAACTGCGGTTTTGATTGCAGGAGGCATTTCCCTTATTTTCAGCACCCTGGTTTTTATATGCATGATTGTGCTGGTAGCTGTAGTTGTATTCCTGGCAGCTTTCCTCGCCCGGGTTTTCGTTTTCGTGTCTGTAATTGTATTCCCTGCTGTAATAATTCTTCTTCGGTTCACAGTTGTCATTGTTTTCATTATTCTGGTATTTATTATTGTGCTGGTATTTATTTTCTGCTCATAAAAGATTATCGCTGCCGTTACTTTCTGCAAATTGTGCTGCGGATTCTTTCCAGAAGGAACCTGCTGCCGGTAATACTTCCTGCTGTGTAGATTCATTGCCCGGCACCGCTCCCGGCTGCTCTTTCCTGGCCCTGGGGCCGGGATATGTATCCTCGGCAAAGTCAAAAAAGTCAGTGGCAAGGACAAAGGCAAAAAACTTATCTACAAATTTCATCTCAGAAAGACTTCCGTAGTCTATATCCCCGGCAGTAAGTTTTTTCCTTATCTTATCCTTGTTCTGGGCATACAGGTAATAGTTAAACCTTTCCTGGTTCATAACCCTCTGTCTTTTGTCCTTTTATCTTCTTTAGATAGCCGTATATCTTTTTGTCAATCTTACCAAGGTCTGCCATGGCCTTTGTATATTTTTTATAGTTATATGCCTTTTCTTCTATAGTGCTTTCATCGGCTCTTCTTATAAAGGTAAGCTTTGTTACCCCATCAACTTTTCTGGATAGATAGTAGAAGGGGCCGTGGGGCTTTCCCCTGGCGCAGCGGCAATTGGGATTTCCGCATTTTTTATACACCGTGTATATGGATCCAGATACCATGTCTTTGGGGTTTAGAAGGTAGGTAATTTTCTTCTGCCTCTTATCTTCAAGGAAACGTATCTTCTTTTTTATCTGGCTTAAATCCATAATATTGCATGTAATTATATATATTACATACCATAATCAGTTAAAAACTGCGAGAACCTTAAAATTAGCTTGAAGTTTTTTCTTTCAGCTTTCTGGCGGCAGCCATCCCCCTTAAAACAATCAGGTTTTAAGGGGATTATCCTTACGTAGGCGGATCCTGGAATCTACTGTCTGAGTTGCAGTTATACACTACACTAGGTAAAATAATCCTGATAATTCTCCCGGTTGATTACCGAGAACTCAGACCCGGGATAGTTATCTATAAAATCCTTTGGAGGCCTCACACTTTTTTTTGAGTATTTACACTCATAAGCATAAAGCTTTCCTTCACGTTCTTCTATCAGGTCTATTTCCTTTTTATCATATGTGCGCCAGAAATAATTGTTGGAAGATATCTTTTTATATCTTTGATATTTGATCCTTTCAGATATACAATAATTCTCCCACAGCCTTCCAATGTCATCCCTGAGGCCGAGTCTGTTGTAGTTAGATATCAAAGAATTCATTATACCATTATCCCAAAAATAATATCTGGGGCTTTTGGTATATTCTTTTCGCAGGTTTCTGCTGAAGCCATTGTGCGGGAACACTACAAAACTTTTTTCCAGCAGTTCCAGGTATCTCATGACAGTTCTTTTATTCACATTTAGGTTGGTTGCCAGTTCAGAATAGGAAATATCTTTCCCTATCTGGAAAGTGATAAGCCTGAGCAGGTTAAATATGAAAATGCTGTCCTTTAGATTATCCAGCTCAAGTATATCTTTCATGAGATATCCATCTCTTATTGATTCCAGCTCTATCCTTTTCTGTTCTATGGTTTCAGCTGAATACACCTGCGGATAGAAGCCGTATATCAATTGTTCTTCCAGCATCTCCTTTTGCTTTAAATAGTCACTTATGCCTACTTCCATTAATGACAGGGGATACAGGTAATAATACCTTGCCCTTCCGACCAGTGGTTCTCCTATTTTATTTCTTAGACCAAAACTAGAAGATCCGGTCACAAAAACAGCGACATCCTGGACCGTATCTACTATAAGTTTTAGATTAACCCCTATATTCGGTACTTTCTGGGCTTCATCCACAAAGAGATATTTGTTTGCACCTATAAACCTTCTTAATACTCCTGTCCGTTGACTTGACAGGGCCTCAGCTGCATCAAGATTCTCACCATGGACCATAAGCACCTGGCTGGTACCGATTTTTTCCTTTATTAGATTCATAAGCACTGTCTTTCCGGATCTTCGGGGGCCGAATACACCTACTACCCTGGAAGGTTCTAAATCTCTTAATACCTGTTTTGTTATATATCTGGATATCATGGTGCCTGTATTTTAACATACTCAGGCATCATTTTCAATATTTTCTTCCAAAAGGCCAAAGAATATTTATATAGAGCCTGCTATTTTGTACTAAAAACGGTATTGGAGCCCGCTATCGATCTCTCCCAATTGTGGTGCTTTATTGATATTCTTAATCATATGTAAAATTTACTGCTATACCTTTTGTTTAAGAAAAGAACTCCAGGGCATATAGTAAATAGAACCAAAATAACTTCCTTTCCCGTCACCGTTATAAAGCAAAAGACCGCTAATATCATATCCTGCATGAACCTGATATTCTTTTTCTTTTTCCAGAAGGATCTTTATGTTTTCAACCATTTTCGGCCTTGCAGTCTTATTATATTTTATCTCACTAAAGATGACCCTTTTATTTATCCGGTCTTCGATAATAAGGTCAGATTCCCGGCCAAGATTGCTCCTGAAGTAGAATAATCTGGTATCCCTATTTTTATGTTTGATATCTTTAAATATCTCTAAGACTAAATAATTTTCAAAAATAGGTCCGCATAATGGTCCCTTCTCAAACAATTCTTTGGTCCTTATACCTGTAAGATAACGTAATAGTACACCATCACAATTCTATTGTCGGGTAAAGCTTGGCCAGTTTTATTCTTGCATCCTCGGTAGTAAAACGCCATTTCATAGGAGTAGAATGTCCATTTCGCTCTTTCTCCCATATTGAGATTTCTTTTTTCATGATCTGTTGGTCCGGAATTCTGCAATCAAGACATTGTTTGCTTAAAATACTAAATTCGATTTCAGCCATATTTAGCCAGCTGCCGTGTTTTGGCGAATAGTGAATTTTAATCCTGTCCAGTATACGGCGGGCTTTTTCCGGGACAAATGCCTTATAAAGTGATGCTCCCACATGGGTGTTTAGGTTATCTGCAACCAGGGTTATTTTCTTAGCATCCGGATAGCGGACATCTGCCATCTCTTTTATCTGTATTGCCAATCTACTGCGGTACGGCTATCGGTGACATTTATATACCTCATGCCGGCAAGAGATTCAAAAAACATAAACATATTGCTTACCCCATTACGTTTGTACTCACTGTCATATCGCATTGGTTTGCCGGGGATTGTGGGCAGAGGTGTACGTATTTCTTTTATATGCTGTTTGCTTGTCTCGTCCATGCATACAACCGGATAGTCCGGGTCATAGGGCCTGGTATAAACGGCCAGTACATCCTCCATGGCACATACAAACTCGGCGCTCTGCTTTTCAGGGATGCACCATTCTACCTTTTGCCATGGTTTGATTTCGTTTTTTTTAAAACCCTTCGCACCGTCTCATAGGAAACAGTATCTGTGTATCTTAATTCGACCATTTTGTCTGCCAAAAGTTGAAGCGTCCACTGGCACCTGCCCTCCGGCGGATCAGAGCAGGCCAGTGCTATAAGGTGTGCCTCGGCGGAGCCATCAAGCAATCTTTTCCTTCCACCGCCACTGGCCTGTCATCAGGTGGTGTCTCTATCTTAGGTGGAGACCTTTTTTCTCAAACTCATTTATATCCAAATAATCAAGGATCTTTTTACAACCTTATAGTCTTCAATAAAAGCGATTATCCTAATCTTTCCCTGACATATGGGACATGTAGGCGGATCCACTTCATATATCTTCTGTATGGGCCTTGCCCAGGACCTGCTCAATGTCTTTGGACTATCATCATCTATATTGTAACACTGCGGCTGGCTGCCCTCTTTTTTAAGCCTTCCCCTGGTAGCATTACTATATTGGCCGTAATAATGCACCGGCTGTGCTCCCCTATCCGGAATATTGGATACAAGTGCTGCCATCCATTCCAGGGGGTCAAACTCAGCTACCTTTTCCCCGTATTTGGACTCGTATGTTACCATAGGCCTTTCCGGATAATACTCCATGCTCTCCTGGGAAAATGATGCCCTTATGATATGCCTTGCCAGGTTCTCTGTAGATATCTTATCTTTGGGATAGATTCTCTTTCCGCAGTATGTGCTAAATCCAGTATGTCGCCAGGAACTGATGAGCTGTATTGTCCCTTCAGTGATAAGACCTTTTTTAAGAATATTTCCGCAGAGCCACTCACCAAACTCTATTACACGCTTTGCATGGCAGTAGAAACAAAAATGTCGTCGCTTACATGAAAATGCGAGGAGACTTTCATGACCGCAGCTGCCGCACTGAATTCGGGCAAATCCGTTATGAAGAATGCCGCAGTCAAGATACTGGTATATTACTTTTTCTATGTGGGACCTTAAGTATCCGTATTTCTTATTGAATTTTCTGTCATAAGTTCTTTTAAACTCTTCATAGTAGTCTTCTATGCACCCGTAATATGGAGTGTACCGGGGCTTTCTTCTTAAGAACTTTTGCAATCTTTACCATGGTTTCAATTGACGGCAGAGACGCTCCCGTCTCATACATAGCCCGTGACAGTTTGGCGGATTGACCATCTATGATATAAACGACTTATGCTAGAAAACAATAATAAACCCGGATCATAAAGAGTATATCAGAATAATGAGAAAGATATCTCCCGGGCACTGGCAAACCATGCTCTCATTGAGGTATCAGTATCCTGGACAGTAAAAGGAATTGGGCCCGAGAGTTTAGCAAATAAGGAAATAGAAAGCTGTATAAGAAATACTTAAATGCCCGGCAACGGGTAAATCAACTATAATCTTTGATATGCCTTATAAAACCATAAACCTTTCTGGAGGATAATATTTCCTTATCTTCAGTATAGAGTATAGCATCGTTTGCTTCTGCGGTGGCAATGTATAAGGCATCATAGAATGTCAGATTATTTTTTAATGCAATATCTATAGTTTTTCCAAGAATCTTTGAATCAGGGTAAACTATCTTCATATTCATCTTTAGAAGACTTTCTTTTATATTTGAGATGTCTTCCCGGGTTAGAGCTGGTTTTGTTAAAAAAGCATTTAAGACTTCCAGAAAAAAAAGATCAGGTACAATTATCTCTACTTCTCCTGTCAGCTTTTTTACCTGTATGGAAAGAGCCAAATCGATATAATTCTCATCTTTATCTTTGAACCATTTTATCGCTACCGAAGCATCAAGAACTATATCCATATTAATGATCCTTATCCCTGAATTCCCTGATAATCTCGGAACCTTTTTTATTGTCTTTGAATGCGCCCATTTTCTGTCTGAGGAGTCTCGAGGTTTCAATTGCCCACTCAATGTCTTTTCTTTTTCTCTCAAGTTCTTTTTTTTCTCTTACATCTGCAATATATGATGCAGTAGCCTTGCGGATCAGTAAGCTCTTTGTCAATCCTTCTTCATCACAAAATTCATTTATTTTTCTGAGGATTTTTTCAGGTATGGTTATATTTATTTTTTTTGAATTCATATATCTTCACCAATAATAAGTATAATCAGTAGGTATTAAATGTCAAGATACTGATCCCTATATTTACAGGTTAAATCTTTAACCTGCTATTTTCTTCAATAGTCCTCTGAACATTTGCACAGGTGAGTGCATTGAAATCTCTGGTGTACTACATCAGCAAAAGCTCAATTTCAAAATGGTTATTATCAACCCTTATATAGCATTCTACCGTTTTATTGATGGTAAGGTCATAATTTATCGCATTTTGTATTGTGCAAGGAATTATCCTCATCTGCCCGGGAAATCAATGAAAAAGATGTGATTATAATAATTTGTTATCACTATTGCCCGATCCGGGAAGCCGACATACTCCAAATATGGAAGGCAGGTACCCGAGCATGATCCTCTGAATGGATGGCATTACTTGTATCCCATAAGATTAGTCTATAGCCCTTGTTGATACAATTTCTCCTATAATTTTACTATTTAGTGATATCGGAGATGGAGCATGTACTTCTTTATAAAAATCCTGATAAAAGATTAATTGACAATTTATATATATTAATATTATTATATTACTGTAAAAATTAAATATCAGGCAAAGAAGCCTTTTTGCGTTGTAGCACAAAGTTTTATCGGCATAGAAGCCGGTAGGGATTTTGTGCTTTTTTTATTGCCTTTTACCAATTTATATAAGGGAGGATTGATAGATATGGGTTATTCAAAAATAAATTCGTCAGCAGCTACGGGGACCAAAAATCTATATGGAGATAATATAAGTTCCTTTAGCGGCATGTGTGTTACCTGCAGCGACGGATGCCCGGGGCTTTGCGAAATCGGTAAATCTTCTTACCGCAGTACCGAGGTTATATATCCTCAGCCTTATGGAGACATGACCACGGCTTCCCAGAAAGATTATCCTCTGGATTATTCCCATTTTAATATCATGGGAACTGCATTTGGGGCAAACGGGATAGAAGAAGATAGCGATAAAGCTGTTTTTACCAGCGTCAGACTGGAAACTGCGATTGGAAAAGACAGGGATATAAAATTAAAGTTGCCTTTTATTATACCCGGTCTTGGCTCAACAGAAATTGCAAGGAAAAACTGGGAGGGGCTTGCGATTGGAGCAGCAGTATCGGGGGTTATTTTAACTATTGGTGAAAATGTTTGTGGAATTGATCCACAGGCCCAGTTCGACAGCAGCGGCAGGATTGTAAAATCCCCTGAACTTATCAGAAGAATTAAACTTTACAGGGATTGGCAGCAGGACGGTTATGGTGAGATTGTAGTCCAGGCAAATGTAGAAGATACAAGGTTTGGTGTTCTGGAATATGCTATCAAAGAGCTGGGTATAAAAACAGTTGAATTAAAATGGGGCCAGGGTGCCAAAAGTATCGGAGGAGAAATTAAGATAGATAACCTTGAATGGGCTATTGAGATTAAAAAAAGAGGTTATATCGTCTTACCTGATCCACTTGACCCTGATATTCAAAAAGCATTCAGGCATGGAGATTTTAAAGAATTTGAAAGACATTCCAGAATAGGCATGCCGGGTAAAGAAGACTTTATAAATACTATCAGGCGTATGAGGGAAATAGGCGCCAGGCACATATTTTTAAAGACAGGCGCTTATAGGCCTGTTGACCTTGCAAAAGCTATTAAATACTCCTCTGAAGGAGGGATTGACCTATTGACTATTGATGGAGCCGGCGGCGGTACAGGCATGAGCCCGTGGCGGATGATGAATGAGTGGGGTATTCCTACAGTTTATCTGCAGGGAATGGCATACAACTATGCAAAAAAACTTGATAGCAAAGGTTTATATTTACCTGACATGGCTATCGCCGGCGGCTTTACTTTTGAAGACCAGATTTTTAAAGGTCTGGCCCTGGGTGCCCCCTATTTCAAATTAGTGGGGATGGCCCGGTCTCCCATTACTGCCTGCATGGTAGGTAAAACACTTTCGAAAAGCATAGCCAGCGGCAAAATTCCTAAATCCATTGAAAAATACGGAAGTGACCTGGAATCAGTATTTGTAGAGGTAACAGACTTAAGAAAAGAATTTAAAGACAGAGCCGATGATATCCCGGGCTCCGCTATAGGGTTGTATAGTTATTATAAGAGGCTGGAACAGGGTCTGAAGCAACTCATGTGTGGGGCCAGAAAATTTGCTCTTAACTACATAGACCGGAAAGACATTGTAGCCTTAACCAGAGATGCGGCTTCTGTTTCCGGCATACCCTATATTACAGATTATGAGCGTGAAGAGGTAGAGCAAATACTCAGGTAATATAAGAAAAAAGAGGAAAACAAATGAAAAATAAAGGCTTATGTATTACATGCGTACATGATAAGGAATGTAGATTCCCCCGGAAGTTTCCTGTTTTACAATGCGAAGAATTCAGCAATTATGAACCCGAAGAAAATAAGCAGGGGAAGAAAAATAAATAGATAATAAAAATGGTAAAAAAAGGGAATATCTACAATTAAGCATGGATTAATCATCAAATACTACTAACATGCCTGTAAGGAAAAAGTTGTCTATAAGCCAGGATTTAGACTAAAAATACTTAAAATATGCGCTTAAGTCTGTAATAAGATAAATATATTATCATTGGGCCTATGGCAACAACTGTAGATTCGTATTAAATGTTGTTTATTAGGATACTTCT
>JAGYMN010000130.1 GCA_018400395.1 Actinomycetota bacterium
TAAGTTCTGGCAGGCTGTGCAGCTTAAGCTTATCCATAATATTCTTCCTGTGGACATCAACTGTCTTGGAACTAAGGAAAAGTATCTCTCCTGCCTGTTTTGAAGATTTGCCTTCCGCTATCAGTTGGAGAATCTCTCTTTCCCGATTGCTAAGTATGCTGTCATCCTCATCCAGTTCTGAAATAAATTCCGTCAGTATCAATCCCGATATTTTATTGGATACATATTTCTGATTATGCATAACTGTATCTATTGCTTTTATCAACTCTCCTGAATCACAATCCTTCAGAAGGTAAGCATAAGCCCCGGCGGAAAGCATTCCGGATACAAACTGTTTGTCCGAATGCATTGACAGTGCAATGATTCGTATATCAGGATTAATACTCAATATCTGTTTTGCCGCCTCAATTCCATTGAGGTCAGGCATAGCCACATCCATCAGGACAATGTCCGGATTCTTTTCTGCAGCAAGCTTAACAGCCTGCCGGCCGTTATCAGCTTGCGCTATAACAGTGTATGCAGGTGAAGATTCAATAACATTTCTGAGGCCTTCACGCACAATCTTATGATCATCTACCAGTATAATCTTTGCTCTCATCAGTTATGAATAATATTTAATTTACAGGTAAATAAAACTCAACTACGGTTCCCTTACCCGGTCCGGTATCAATACTCAAACCACCATTAATGTTTTGCATTCTTTCTTTCACACTAAAAAGGCCAAATCCCTTATTCTTTCTATGCTGACCAATACTATCCGGCTCAAACCCGGTTCCGTCATCTTCTATTTTTACATACAGTTTGCCCTCTTTCTCCTTCATATCAATCTTAATCATGGAGGCCTGTGCATGCTTCACTACATTGAAAATCAACTCACGTATTGTCCTGAAAACCAATATTAATATATCATCCGAATAACTTTCTCGCCCTATATCCAGACTGGTGTCTATCTTTAAATTATATTCTGAACCGGTTTTTCCCGCCAGCCACAATACGGCTTCTTTCAGTCCGAGCTCAAATAAAACGGGCGGACTCAGGTCATATGTTATATTTCTTGAGCTTTCAAGCGCATCAGAAAGATGCCCTATAACGGTTTTTATTGTATCATCCACTACTCCATCCAGCCCATCAGTTCTTAACCCTGACAGTTTCATCCTGGCAATTACAAGCGACTGGCTGAGGTTATCATGAATGTTGGATGCTATCTCACGCCTTTGCCTTTCCTCTGTAAGTGTAAGCTCTGTGGTAAGATCCTGCAGGGATTTTTGGTTCAACTCTATCTCTTTTTCCTTCTCAATATAATCAGTGATATCCCGGGCTATGGTAAACACTTTATTCTCACTCTCCAGGGGAAATGAATTCCATGAAAGGTACCTGTAACCACCCTGCTTTGTAATGTACCTGTTAACGAAAGACCGCGTTTCCTGACCAACTACAAGTTCATTAAATTGCTTCTTTGTGGATACAATTTCATCAGGATGTATAAAATCAGTAAAGGGCTTACTCAACATCTCCTTCTCAGTCCATCCCAGGGTCTTCTCCCATGCAGGGTTAATGGTCTTGAAATATCCGTCAAAGCCGGCTATGCAGATCATATCCCTTGAGTAATTGAAAAGCATGTTTTTATCTTCAATAGTACGTTGAAGATCTGTTACATCCATAACGGTCGATATCATCAGGTTTTGTTCAAAAACAGGAATGCTTGAAGCGTCCACTATCTTTTTCTCTCCCGATTGCCCGGTGACAATTATATTTTCCCAGTGCATCCGTTCCGGATCACCGCTTGCTATATCATCTGATATCTTCTTCTCTATTTCTGCCCTGTATTCTGTATCAGGATATACCTTTTTAAAGAATCCTGCTATGTTTGTCAGCTCTTCAGCCGGCCATCCATATATCTCAGTGAATGCCCTGTTCATATAAATTGCTGTACCCTCATTGATAAGAGTAATTGCAACACCTATGGGAAGGTTGTCCAGTATTACTTCAATAAATTCATTCCTCTCTGTAAGTTCCTGGTTAAGTAATTTATACCTTTCTGTCATTGATTCCATTTCACGGCGCCTGTTCAAGGCTTCTGCAATAAGAGAATCTTTACGCTTCAGCTCATTCATTATCAGATAGAATATCAAAGCGGAAGTGATAAGAACAAAGCCAATACCTTTATAGGTTTGAATCCTGCTTATTTCCTCAGCACCTGCATTCTCCCTAAGGAAAACAAGCAGCAATCTGTCAGAAAACAGTATATACAAGACACTGACTATAAAAAATATAACAGTTATCCGTGCAGCTCCGCTATATGTTAAGCCTGTTTTCTTGTCCATCATTTTAAATTTACAGTAAGCAAACAGCCCATTAATTAGATTGATGAACCTGTTTATTGCCCACCCATGGTGTTTTCAACTAACCTGGTCGGTTTCCAGATCAATGAGTTAACTGCCTCCTGTGAGGGGTATTTCAACTGTTTTTCAATATCTGCTATCATCCTTTTTTTTAAGGATTTTTTGATTTTCTTTCTGTATTCATCTTTCTGATGGTATAAAATCGGGGTGAACCCTCCCTGTCTAAGTATTTTCTGTCCGCTCCAGGGGGACTGCAATACTTTCCTTTCCCTGAGATCAATAGTGCTAACCAGTCCATCCAGAACACAGGGCTCCACGAAATCATCCTCAAGACCAACAAGGACTAAATTATCAGACTTATATAATGGTTTAACATTCATCTTTTATTTTTAAAGACGTCTTGTAGGCAGTAATAATACCAGTATACTCAAATTTAACAAATAAATAACAAATACCTTAATAAACATTGCAATTATAATTTCAACACTTTAACGGTTATTTTGTTAATTGGATTCGTATCCTTTCATCCAGTTCTTTTGTGCATTTGTTACAGAATTCCAGTTTTTTCTGGTCAAGATCCTCTACATATGTGCTGGATCTCATTATGCAACTGGGATTAAGGCAATGTATAAGTCCGAAGGAATGTCCCAGTTCATGAATTATGACTTTTCGGAATCGTTCAGTAAGCAAGCTGTCATCCTGCTCAAGCCCATAAAGCTCATTTCGCAACCTGTAAAGCGAAACAATTCCGGTACTTCCATTCAGAAAAGACTGGCCAAAAATATATGTAAGGATTGGTATATACAAGTCAACACGCAACAGTCCTATT
>JAGYMN010000131.1 GCA_018400395.1 Actinomycetota bacterium
GAAAGGACGGACTAAGCGCAGCGCAGGAGTCCGCGTCTGGCCAGCGACCGCAGGGAGACGAAAGAACGAGTCCCTCCAGCCCTGCCAGCTTTGAAAAGGATAAATACCAGAGGTGATTTGTGGCAAAGAGAAAGGTGTCCAGGAAATATAAGAAAAAGGCTATGATGGAAAGGCAGCTTACCAGGGATAGGAAGATGCCGCCACAGAAGCCAAAACAGAAATTTAATCTGTGGACTTTTTTAAAAAACATTCCCAAAAATGTTTCAGGGTTTTTCAGGGGTGTAATACATGAGCTAAAAAGGGTGACTTGGCCCAGCAGGAAGGCTCTTTTTACATATACAATAGTTGTGATTGTTACAGTTATAATTTTTGCTGTAATTCTTGGAGTTTACGATTTTATCTTCCTGCAGGTCGTAGATCTTCTGGCAAAGATATAGTTTAAAGAAGATGGTATCATGAGCAGACCAAGGTGGTATGTGATAAATTCATATGCCGGTTATGAAAATAAAATAAAGGCAAATCTTCAGCACAGGATTGAATCCACAAATATGGAAGACAAGATATTTGATATATATATCCCAAAGGAAGATATTGTTGAAATAAAAAGCGGCAGGAAAGAGATGTCCTCAAAAAAGGTCCTTCCGGGTTATCTGCTGGTAAAGATGTACATGGATGATGATTCCTGGTACGTGGTCAGAAATACTCCGGGGGTTACGGGATTTGTAGGAAATAAAGACCGGCCTGTGCCTCTTTCTGATGAAGAAGTTAAAAAAATTATGAAAAGGCAGGATACCGGCAAACCAAGGCCAAAAACTGATTTTGAGATCGGGCAGCCAGTAAAAGTTACTGCGGGGCCTTTTGCCAACTTTGACGGTACTATATCAGAAATAAATGTTGACCAGGGCAAGCTTAAGGTACTTGTTTCGATATTCGGCAGGCAGACCCCCGTAGAGTTGAACTTTAGCCAGGTATCAAAAATATAATTTGATTGAAATATTTTGTTTAGAATGTATAATACCAGTATTTGACTGAAGGCAGGAGTATATGGCGAAAGAGATAATAACCAAAGTAAAATTGCAGATACCTGCGGGACAGGCTACTCCCGCACCTCCGGTTGGTCCTGCACTGGGGCAGCAAGGTGTAAATATAATGGAATTCTGTAAAGCTTTCAATGAAAAGACCGGTGACCAGCAGGGAATGATAATACCGGTAGTACTTACCGTCTATAAAGACAGAAGTTTTTCATTTGTCACAAAGACACCACCAGCGGCTGTATTGATAAAAAAATCTATAAACCTTGAAAAGGGATCAGGTGAGCCCAATAAGGAAAAAGTGGGAGAGATATCCAGACAGCAGCTGGAGGAGATTGCTAAGATTAAATTGAAGGATCTTAACGCCCGCGATTTGGATGCTGCAGTAAAGATTATCGAAGGCACTGCAAAAAATATGGGGGTAAGGATAGCATCTTAAATATTTATTAATTTATTCAGGTTTTACGATAAAAGGTGATAAGTTTTGAAAAGAGGGAAAAAATATCTGGAAAAAGAAAAGGATATTGATAAGTCCAGACCGTACAGTCCGCAGGAGGCAATATCATGGATACTGGATCATCACTATGCAAAATTTGATGAATCTGTTGATATAAACATTAATCTGGGTGTAGACCCAAGGAAGGCTGATCAGATAGTCAGAGGTGCACTGATTCTTCCTAACGGTACCGGAAAGATTCCGAAAGTACTGGTGTTTGCACAGGGTGAAAAGGCAAAAGAGGCAGAAAATGCCGGAGCTGACTATACGGGTGGCGAAGAGCTTGTGGATAAGATAAGTGGGGGATGGCTGGATTTTGAAGTCTGTATTGCAACTCCTGATATGATGAAGCACGTGGGAAAAATCGGAAAAATACTTGGTCCCAGGAAAATGATGCCTAACCCTAAATCTGGTACAGTGACTTTTGAAATAGAGAAAGCTGTAAAAGAAGCCAGGGGCGGGCGCCTCGAATACAGAACAGATAAAAATGGGGTTATTCATAGTACTATAGGCAGAGTTTCTTTCGAACAGGGGAAACTACTGGAGAATTACCTGTATTTTATGGATGCTATTCTAAAAGCCAGGCCCTCATCAGCCAAAGGTAAATATATAAAAAGCCTTTATCTGTCCTCGACAATGGGGCCAAGCATCAAAGTTGATCCGTCAGCCAGTTTAAAGATGGAGGTAGCTTAGGCATAGATATTTAATATTGATTTTATTTAATGCCCTGGAAAGCAGGTGCCGGCAGCCGGCTTAATTTCCTGCAGAGGCTGGTATAGATTATAAATCGGTCTTGCAAGGGCCGATTTATATTTTTTGAATATTTTTTGAAATTTGGAGGTAGGATGCCAAAAAAAGACAATATAGATGCTGTTGAAGATATAAAAAGGATATTTATGGAAAATGAAGGTATAATTTTTACAGATCACACGGGGCTGAAAGCACAGGATGCTGTAAATGTAAGGGGCAAGCTTCTCGAGGCAGGTTCTTATCTTAAGGTAATAAAAAATACGCTGGGTCTTATTGCAGCAAGGGAAGTATTTTCTGATATGGATCTTGAAGAAATATTTACTGGTCCTACAAGCATAGTGGTAGCAAAGAAAGATATTGTAAGTACCGCAAAAGTGGTCAAACAATTTTCAAAAGACCTCGATGCACTTATAGCTAAAGCAGGCATTATTGATAACAGGATTGTCGATGCTGGCAGTATCGACAAGATAGCTGATCTTCCTACAAGAGATGCCCTTCTGATTCAACTTGTTTCAAGACTGCAGTCGCCGATTTCAGGTCTGTTGAATACCTTATCAGGGCTTACCAGAAATCTGGTTATGGTACTGAGCGCTATCAAAGAAAAAAAAGAAGATGTTAAAAATTAATTAATTCCAGGGAGGAATAATGGTAGAGAAAAAAGGGACAAACAAAAAAATAGAAGATAAAAAGGAAAAGGGAGAGGCTGTAGCTAAGACAAAAGAAAAAAAAGAATCCAGCGGTGGAAATAAGAAAGTCAGGGACATAATAAGCTCTGTAGAGAATTTATCAGTAATGGAACTTTCGGAGCTTGTAAGTGCCCTTGAAGAAAAAT
>JAGYMN010000132.1 GCA_018400395.1 Actinomycetota bacterium
TGGTAGCGTAATGTAGGTATTTTTATATTAACCTTCTTTGCCGCCTCCAGGATATTTGAATCTTCTTCAATACTTACATCAATATCGTTTATTTTTAAATTAACCATTCCTAGCATTTGCCCTCCTTATAAATTAATATATCATTTCTTCTCTAAAATTTTCAACAATAGAGATAAACGGATTGCAAACAGATTGTCCCAGCCCGCATTTGGAAGTTATCTTTATGTTTTTTGCAAGATCCAAAAGATCTTCAATATAATTTTTAGGCTTAATCCCCTGTCTTATGCTTTCGATGCCTTTAAGCAGCTGCTGACAGCCTGCCCTGCATGGGGTACATTGTCCACAGGATTCTTCAACAAAAAATTCCAAGTAATTGTGGAGAATATTGTACATTGATCTTTTGCTGGAGAATAATATCATTGAGCCGCCGGTTGGAATACCCTCAAATCCGATTATTGTTTCTTCAAACTTACTTCTGGGGACACAAAAACCGGAAGCTCCTCCAACCTGTACCGCCTTTGTGTCACTATCTCCAAAAAGGTCTGAAAATTCTTTTAGTGTCATTCCCATCTCAATTTCATAAATTCCAGGAACTTCGGTATCACCAGAAACGCTGAAAACTTTTGCGCCTTTAGAATCCATCGTTCCCAGCTTTTTAAAGCTATCAGCACCGTCAGAAATAATTATTCCCACATAAACAAGAGTCTCAACATTATTTATCACTGTTGGCCTGCCAAGATAACCTGATTGCGCAGGGAAGGGAGGCTTATTTCTTGCTTCTCCTCTTTTACCTTCCATTGATTCAATCAGGGAAGTTTCTTCACCACAAACATAGGCACCGCTTCCCGATTTGATTTCTACGGTAAAATCAAATCCACGTCTGACCAGCCCCTGGTTGAATAATTCTACTTTTTTTTGCAAGTCTTCAAGCAGATAATTATATTCTGCCCGTAGATATATAATTCCTTTATTTGATCCTATTGCTTTTGCGACAGCTGTCATACCAGCTAAAATCTTTTCAGGTTCTTTTTCAATAATTTCCCTGTCTTTAAAAGTTCCTGGCTCACCTTCATCAGCATTGCATACTACATACTTAGAATCACTCGCCATCTCTTTTGCGCCTTTTAATTTAATCCATGTTGGAAAGCCGGCACCTCCCCTACCCCGAAGATCGGAATCTTTTATTTCATCGATTATATTGTCCGAACTCATTTCTAAAATTTTATCAATTACTTTATCAATATCCTGATCTTTAAATATCAAATTGACTCTTTTTTTACAGGAGTTAATTTTATTTTTCTTTTCTTTTATATCAGATGTCATAGGTACCTCCCACCTAATGATTTTTATGGCTGATATTCATCAATAATTTTGAATACTTTCTCATACGTCAAATTTACATATGGCTTATCATTTATAATCATTGCAGGTGCATTGTCACACTGGCCTATGCAATTGACAGTTAATAAACTAAATTTACCGTCTTCACTGGTCTGACCCGGTACAATGTTTAATTTGTCTTTAATGGCTTTAAGAATCGCATCCTTGCCCTTAATACCACACACTATTGTCTGGCAAACTTTTATAATATTTTCACCTAACGGCTTTACAGGTAAAAATGAGTAGAATGTCGCTACTCCGTATACTTCTGCAGGAGCTAAATCAAATTCCCTGGCAACTTCAAGAAGTCTGTCCTCAGATAGAAATTTTTCATGCTTTACTATTTCCTGTAAAACGGTAACCAAATCTTCTCTTTTATTTCCTTTCTTTTTTACTAAGTCTTTTACAGTATTACTTTCAACCATAATTAGTTCTCCTTTCCTAAGTAAGAATGTAATAAATCAAAAATTAACATATTATAGTATCTGTCAAAGTTTGTAATTACTTTGTAACATTAACATATATTATAATATTTGTCAAAGTTTGTAATTATTTTGTAACATTAATTCTAATCAATCTACATTATCTATTATAAATGAAGAAAAAATAAAATCTTGCATTCTGCAATTATCCATATCAATAGAAAAAGCTATAGAAGCTATTGAGCTATATATAAGCCTATAAAGAGTGAAAAATGCAAATGAACCTTAAGAAATATGTTCTATTTAACAAGCTTGTGTGGTAAAAAGAGTTGGAGTTACTCTATAGGTCTAGTTATAATCTAAAAATGCCTAAAAGATGTGTTTAAGGTTGTGATAATAAAAAATTGTTAATACAATTCACATTTATAATATATTTTCTAAAATATCAAAAAGACAAACTGATGTAATCTGTATTTGCTGTTAAAAGACCCCACTTTTGATAGGGTATTTTTTATATATTATCTACTGGATTATATAGGATTTTTGCAGAAATCTTTAAACTGGTAAGAGATACGCATGATTTAGATTTTTACCCTAAATATAGGAAGGTGAAGAATTTTTAATTATATTAACTAAACTATTGCATTCTTTTAAAAGATACCTGGCAAGTTCTTTTTGTTCTTTTGGACTGAAGTTTTTTATTTCGATAGCTTCTCCAAAAAGAGCATGGTATTGGATTTTTCTAGAGATATTTTCACTTATTATTTCAATACCTTTTTTTAGATTTACCCCGCTTCCGTATTTTTCTAACCTTTTTTTATCTTCATCATGTACCCACAAACCACCAGGAACAATCTTTTTTGTTTTGCCATATTTTTCATTATATTTACATGCAAGATTTACTGCCCCCCTGTACACTTTATTGTTATTTGTTAATGCTGCTGGACCTTCTGGGAACACACCTATTAAGTCATTTGTGTTTTTAAGATAAAATAAAGACTTATATAAAGTAATATCCTTCCAGAATTTTATGTCTATTTCCTTTACCTTCACAGGTATTTCTCCTATTGAATCCAGCAGTTTTGGGTTTTTCTCATAAACATTTTCATATTGTATCCAGAAATGTATCTGCTTTTTTATAAACATACTTATGAAAAGACCATCCAGGTTTGTTGCATGGCTAGCTACTAAGATAGCAGATTCTTTTGGGATATTTTCTTTACCATAAATTTTAGGTTTAAGAAATAGAGAACCAAGAGCATTGCATAATAACCATCCTGTCCTG
>JAGYMN010000133.1 GCA_018400395.1 Actinomycetota bacterium
GTTTATCAGATATGGATATGCAGGTATATTAATATAAAAAAATAAATATTAGACAATAACTGTCCGATGAAATATTCAAATAAAAAATTTAATATTGCTTTAAAAGAAATTCTTGATAAGAAAAAAGTTAAATTAAGGGGACTTGCCGGCAAGACAAATCTTAATTTTACTTACTTCAGTAAATTAAAGAACAGGACGAAACACCCGCCTGTAAGAACAATCGAAATCATTGCAGAAGGACTTAATATACCGCCTGAATATTTTCTTGAATATAGAATACACGTAATCACCGATTTTCTCTTAAAAAACCCTGAATTTACCGAACCTTTGCTTTCTTACCTTGATAAACTGAAAGAGAAGCAAAAATTGAAGGTTGCAGAAAAAGAAGAACCTTTTAATGACAATAAATAATTAATACAATATTTTAACTCTTCTGCCAGTAGATTACATCAAAACCTTCAGAGCATATCAGAACCCCATAATATTGATGTATGCCACTGCGGAGCTAATTTTATAAAATCAAAATATCCTTAATTTTATTACAGTTTTAATATAATATATGTACAGATGAAAAACCGTGTAAGAAGAAAAAAAAATACCTTTAACACCAAATACAGTTACTTTATCTATGCAGGGATTATAATAGCAATTCTGCAGTTCTGGCTATTGAAAAATTTTTATCAGGAACAGAAGATAATAAAGCTTCCTGATAAGCTCTTTCAATCTTCCATTGAGTATCCTGAAGACGAATTAATCCCGGAACCTCCTGATGATTCTTTTATAGATGATGCGGGCACTCCTGCTGCCGGTGCTGCTGACGAAGAAACCGGTAACGGTGAAATATGTGAGGAGGAAGTACAGGATTCCGCAGAAAACAGCAACGGGCCAGAAGAACAGGTCCTCTCCGAGACACAAAAACAGATAGTCCTGACACTCCTGGAACTTTTAGATGAAGATATCGAGTATGGCTATGAAGTATTTCCAGATAGCGGTTACCCGACCAATAATATATGGATCTCTACCGACGTTATTTCCATGGTTTTAAAGGAAGCCGGCTTTGACCTTATGGAACTTATACATGAAGACATGTCGGAACACAGGGAAGATTACCCGTTGGATATCAAAGGCAGAGATGAAGCAATTAAGTATATTGACTTCAGGGATGTATTCTTTCAGGAGCAATTTTTCAAAAGAAATGCTTTTGAACTACCTGTTGAATATGATAATGAAGACCCGAATAATAATATATTATGGCAGCCAGGTGACATACTTTTCTTCCAGTTTGATCCGGATAACCCATATAAAGATCTGGGAGGTTTTGTATCTTCCAGAGAAAACGAACAGGGGGTCCATCTTGTCATAATGATATCTGCAGAGTCCGGCACCGTAAAAGAGGTAGATGTCCTTCAGGAATATAATATCGTGGGCCACTACCGTTATCCCCGCCCGGAAGTAGACTGATCTATCGATAGCCTCACTAGAATAATACTATCATTTAAAAAATCTAAATGGGTTAAAATTGGTGTTTACATCATAATAATCAACTCTTTCCGCCTTTTTAAGACCATTTACTACTTTATAAGTAATCGGTGTAAATACAATCTCCATAAGTACCTTAAATATATAGTTGGATATTATTATTGCCGCCAGCAGGCTCCTTTCATATATTCCATAAAATGCGATTGTGACAAATATTATTGTATCTATTCCCTGCCCGGCTATTGTGGAACTTATGGTCCTTGCGGCCATCCACCTGCCTTTTGTAAATACCTTCATTCTGGCCATAACGTATGAATTTGAAAATTCTCCTGCAAAGTACGCAATCAGGGAGGCCGTGACTATCCTGGGTGTCTGCCCCAGTATTGACATGTATGCATCCTGGAGTTCCCAGCCTTCGGCCGGCTTTATAAGTCCTATCAGACCCAGTATAAGTGCCATCAAAAGGGCGCTAAAAAATCCTATCCATATAACCCTTCTGCTTTCCCTGTACCCGTACACCTCCGTCAGAATATCTCCAAATATATATGATAGTGGAAAAAGTACCGTACCTCCGTCAAATGTAAACTTCCATATGTCTACTATCTTTGTCGAAGCAATATTGGAAATTAAAAGCACTGCTACAAACAATCCTACTATAAGATCAAAAAATCTGTATCTTTTAACGCCTGGTATATTATTTTCCATATTAATATCCCGGTAAATCAGCTTTATAAACCGGAAAAATATAATAGATTAATAAATAACATAATGCAAACCGTGCCGTATCTTTAAAATATTTTTGGAATACTTGATTATATTGGGTTATAATAATTAGTATAAAAACCATTTTTGATATGCGGGGTTAAATATGAATAAAGAAAAGGATTTTGACAAAATTTATATCGGTTATCTCGTTGGCGGAGCCCTGCTGGGGGCAATAGCAGGTTATGTAGTAAAAAAAGTAGGGCCAAAAAATATTATGAACATGATAAAGCAAAAAGATATTATTCCCCCTTCCATTTCCAATCTGATAAATGAATTTTCTTCACGAAAAAAACAAAAGGACCAGTAGTATCTGGAATTTAATTAACAGGCCTTTCGGGATATAAACAGCAGGGCCTGTTAATTAAATTTGTACCTGTATAAATTCAAAGATTTTGTCTATTTTTTTCTGGGCATTTTTTTCATTACCATAAAATAATATATTATTGAAGGAATATATCCCAGGAGTATTATAAGCAGAAGCCATACAACTTTCATATTTTCTCCCCCTCCCGGAAATTCGCCACTCTTTCTCTTTGCACAATCAACAATTGTAATTATCCATAGTATGAAAAGAAGCAGGCCGATTATAACAAGAATTCCATAGCATATTATCAAAAAAGCACTAAGACCTGCACCTACTGCATCTTCTGCCCTGCAAGCCGGAACTCCGGCTGCAATCGACATTATAATCAAAGCCAGCGGTAATAATTTTTTCATTTTTCCTCCATTTTTTACTTTTTGTTATAAAAATCCATTTAAAGATAA
>JAGYMN010000134.1 GCA_018400395.1 Actinomycetota bacterium
ATTAAAGACAGGCATATAACAAGCTGAACAGTGTTTAGCACTACTACAATTCCGGATGAGCCCTTCTTGTTTTCTTCTGAATGCGTAATAACTGAAAGAGCATTTTTATTTGTTGCTTTTACCGAAAGATACAAGCCTGACAGAAGACCGATGATAAGAGGAAGAAAGAAAACGGAAAATGCAAAGGGTAAATTTGTAAATAATGCAAAATTCAGTGTTTTCCCGAAGAGAAGAGTGCTTAGGGGAGGCAGCGCTATCCTGGCTAATAGCAGTCCGATTATTGCAGCAAAATAAGAGAAGATTATTGTTTCAACCATGATCTGCCTGACGATTGATCCGTCTGGTGCACCGTTAACTTTGCGTAGGCTGATCTCCTTTCTTCTTTTCACAAGACCGGCAGTAGATAAAAGGACATAGTTGATTGTGCTTGTCAGAAGCAGTAAGAATGCTACCATCGCATATATAAGCACCGTTTTTCTGTCACCATTGCTTCCGCTGTTTACAAGATCCGAGGAGTTAAAGTAAATATCATTATAATTCTGTAAGTCAAATGACAGTCCAAGGTCACTGCTGAAATGCTTACCTTCATAGTTGTCAATCTGTCTTTGCAGATCATCCGAAGATATTCCGTCTCCCAGTTTCAGGTATGTGGTATAAAAGAAGAACATGCTCCAGGAATCAGCATAATAGTCTTTGCCAAGGGGTTCATCACTTGATGATGTAATCAGTTTATCCATTTGATCAAGAGAAACTTCTACTGGCAGTAGAATCTCCGGCTTGAAACTCGAGTTTTCCTTTGTGTCTTCAAATATTCCCCTGACATTAAAATAAAAGATATCTCCGTTGTTTTCTAATTCCAGTGTTTTACCCAGGGGCATCTCATCACCGAAATATTTTCGTGCTGCCTTTTTTGATAATACTGCATCCTCAGGATTACTTAGCAGTTCATCCGGGTTGCCGGCAATAAGCCTGATCTCCATTATTTTGAATATAGGATTTTCAGCACAATATATCCCGTCCTCATTTATATACTCATCGCCCTTTCTGATCGCTGAATTATGAAGGTTGAACACTCTTGATAGCGCAATTCTATCCTTAAAATCATCCTCAAGTCTGTCCCCCAGGACAAAGGGGGTGACAGAATATTTAAGATTATATATGCTGCTTTCGGTATTTATCCGGTACACATTGTCTGAGGCCTTTATGCCGGAATTATAGCTAAGTTCGTTAAATACATACAGTAGAAGTATAAATGCTCCCGCAAAACCCACAGCAAGTCCTGTCTGGTTAATAATATCCAGGTAATTATGTTTCTGGATTTTCCTGATAAATGTTCTAAAAATTGCCTTCTGCATATTGAAGATTTGTGTTATTGATTGTAATATCATCTATTCGACAATAGTCACAGTATTACTTTCTTCAGTCATATTTCGTCGATAACTAATGTCAGTTATAGGCCAATTCTCCTGCCAAAAACACTAAATGTAAGATAATGAGACTACTGGGCTAAACTCTTACTGCATTTTGGAGCCAAATGTGTATTAAAACATTACATAATTGTTGTGTTTTAATACTTATGGTGAACCACATTGAGTAGGTCAATAAGGTGCTATCCGGGAGCAGTGCATTATTTCAGTTGAATTCTGAAATTTTACCTATGGGTATAAGATATTATTGATATAGTTGTCAGATACTTATGATCATTATTGTGCCTTCACCGGGGGTTGATTTTACACTGATATTACCCTTGTGCATATTGATGATCTGGCGTGACAGGCTGAGACCGATACCGCTGCCTTTCTCGCGTGTGGTAAAGAAGGGGACGAATACTTTTTCGACCAGGTCCTCGTCGATACCATGTCCGTTATCGCTGACCTTTATTATGACTTTTCCATCCCTGTTTTGTTCTGCATGCAGCTCAACAGATGGGTCCAGAGTATCTTCTATGGCTTCCATTGAGTTCTTTACCAAGTTGAAGAGCACTCTGGTAATAAGACTCTCATCGGCACATATTACAAGATTTTCGGGTTCCACTGTATTGTTAAGCGATAAATTTAAGTCCGGGTATTTTTCCTCTTTCAGTGATGCTGCCAGTATAATTATACTCTCGAATATATCTTTTACGGGCAGTTCCACTGGCTTGATTTCAGGCATCTTTGTGAGACTCCTGTATGAATCGACGAAATTAATCAGGCCCTTGCCATGTTCTTCGATTATGGAAAGGCCTTTCAAAGTATTACTTATTGTTTTTTTGTCGATTTTGCCCGGTTCTTTCTTTCTACCATCTTCCTTGTAATAACCTGAAATGGTTGAGCTAAGGGATGTAATCGGTGCAAGCGAATTCATTATTTCATGATTCAGTATCCTTATCAGTTTCTGCCATGATTCAATCTCCTGTTTATCGATTTCGTGGCTGATGTCGTTTATGCCAATAACCTTAATCTCTTCATTCTTCAGCCTGATCTCTGCAGCTGTAAGTGACAGATGCACATTTATATCATCAATTATTATATTCAGGGATTGCTTATTCCCGGGTTTGATACTCTGCAATGCTTCGATCAGCCTCCTGTTCACCCTCTGGAGTTGTTTGATATTATGAAGATGATTTATTCCAAGCAACTCCCGTGTTTTGGTGTTGACCAGCCTTATTATGCCCTTGTCATTAAAAGCTAGCAGTCCGCTCGAACTATTCTCAACCACTGCCTGGTAAAATTTTTCCTGGACTATTACCTTCATCCTGGCATCCCTTATCTGATCATTTAGCCTGTTTATGGATCTGTGGAGGGAGTCATAGCTCTTATTGCCGGTTTTTTCACTGAAAACAAGCGATGAATCTTCATTAAGTACTGAAGAGAGGAAAAATGATAATTCTTCATTTGACCGGTTAAATAAGCGTATCAGGTTAAAAATCACGATAATCGCCAGGACTGCTATAAGAAGAAAATAAATATCAAAGGCTTTTTCTGCCAGGTAAAGGGCTCCCCCGGCACTAAATGCTGCCA
>JAGYMN010000135.1 GCA_018400395.1 Actinomycetota bacterium
CTGAAGTCTTCTATCAGGGAGAGGCAAAGAATAAGAAAGAAACTGTTGATGTAGTCAGGCTGTTCCCGGATCTTTCTGAAAGTTCAGCTGCTGTTACGGATGCAAATGGAGGTACATACCTCTGGGTAGGTGAGACAGTCAGCGTAAAAATTACCCTAAAAAACACAGGAGAAAGGAAAGCTGATGAATACAGGCTTTTCTGCCCCATTCCCGAACCTGCCACTTATGTAAGCCGTTCAGGTACAGTGGAGGGCATAGAGTGGAGCGACGATATAAGGGGACTTATATGGACACTTAACGGTCTCGAGGTAGGACAGTCTAAAGAGATAACTTTTAATATGACCGTAAATGATAGTTATTATTACAGGAGCGGTACAATAACCACAGAGTTTTATGTCATTGCCGGGGACGAAAGGTTTGATATAGAGCCGGCAAGTATCAATATACAGGGGCATCCCTATCTTAACGTAGTTGCAATGGGTGATTCCCTGATAGCAAAGTCTGACTGGGTGCAGAGGCTGGACCAGAAGCTAGAAGCAGCATATCCTGCTGCTGATTATAATACTGCTGCCAGTGCAGTCAGCGGAGAGATGTCTTTTGAGGGTCTTGCAAGGTTCGACAGTACTGTGGGTCCACTTCATCCGCACATACTCATAGTAGCATATGGGACCAATGATACGGGTATCAGTTACAGTTATTTCCAGTACAGCATAGATTCCATTGTAGCAAAGGCCAGGGGCATGGGGGCTACCGTATTTATAAATACAATAGGACCAATAAGCTGGCCGGGCAAGACGGACTGGCCCAGATATAATCAGGCAATAATGGATGTATCTGCAAAATACGGCGTACCTGTCATAAATGTGGCATCGGCACTTTCCCAGAATCCCGGCAAGTATTTTTATGACGGCATGCACTATACTGCGCAGGGCTCAGAAGTTGTAGCACAGACTGTATTTAATAGCGTGTCCCAGTATTTGAATTCTCTTGGAGGCAGAAGATAGGATTTATGAAAAGGATATTATTATTAAAAATTTTATATTACCTTTTCTTTACGCTGGTTATATTTGTTGCAGTTCTAATATTTATGGAAATAATTGACTTACCGTTCTATGAGCAGCATCTTTCCTGGCTTTTCAGGGGAGCAGTAAGGATCTTCGATTTTTAATCTGTTTTTTCTTCCCCTTCTTTATTATTAATGTTCTGATTCGTGTTCTTTTCGAAAAAGGGCCTTATTATATATGCTATTCCACCCAGTGCTCCCAGAATGATTAACATGGCAAAAATGATGAGGGAGAATACGGCAGCTTTTTCATTGACTACCCCCATTGCTACAAGGATAAAAACAAGCGAGTTTTCCCTTAAACCTATTCCGCCTATGGATATGGGAAGCATTGCAATTACTGCCACTACAGGGACTATAAAAATATAGACGACAAGCCCGAGTTCAATACCAAGGGACCTGGCTGCAAGGTAATAACTAAGTATTACCATGAACTGGAGTACAAAACTGTAAAAAAGTGCCAGCAGTAAAACCAGTTTAAACTTTTTAAAAGTTTTTAACGTGTCATATATGTTTTTCAGCCTTTCCCTTATCTTTTGCAAAAACCTGACCCTGTCTACCAGTCTGTTGAGTCTTAAGACCGAAGGATTTATTATGAAAAATCCGACTATAATGGATATGGCAAAGAATATCACAATGGGAATAATAACAGACTGCTCCCCGATGGCAGTAAAACCCAGAAAAAGGGCAATGATTGCATAAGTTGCAGCGCTTACAACGCCGGATAATCTTTCCACCACGATCACCGATGCGGCTTTTTCTACGGTTGTTCCGGCCCTCTTTGAAGAATCATATATCCTGTAAATATCCCCGCCTATGGTTGTAGGAAGAAAGTTACTAAAGAAAAATCCAATAAGGACTGTTATTGAAAGCGTGCCTGCGCCGAGGCCTATATCCTGTGCCCTTAGAAGTATGCGCCATCTCTCGGCAGTTATCCATACTCCCACAAAATGGGTTAAAAAAGCAAGAAGCAGGAGACTTCTGCTGGCTGACTTAAGCGTCTCAACAGCTAAATCCAGATCCTTGAGCTGGGTCTTTATAAGAATTATGATGAGGGAAATACTTATGGCTAATCTGATTATCAGCAGTATAGCCTTTCTATTTTTCCTGTAAAATAAAACCAGTCTTTTTTTGATATCCATATTCATCTGTAATTTTTATTGATTTCTCTTTCTTATAATCCTTGCAGGCATACCTGCTGCTATTGAAAAGGGCGGTATATCTTTTATTACCACTGCTCCTGCTCCTATGATCGAATCTTCTCCGATTTTTATACCGTCGAATACTTTGACCCCTGCGCCAAGCCAGCAGTTATCACCAATGGTAATGCCAAGAGAGGGCTTATCCTGTTCTGCTATGGGGATATCAGTCCTTGTGTAATCATGTCCTCCTCCTATAATGTATACAAAAGAAGCGAGGATCGTGTTTTCTCCCAGGCTGACATTGCTTCCGGAAAATATCATACTGTTAAATCCGATATTTGTATTTCTTCCAAATGTTATATCACCGTCCTTGCAGTAGATTATGCTGCCTCTTCCAATGAACACATTTTCTTTTATATATATTCCATTATTTTTAAGGCCCTTTGCATCAAGGACGCAGAAATCGTCTATAACTACATCATTATCGATTTTTATTTTATGCGGATGCCTGAGTGTTATGCCTCTGCCAAAGCTTACTCCTTTTCCAACTTTTCCAAGGATAAGCGGATATAAAAGGTTCCTGAAATAAATCCCGGCCGCACCGGGCATGTTCTGAAAGAGCATGGTTATAAGTTCGTACTTTAAAAAGTTGAAAAACCCTTTCCTGCCCACAAAAAGTTCTACGTATTTTGAAATTTTAGACTGATTTTTATTGAATAGCTTTTTTTGTATCTTATCTTCGTAGATCTCATCGTATTTTTCTATTTTTATCAG
>JAGYMN010000136.1 GCA_018400395.1 Actinomycetota bacterium
GGAATACGGAATTAAATGCAATGATACTGGGCGATCCGGAAGATGCCATCATAGGCTCATACAAGATAAATATCATTCAACCAGAATTGCTGGCTATAATGAAACTGAATCTTGGGAGGGAAAGAGACCTGGACGATAGTTTTGCCTTGCTGGGATCAGGGAAATGTGATCCGAAGAAATTCAGATCATATATTTCAGGCCTCAAAAACTCCCTGGAAGATTATGATTCACTGGTACAATATGAAAAGTTAATTATCAAGTAATGAACTGCAGACCACAAATGGGATTTAACCCGGATTTTGTATCTTTATGTTTTTATAACCAGTCATGCCTAAAAACAAAAATGCTTACCTGAGATACCTTATTATTCACTCCCAGCTTAAGAGGAATAAATATAAATATGGCTATCCAACCCTTGAAGACCTCTTATGGTGCCTGGAGGATGAAGGCCTTAAGGTCTCCTCTTCCACTGTTGAGAAAGACCTGCGATTTCTTAAATATGAAAGGGAAGCACCACTGGTATATGACCATACCCAGAGGTGTTACCGCTATACAAGGGACTGGGAATTTGATATCCCGCTAACCCCGGATGACCTTAAAATAATCAGGATGCTGGTCCATAAGCTAGAGATCTTTGGCGAGGCCAGGGAGTTCCTTATGGTAAAGGATTCAATAGAACGACTATCAAGCCATTTTGAACTGGTAAATCTTTTTGAAAACGAGAGAATTGATAAATATATTCTATTTGAATACTCAAAAGGATTTAAGGGAAAAGAACTGCTGGCACCCCTTTATGAAGCCATTCACGAACACAGGGAAATAAAATTTTCACACCATAGATACGACTCTGATAAACCCACGGAAAGGACGCTGCAACCCTACACATTGAAAGAACACAGGAACAGATGGTATATAATAGGCAAAGAAGATGACAAGCCAAGGATATTCGGGGTGGACAGAATAACAGATCTGACCATTAGTGACAGGTACTTTCTGCCGGAAAAGGACTTCTATGACGAGATCTTCAGAGTGCTATATGATGCTGTTGGTGTTATGGCCTTTGGTTATGAATCAGAGGACGTACTACTGCACTTTACATCAGATAAGGCCAGCTACATTAAATCTCTTATGCTGCACAGATCACAGGAAATAATAAGGGATGACGAAGATGGACTGACAGTCAAACTACATGTTAAAGTCACCGAGGAATTCATAATGGACTGCATATTAAGATACGGGTCTTCAGTAAAAGTATTGGAACCGGCACACCTGGCAGAAAAGGTAAAAAACATTCACTCTCGTGCCCTTAAAATGCACAGCTAATTTCCTCTAAATATTATCCCAACAAACCGTTTTTTGAATTTTTTATAAATGTCCGCAAATAGGTTGCGGACCTGTTCTGTATACTGACTTAAAAGACGCAAGTTATGGATAACAGAATAAAAAACAACCTGCTGACAGGACTGGAAAATATTTCAGCCGGTGCCGCTGGATGCGGATTGGATTTCTCATCTATCAAAGGGAAAACAGGGTATATTAAAAATGTGTCTTCCTTCCTTGGCACAACAAAAAACCAGACAATCTTCTTTTCCATCCTGGCAGATCTAAGCCTTCAATCCCTTGTTACATTAGAAAACATGGCAAGCCATATTGGTTGCAGCATCCTTAAGCTGCTTACCTATATGCATGAACTGGAGGCTCTTGAAGCCAGGGGTTACATAAAGAGGAAACATGGCGATAACGATAATAAGAATTCCTATAATGACATGGGTTTCAAGGTGCCGCATAATATTATTGAAGCACTGCGTACAAATGACAGTTCTAAACTGCAAACTACAAGCAGGTGCCAGCTACCAGAGTTCTTAATCAGAATAGCGAACCTCGTCAACGACAGAGGAGAAGAATCAATAAGCACCCTGCAACTATACGAGGGGGCAAAAAGTATGATTGAAAACAACAGGCATCTTACCTATGTGAAATATATAGATACAAGCCTACGGGACATCAACAGCAAAATAACAATGTTTGCCCTTGGTTTCGCCAGGCTTAAGGGTCAGATAAATGTGAATATCGACTCTTTCGCTTCCGCTTTATTTGACGACCTCGGAGAACAGCTGAAATACAACCAGCAGATTATTGCAGGCACGCATGAACTTATTGCCAGGGGTATGCTCAGGGTGGAAATATCAGAATTCATGGATGAGAAAGTGATGACCATGAACGGTTCACCCTCAATAATACTTTTCGAAGCCTATCCTGATCTGCTGACAGATAAAGCGAAAAGGGATGATATTATCAGGCACGCTGACATAAGAGTAAAAAAATTATTTTACCCGGATTCCACAAATGAACAATTGCGTCCGTTCGAAATGCTAATAAGAAAAACCCGGTTTAAAACATACAGGAAAGAACTGCGCAATAATAACCTGACTGCGGGTATAACTGCCATATTCCACGGTGCACCCGGAACAGGTAAAACAGAAGCCGTATACCAGCTAGCAAAAAAATCAGGCCGGAATATTATGATGGTTGACCTCAGCCAGACAAAAAGCAAGTGGTTAGGCGAAAGCGAGAAAGTTGTAAAAAAAATATTTGACGATTACTCGGCTCTTCTTGCAAACAGTGCAATTGAACCAATACTCTTTATCAACGAGGGCGACGGTCTTTTTACCAGGAGGGTGGAACTGGGTAACCGTGGAACCACAGCTGACCTGGCGATCAACACAATGCAGAATATAATGCTACAGGAACTGGAAAGATTTGAAGGTATACTTATAACCACCACAAACCTTACCGGCAACCTGGACAGAGCATTCGAAAGAAGACTTACTTTTAAAATACTCTTCCCTGTACCTGATATACACGCCAGGACACAAATATGGAAGAATAAAGTGCCTGAGCTAACACCTGTACAGGCTTCAATGTTGGCCAAAAAA
>JAGYMN010000137.1 GCA_018400395.1 Actinomycetota bacterium
CTCCTGGCTTTAAATATATTTTTCTTAGGTAATTTTGCTGCATAATCTTTAACTTTAATCTAATTATGGATTTTTTATATAATTTTAAAAATTTATATAATATAATAAATTTTCAAGAAGTTATATGAATACTATGGAATTAAAGGGAACAGATAGGAAAATTGAAAATACTGGTGATATTATAGAAGCTTTATCAAAGATTGGTGAAGCGATAACCTCGGATCTCTACCTTGAGGATATCTTAAAGCTGATTGTAGCAGTCACTGCAGAGGTAATGGATTCAAAGATATGCACTATTATGCTGCTTGATTCAAAAAAGAAGGAGCTTGTTATACGGGCAACACAGAGTATCAGCAAGGAGTATATCAACAAGAATCCACTTAAACTTGGAGAGGGTATTGCCGGAAAAGTGTCAATAGAGAACAAACCTGTATCCATATACAATATTCCGGAGAGTAAAAATTATAAATATCAGGATATCGCCAGAAAAGAAGGACTTGCTTCCCTTCTCTGTGTTCCCCTGCATGTGAAAGGTAAAGTTATAGGTGTGTTGACTGTATATACTTCTAAGACGCATAATTTTAGTGAATATGAGACCAATATACTCCAGACTGTTGCTGACCAGGCAGCAATAGTTCTAGAAAATTACCGTCTTGTTGTTGAGACAAAAGTAATAAAGGAAGAGCTTGAGAACAGGAAAGCAATAGAAAAGGCAAAAGGTATAATAATGAAGGAGCAGGGCCTTTCAGAAAATGAAGCTTTCAAAAGAATACAGAAATTTGCTATGAACAATAGAAAATCTATGAGAGAAGTAGCAGAAGCGATAATAATATCTTCAGAAATGAAAAAAGATATTATATGACCGATAGCAATTTCTAACACGACTATTATTAGCTGTACTCTATTTTCTTGTAAAAAATAAACTTAGAATCAAAATCATTTTGTGATATAATTCTATAATTTTGTTCAAAAAGATGATTATTAAAAAGTAATACAAATAAATGTTAGGAGGAAGAAATGCCACTGGTGCCAATGAAACAAATTCTTGATGAGGCTGTTAAGGGAGGATACGGGGTCGGTGCTTATAATGTAAATAATATGGAACAGATACAGGGAATAATGAAAGCCGCATCAGAGACCAGATCGCCGGTTATACTTCAGGCGTCAAGAGGAGCCCTGGCTTATACAAATATGTATTATATAAAATATATGGTACAGGCTGCTGTAGAGGATAATCCCGGTATCCCTATCTCTCTTCATCTGGATCATGGGAATAGCTTTGAGACCTGCAAACAGGCTATAGGACTTGGCTTTACCTCGGTTATGATAGATGGTTCCCTTAAGGAAGATGCCAAGACACCCACAAATTTTGAAGAGAATGTAGAAGTTACAAAGAAAGTTGTTGATTATGCACATAAGTTTGGGGTAAGCGTTGAAGGTGAACTCGGAACTCTGGGAGGCATAGAAGACGGAGTAGGTTCAGGGAAAGTAAAACTAACTGACCCGGATGAAGCAGTAAAATTTATTAAGCTTACCGGTGTGGATGCGCTTGCGCTTGCTATAGGAACCAGTCACGGGGCCTATAAGTTTAAAGCAAAGCCGGAACTGGCTATGGATATCATAAATGCGGTACAGGCAAAAATCCCTGGGATGCCGCTGGTGATGCATGGATCTTCATCAGTTCCACCGGAGCTTATAGAGATAATCAATAAATATGGCGGAAACTTGAAGAAAACAATGGGCGTACCTATGGAAAGCATAAAAGAAGCAATAAAAAGGGGCATAAGGAAGATAAATGTTGATACAGACGGGCGTCTTGCAATTACAGGAGCGATACGAAAATATCTATATGATAATCCATCAGCATTTGATCCAAGGACTTATTTTGGAGAGGCAAGGGAAGCAGTCTACCGTACAGTAAAGGAAAAAATGGAGGGCTTCAGTACAGCAGGACATGCTGGGGAATATGAATGCATGACACTGGAAGATATGAAAAAATACTATGAATAACTGATATAATACGGCAGCCTTAAGGCTGCCGTATTATGCTTTTCGGGGTATTTAGCAGATTATTCAAAATGGAAGTTTAAATTTGGCTAAGGCTTTAATATCCTTTATTGCAAAATTATCAGGTAAATTTCTTATAAGATCTGGATTTAATATACCACTATATAATTACATATATTAATTATAATAGGACATAATCACATATATACTAAGAAGAAGCACCAAAGAGTACAGAAGAAGAAAGCCACGGTAAGTCCATACCAGCAGTGTATAGAAGACTATTACGGGGAGTTTAAGGGAACATATTAGAAAAAACCCAGCCACCAGAATGGTAGGATTTATTTCTGAATTCGTTTTGCCGGTCTATAAAATTTTATATTGAAGTGAAATTAACTCTTTTTCCTGTATAATGATTGCTGATGTAAAAACAGGCGCAGTGCACTAAAATTCAATAGATTAAATACTGTCATATTATGCGAAGGTGAGAAGTGAAAAATAATAATTTTATAAACTATTTACTGGAATTTCCAAACTTTCTTGCCCTATTTATCTTTTCATTTTTTATGGTACTGGCAAGCCCGATCTTAATAAATATCAGTGAATATTTTGGTGTAACACCTGAAAACATGAATATTATAACCACCTTTTTTTTGATAGGCCAGGTTCTGGGAATAATAGCATTTGTATTTTTGAGCAGAAAGTTTAAGGGCAGTAAAATAATAATAACTACCTATATTTTGCTTTTCCCTGTACTGGCAGGTCTTGTGCTAACACCATCCCTTATTTTTTTCTATATACTGTATCTCATTTCCGGTATGCTTCTGGGAATAATATTTATCAATGCAAATTTAAGTATGTTTGAGGGGAAAGTTGAAAACAAAGATAGCGTTGTAAACCTGGGGCATGGCTTTTTTGCAA
>JAGYMN010000138.1 GCA_018400395.1 Actinomycetota bacterium
CTCAAGGAACAGCTGGTGTCTTTCCTTTTCACTGAAAGTAACTATCTTGTCTTCAATACTGGGACAATAACGCGGACCAACACCCTTTATTCTGCCCTGGAATAAAGGACTGAATTTTATCCCTTTCTCCAATTCCTTATGCACATCTGAATTGGTATGTACTATATAACAGCTCCTGGGATCATTAATTTTTACTCTATCGTTCATAAAGGAAAAACATCGTCCTTCTTTTTCGCTTTCTTGTTCAGTCATCCTGGAAAAATCAATACTCCTTCCGTCAATCCTGGCGCTGGTACCTGTCTTCATCCTTTCAACTTTAAATCCCATTTCTCCCAGTTGTTCACTAATCCCGTTAGAACTTTCATCGCCTGACCTGCCGCCTTTAACTGTATTATATCCCACATGCATTAATCCATTAAGAAAGGTCCCGCCTGACAATATCACTGCACGTCCTCTGAATTTAGTACCGAAACTGCTTTCAACTCCCTTTACCGATCCTTTTTCAATTATCAGTTTAGTTGCCGTGTCCTGCCATATATGCAGATTTTCCACTGCCTCCAGTCTTTTCCGCCATGCCATTGAAAACCTTATTCTGTCTGATTGCGCCCTTGGACTCCACATAGCAGGGCCTTTAGACCTGTTAAGGAGGCGAAATTGCATCATACTTTCATCTGTCACCAGTCCTGATAATCCCCCTAACGCATCTATCTCTCTCACTATCTGTCCTTTAGCAACACCTCCCATAGCCGGATTACATGACATTTGTGCCATTTTAGTCATGTCCATGGTAATAAGTATGGTTTTCATACCCATTCGGGCAGCGGCATGGGCCGCCTCACAACCGGCATGCCCCCCGCCTATAACAATAATATCATATTTAAAATCCATTTTTCATTTTTTTATAATCCGCCAGGTATTGATCTTCTTTCTGTCTCATTATTGACTTTTGTATTTGTTCATCATCAGAATATCCTGTCAAATGCAGGGTCCCATGCACCATTACCCTCAATATTTCTTCCTTAAGTCTCTTTGTATACCTAATAGCATTTTTCCGTATGGTATCAATGCTTAAATAAATCTCTCCGTTAATAATATCACCATTATGATAATCAAAAGCTATAACATCAGTGTAATAATCATGTTCCAGAAATTCCTTGTTTATTTCAAGAATCTCACTGTCGCCGACGAAAATAAAAGAGAGGTCACCCGGCTTCTTCCCTTCCGCCCTGATGACCTCACCAATCCATTGCTTAATATCCTTTGTTTTTCCCAGCCTGAATTTTACATCCCTGTAATAAATTTTTATTGCCAAGCTATTCGATTTTGAATTTCATTATAACTTCATTGCCTCTTTCATTAAAGCCTATATCATCAGACAGGTTTTTCATAAGAAATACACCTCTTCCATGAATGTTTTCAATATTATCAGGGGCAGTTGGATCGGGTACACATTCGTGGTTAAAGCCAATTCCCTGATCCTTAACTTTTACTATAAAAGCCATTTTTTTATATTCAAAACAAACATTGACCTGTTTCCGCTTATCACCGTTATTACCATGAACAATGGCGTTGTTTACCGCTTCCATTGTAGCTACCAGTATACGACCGTACTTATCCTTCTTTATGCCTATCTCATTCATTATTTCATCCACCCGGCTTTCAATAATGCGCAGATTTTCAATATCAGACTCTATTTCCAATTTCATAATCATAACTGATTGACCTATCCTATCCTTATACTGCTATATTAACGTTTTGTTTCATTTATCACCTTTTTTTTGCCAGCCACTTCTCCGGATTCTTCTTTTCCTTTTCTTCGTATATCATAAATTTAATAATGCTTTTTCCATCTTTTCCGCCCTCAAAAAACACATCGCCTATATATTCCCGGGCATCAACCTCATCACCCGGTTTAACTTTAACATTTACGAGATTCTGATACACAGTAAGAAATTTACCATGACGAATAATTACAGCCATATTACCACCACTAATACCAAAAACACTCATGATCTTTCCCTTGAAAACAGCCCTTGCTATTTCTCTTGTTCCGCTTGTAATTTCCACTCCGATATTATTAATCTTTGCACCTTTTATCACAGGATGATCATGCACACCAAACTGTGAGGTGATAACGCCTCTTTCGACAGGCCATGGAAGGCGTCCCATATTTTTTGAAAAGTCATCTCCTATAAGCTTCTCCTCAGGGGTCATTGCTGTAAGCTCATTCCGTCTTCTTTCCTCCTCAATAACTCTTTCTATCTCCTTTTCAATAGCATCAGCAATCCTTTTCTTCTTTTCAAGCTCCCTTTTCAATTCATTTTCTTTCTGGCTAAGACTCTTAATTACATTACGCTGGTTTCTTTGTTCTCTCTGTAAACTTAATTTCTGTCCCTCCTCTTTAATTTTAAGCTCCGATATCTCTATTAAATCCTCTTCCAGTTTCTCCTTATTTTCCTCAACCTCAGTTTTAAGCTCCATTATTACCTCGGCTTCCCGCCTACGGTATTTAGCTACCTGCTGCAAATATCTCAGTCTCTTATAACCCTGGTTCAGATCTTTTGACGCCAGTATATATGCCAGTTCAGGATTTCCTTTGCTCACCTTTTGAGCATGCTTAATTGCCTTCTCATACTCTGTAATCAGCAATTCGATATCATGTTCCATCAGATCCACAGCAAGCTTATTCAGCTCCATTCGTCCTTCCAGCAATCGCTGCTCCTCCAGCAGGCCACCTATTACATTTTCACGCAAAACAAGCTTTCTTCTTATCATATTCAGCTCACTCATGGTCTCCGATTTCTCCTCTGATGTTTGTTTAAGCATATTATCTACATACCGGATATCCTGCAGGGCTTGTTTTCGTCGTGCTTCAAGTTCTGCCCTGGTCTGTCCGGAAACAATATAACAAGCTCCC
>JAGYMN010000139.1 GCA_018400395.1 Actinomycetota bacterium
GTTCTCAGGTGAAATATCGCGACTCCTGGTTTGGTCTTTTGCCTTTAATTTCCTGGTTGCTTCCTTTACCAGTATATTTATCTCGATGAAAAGGATTAAATTAATGAGCATCTGGCAATTGGTCTATTTCCTTGCCATCTTCTCTCTGGTTTTGTTCAGAAACACTGATTTTAATACCTTTCTGAAAATATATGTGATAATTGAGATATGCTGCTATGCTTCTATTGCAATACTTATGCTGATCATAGTCCTACGTTATGAATCCAGACTGAAAAGATCCCTTGTGCAATGACCGCAGAAAGTAAGGCTAAAATATTATTAATTGAACCCATCCTTCCGCATTACAGGAAGGATGTATTCAGGATACTTTCAGAATACGACAGGTTTGATATGTATTATATGGCAGGGGAAAACTACCAGGGCATAAAGGGAATTTCACCAGCTAACAGCATTATCTCAAAACATAGAAGTTTTAGCCTGTTAGGACACAGATTTTACTACCTGAAAGAATCGATAAGTAATATCAAAAAAATCAAGCCTGATGTAATTATTTGTACCGGGATTGATTTTCACCTGATCCACACAGTTCTTATTTTCTTCCGCTTCAGGATCTTTGGTAAAAAGAGATTTTACTGGTGGTCGCATGCAACAGCCGGCAAACAGGGAAAAACAGGCTATTTACTGAGAAAATTCGTATATAAAAAGTCTTCAGGTGTAATGGCATACAACCAGTCCGGAAGGAAAACACTTCAGGAAATGGGTATCGGTGAAACCAGGATAGCAGTGGTCAACAATTCCATCAATAATGAGGATTACGGCTTTTTGAATTATGATCCGGATAAAAAGGCCAGGAAGGAAGCATTCACGATATTATACAGCGGAAGGGTAACAAAGGCAAAAAAAGTTGACCTGCTGATTAAGGCGCTTGGTATAGCCAAAAAGAAAGGCTTGAATGAGTTTAAGTGCTATATTATCGGGGAAGGGGAAATTGAAAGGCTCAGGCAGCTTGCTGAAGAAAATAATATAAAAAATGAAATAGTTTTCACCGATGCAAGATATGGAAAAGAGAATCATGAATTCTTCCTTCAGTCAGACCTCTTTGTCTACCCGGGCGGCATAGGATTGTCCATTGTACATGCTATGTCATTCGGTTTGCCAGTTATTACCACGAATAACACTGCAGACCAGTTCCCGGAATTTGAATTGCTGGTACCCGGGGTAAACGGCGACCTCTTCACTGATAATTCAGAAATGGACCTTGCCGGAAAAATTATTACCTGGAAGAGCATCATGAGTAAAAAAGGTGATCAAATAAGTAAGGCATGCATTCAGAGAATAAAAGACATGGAGTACCTGCCGGATAAACAGGCAGAAAAAGTAATTGATTTCCTGATGCAAACATACGAGAACCGTGAAAGATTTTATTAAAAAAATACTCCCTGATCCCATTATAAGGTATATAACCGGATTCTTTTACGGCTGGCATGGCGATTATAATAGCTGGGAGGAAGCAGAAAAGAAATGCACGGGATACGATTCTGAAATTATATTTGAGAAGGTTAAAAAAGCTGCCGGAGAGGTGAGAGACGGCAAAGCAGCATACGAAAGAGACTCTGTACTGTATAGTGCACCTGAATGTTCAAGACCTCTTGAGAAAGCCGTCAATACAATGTTTAAATCGAAGAAATCAGGACTAAATATTATTGATTTTGGTGGCTCACTGGGCAGCACCTATTTTCAGAACAGGCCTAATGTGGGAGACAAAATATCAAACTGGTGTATTATAGAACAGAAGCAATTTGTTAAAGAAGGAAAAGAAAATTTTGAGGATGGAACCTTGCATTTTTACGATAAGATCGGGGATTGCAAGTATAAAGAGGAAGTTGATCTTCTCATATTGTCAAGTGTCCTGCAATACATCCGGGATCCATATGCTCTTCTTGACAAATTACTTGCAACTAACCCTGCTGGTATTTTTATCGACAGAACGCCATTTATCAAAGGTGATGACAGGATAACAATCCAGAAAGTACATCCTAAAATCTATAAAGCCAGTTATCCCTGCTGGTTTTTTAACGAAGGTGCTTTTAGAAAATATTTTGAAGATAACTACTTTCTTGAATTCGAATTTGAAGCCCTTGACAAAGCAAATATCAAATCAGAATTCAAGGGATCCTTTTACCTCAGGAGAAGCAATAAATGAATTATTACTGTACTCTTTTTGATTCGTATTACCTCAGCCGTGGACTTATAATGATTGATTCCCTGCTAAGAAATGCAAGGGATTTTCACTTATACGTTTTTGCATTTGATGACCTGTCATATAGTATACTTACAGACCTGAACATCAATAATACAACTGTAATTTCCCTGGAAGAGTTTGAAACACCTGCACTGCTGCAAATCAAAAATGAGAGATCCAAAGCGGAGTATTGCTGGACCAGTACACCATGGATCATTAAGTATGTCTTTGATAAATATAATGTTCAGAACTGCACATATATTGATGCTGACCTGAAGTTCTATGATGACCCGGCATTGCTGCTGTCTGAATTGACCCCGGATAGCACTTCACTAATAACGGAACACAGGTATTCATTGCTTGAAAAGATATATGAAGAAAAACGTGCGGGAAAATTTTGTGTACAGTTTGTCTACTTTAACACATATGATGAAAGCCGGTCGATACTGAGCACCTGGGCGGACCAATGTATTGACTGGTGCTATAACAGGTATGAAGATGGTAAATTCGGTGATCAGAAATACCTGGATGAATGGCCTGAAAAATACAGTGGAGTCCACATCCTCAATAATGAAGGTGGCGGAGTTGCTCCCTGGAATATAAAGAA